>DASWTQ010000108.1:0-8775 GCA_036402055.1 Herpetosiphonaceae bacterium
CGCTTCGAGTATCATCCCAACAATCCCGCCGGCAGCCGCGTGCTGCTTGGCCGTCTCAGCGCCGACATGCTCGCTCAGCGATCGTGGGAGTAGAGCGGCCGACGGCTCGTAAACGGTGGACCTGTTGTTGCTTGCGCGGCAGGTCCACAGAGATACCAGACCTATCGATACGATCGCGCCGCGTTGCCGTGTAGCCGGAGATCCCCGATAATCGCAGGCGGTGCAGCGTAGAGCTTCTACAGCGCGCAGACCGGCGGTAGCACCCGAAGGCGACGGCTCGGCGCTGCGAGCGATACCTTTAGCGAAAGATGTAGATCTACGATGTCTGGCCTGGCACAACCTATGACCGGCTGGCGGAGCCTGAGCCGCTGGCACGATCAGATCATTTTCTCGGCTGTGCTGCTGCTCACCTTGCTGCTATACATCACGACGCTGCTGCCCGGCATCGGTAGCCAGGACACGCCGGAATTTCAACGGGTCGCGCCAACGCTGGGCATTGCGCATCCGACAGGCTATCCGCTGTACATCATCCTGGGCTGGCTCTGGACACATCTACCGCTGGGCGGCACACCCGCCTGGAAGATGAATCTGCTCTCGGCGGTGCTGGCGGCGCTGTCAGTTGGGCTGCTGTATAGCTGTGCGCGCAAGCTCAGCTACAACCGCATCGTCTCGGCGGCGGCGGCGCTGTGCCTGGCGACCTCGTACACCTTCTGGTCGCAGGCAACGATCACCGAAGTCTATGCGCTGGCGACGCTGCTTCAGGTGCTGCTGCTCTTCGTGGCACTCCGCTGGCGAGCCGGGCAGGGGCCGCTGTGGCAGGTCGGGCTGGTGCTGGGGCTGGCACTAGCCCACCATCGCATGATCGTTCTGATGCTGCCGGGACTCACTCTGTTTGTGCTGCTCACACGATTGCCAAAGCTGCGCGAGCTGCCTGCCGCCGCTGCCGCGCTGATCCTGCCGTGTCTGCTGTATCTGTATCTGCCGCTGCGCGCCCCCGCCTGGGTCAACCGCTGGCAATTTCTGTGGGACTACGCCACCGCGCGATCCTGGACTGCCACACTGCTCAGCTTCGATCGCCTGCGCCAGGAAGGCTCTCTCAGGCTGCTCTTTCTGATCCAGCATTTCATCTGGCCGCAATTTCTGCCGCTCGGCGCTGCGATCGCACTGCTCGGCGTGCTCTACCTGCTCCGCCACGATCTCGCGATCGCGGCGCTGCTGATCTCGACCTATGGCTGCGTCTTTGTGTTTTGTGCCGCCTACTATGTCAACGACGTCGAAGTGTTTCTGATCCCGGCGCATGTCGTCACTGCGCTGCTCATCGGCGCGGGCAGCACGACGATTGTCCATCTCCTGCCACGTCCGCTCGGCGCTGCGGCGGCGCTGTGTTTGTTCGTCGTGCCGCTGCTGCTGGTAAGCCGCAATATCGACACGATCCGAGGCAATAATTCCAACAATCACGAGATTATGGTGCGAGAGATCATGGCGCAGCCGCTGCCGCCGCAGTCGGTGGTTGTCGTCGACTGGTCGTATTTCGAGGGCCTGCGCTACTTGCAGGATGTCGAGCAACAGCGGCAAGATCTTGAGCTGATCTTAACCGTCAACTACGACGAGCACCGCCAGATCATTCAAGATCGGATTGCTCAGGATCGCTCGGTATTTCTGCTGCGGCCCTGGCCGAACCTGGGCCTGGCGCAGTGGCCCGATGGCATTCTGTGGAAAGTCGGCAACGAGCCGCCGGCGACGGAGCAAGGCACGCCGATCGATATTCAGTGGAGCGAGGGAATCAACCTCGCCGAGTATCTGCTGCGGACTGGGCCGTATCATCCTGGCGAGATTGTTCCGCTTCAGCTGGCGTGGGAGATCACCGGAAAGCCCCAGCATCGCTATACCTTATTCGTCCACCTGGTCTCGCCGATCGGCCAGAAGTGGGGCCAACAAGACGCCGACGCGCCGACCGACGAGTGGCAGCCGGGCGAGCAGCATGTCGAGCTGTACGGCCCTGCGCTGTCGCCAAGCGTGCCGCCGGGACGCTATCAGGTAATCATCGGCTGGTACAACCAGCGCACCATGGAGCGACTCCAGTTGAAAACCGAGAGCGGCGAAACGCGCGATCATCTGATCATCGGGGAGATCGAGGTTGAGGAAGCGCCCTCAAAGAACCAAGAACCAAGAACCAAGAACCAAGAACCAAGAACCGAAAGAACAAAGAGCAGAGAACAAAGGATAACGCAAGTACCATAATCCTCCTCGCCTGCCGGGTGCCCTCTGGGCGTGGAACGGGAAAGGGACCCGTGACGGCGGGACAGGAGGTGCCGGTGAGGGCCTGCCAACGAACAAACAGCTCACCCGTCCCATTTGTTCCCTTGTTCCTTTGTTTCCTTGTTCCTCAAAATCCACAGAATCGGACATATGTGCTACACTAGGCAAGCACCTGCTCTGGTGCGTCATGAGTGAGAGCATGGAGCCGATGCGATCGACAGATCCACTGCTGAACATTGAGGACGAGTGGCTTTTTGGCTGGAATCCCGAGCCGGGCATCGTCTCTGTGTGGGCCCAGCGTGACGGCCGGGCGCTCGTCTGGCAGCGGCTCGACGATCAGATTCGCTGCACACGGGCCAGTTTCCGGCCCTGGCTCTTCGCGGCCACCCTCGACGATCTGCTGCATCTCGGCGATGGCCTGGCGCAAGACAACCATTCCTCTGCGCGATCCGCTCCTGTAACCTACCGCGAGCTTGACGGTCCCGCCGACTCGTTTCGCTTCCTGGTCTCGGCGCGTCCGGGCTACGGGCTGGAGCGCGCGATCTGCAAGGGCGCGAGCCAGCGCATGGGCCGCTCGATCCGTAGCCTCTACGATCTCGAAGACGACTACTACTGGGTCGGCCCGACCGAGCAATATCTCATGGCGACCGGCCAGGTTTATTTTCGCGGCCTGACCTACGCCGATCTGCACCGGCTGCAATTCGATCTAGAGACGACGGCGCTTGATCCTGAGCGTGGCCGCATCTTCCTGATCGCCGTGCGCGACAGCCGTGGCCTGGAGGTAACGCTGGAAGCGCCCGCGCCGGCTGACGAGTCGCGCATGATCGCCGAGCTGTGCGCGCTGATCCGCGAGCGCGATCCCGACGTGATCGAAAATCATAACCTGTTTGGCTTCGATCTGCCGTTTCTGGACACGCGCGCCGCCAAGCTGGGCGTTAAGCTCGCGCTCAACCGCCCGGGCGGACCGTCGCAGATGGAGCAGTACGTCGATCCATACCGTCGCCGATCCAGCAAACGCAAGCGCATGCGCTTCAGCATCGCCGGCCGTGAGCTGATCGATACGCTCGACGCGGTGCGGCGCTACGATTTCTCGGTGCGCGAGCTGCCGAGCTACCGGCTCAAGGACGTCGCCAAACACTTCGGCGTCGCCACGGCTGAGCGCGTCTATCTGGCGGGCGCGGCGGTCTACGAGACCTACGGGAAAACGCCCGAGCTTACCCGGCGCTATGCTCTGGACGACGTGGCCGAGGTCGACGCGATCTCGCAGCGATTACTGGGCGCGACCTTTGCGCTGGCCGGCATGGCGCCACGTCGCTTCGAGCGGCTAGCCTCGGCCGGTCCGGCGATGGGCATTCTTGAGCCGATGCTGGTGCGCGCCTATCTCCAGGCGGGCGCGGCGCTGCCACGCATGGCCAGCAGCAAATACGGCGGCGACGATCTGCACGAGGGCGGCGCGCTGCATCTTTTTGCGACGGGCATTGCCGAACATGTCGTTAAAGCCGACGTCGCCTCGCTGTATCCCTCGCTGATGCGCACCTACAAGATCGGGCCGGAGTGCGATCACCTGGGCGTGCTGCTGCATCTCGTCGACAAGCTCACCGATCTACGCCTTGGTCACAAAACGGCGATGCGCACGGCCGCGCGCGGATCGCTGGCGTATGGTCTGCACGACGCGAATCAGGCCGCGATGAAAATCTTGATCAACTCGGCCTACGGCTACCTGGCCGCCGGCAAAATGGCGCTCTTTGCCGATCGGCGGGCCGCAGACGAGATCACCCGGCGTGGCCGCGAGCTGCTGGGACAGGTCGTGGCCGCACTGCGCGATCGCGGCATGGCGCTGCTTGAGGCCGATACCGACGGCGTGTATTTTGCCGTTCCCGCCGATTGGACCGAGCAGCAGGAGCGGGCGCTGGTGTCGGAGATAGCGGCGCTGCTGCCGGACGGGATTCGCCTGGAGTACGAGGGGCGCTACCGGGCGATGTTTAGCCACGAGGTCAAAAACTACGCGCTGCTGACCTACAGCGGCACGTTGATTATGCGCGGCGTGGCGCTGAAGTCCAGCCGTGCCGAGCCGTTCGGCGAGCGCTTTCTACAAAAAGCGCTGCGCTGCGCGCTTCTCGGCGATAGCGCCGGTGTGCGTGAGGCGCTTCAGGAAACGATCGCGGCGCTGCGCAATCGCCAGCTGACCGCCGAGGATGTCGCCGCGCGCGTTCGGCTCACCAAGCCGCCCGAAGTGTATCAGACCACGCGCACATCGCAGCGCGAGCAGCAGTACGAGGCGCTGCTCAACGCCGGGCGCAGCGACTGGACGATCGGTGAGCGGGTGCGCATGTATCGCGCTGAGGGCGGCGTTTCGGTATGGGTGCCCGACGAGACCGAGGACGAGATCGACACCAGCGGATCGGCGCCGCCCGCGCAGGCTGCGGAACGCCGCGACTACGACGTCGAGCATTATCTCCAGGTGCTGATCACATCCTACGCCTCGCGGCTGCGCAAAGCGTACTCGCGCGAAGACTTCGAGCAGCTGTTCCGTCTCGACGAGCAGCTTAGCCTCTTCGATCAACCGATCGAACAGATCCAGCCACGCTGGATTCGCTGTCAGGTCGCGACGCTGGCTGATCCGCAGTAGCGCGCTGCTCAGCCAGCTTGAGATTCTCCTCCCACAAGAGCAGTGCGATCGTATCCGAGGCCCGGCGCTGCCACTTGTAGAACGTATCCTCATCCACATCCGCCAGCCACGACAGCACCTGCTCCAGCTCCTCGGGCTGCCGCTGGCCCTGACGCCGTCGCGCCTCGCTCAAGCGCCGCGACTCCGCCAGCGCACCTTTGCGCGATACCGCCTGGATGTAGGGATAGTACAGCACATTGTAAAAGCGCCAGGCTTCGCCGGTCGGGCCAGACGCATCGTCGTGTGGCCGCAGTGCCTCGATCTGCGCGATCAGTAGCTCACGCAGCGCGGCCGCTCGATTCAGCCGGTTGTCGGGCAGGCCGGACTCCTGGAGCCGCTGATCGACCAGCTTCAGAGTCAGGAGCGGGCTTTTGGCCAGCTGCGGCGGACTCTTCAGGCCGGTGATCGCTTTACGCACGCTGTCTTTGAACACCTTACCGCCGCTCAACTCCAGATCCGTCACCGTCTCGTCGACAGTCAGCGCGGCCTCGACGGCCGGAGGCTCTGCGATTGGCTCAAGCGGCGGCTGGATCGCAGGCTCGACCGGCACTGTGCCCAGCAGCGTCGCGTAGTCGCGGGCCTCGGCGCGGGCGGTCTGCTCAGCCTCGGTGAAGAAAAGCCGGTCGAGCACATCGCGCCAGCGATCGAAGGTGGTGTGTGTCAGCGTCACCAGCCCGACCAGCGCCAGCAGATTCGAAACCGAGATCGCGCCGGTCAGCGCCACCAGGCCGGCGTACAGCACATTCAGCATGCCGATACCGGTCAGGGTATAGAAAAAATCGCGGCGAATGTCCTGGCCTTCGAGCAGCAGGCCATAGTTGGCGATGCCATAGCCCAGCACGGCGATGCCAGCGAACAAAAACAGATAGCCCGGCAGCACATAGGCCCGGATAAGCCAGTTGTAGCGCACCACGATCCAGAGCGCGCCGATCAAAAAAAGCACCGCGCCGATCACCAGCAGCCGCAGCTGCTTCGTGAGCGGACGCTCACCTGGCGCCTCGCGCACCGCTGCGGCCCGCAGCGCCCGCACAAGAATAGCGACCGCGCCCACCGCCACCAGGCCCAGATACGTGATCTGCACGATGTAGAGTGGTCCAGGGCCGATGAAAAGATAGGAGCCGGCCTGACCAATCGGATTGCTATAGCGGATAAACAGATCCGTGGTGGTGCCTACAAGCGAGATCAGCGCGGCGAAGCCATACACCAGCACCGCCGGCCACGAAAAACTCCGCCACTGGCGCTGCACAGCGATCGGCAGCGTGATCAGCGTGCTGAAATGAAACCACAGCGCGATCGGCAGCACCGCCGTCCACCAGGTCCAGCGCTCCAGCACCGCCAGCGTCTCGATGCTCTGGGCCGTGTAGGTCAGCGCGCTCGACGCGAAGAAGAGCGATTGAGTAAGCACGCCCAGCGCGGCCACCACGATCAGCGTCGTGCGGTAGGCAGCGCGTACAAGCAGGTATAAGCCGAGCCAGAAGAACATTCCAAACCCGACGATCTGAGCAAATACCACTGGATCACGAACGAGCATACATGCCTTTTCTGTCGTTACAAAGGAGGAGGCGCGGCAATTGTAGCACGCCGAGAGAACAAAAGAGAACCGAGAACCAAGAACCGGGAACCGGGAAGGAACGAGAGAACCAAGAACAAAGAACAAAAACCAAAGTATCGACTCTTCCCCTCGCCTATCGCAACCGACGGGTACCCTCTGGGTGAAGCCCGCCGAGGTTTGGGGAAGGGGCCAGGGGTGAGGGCCTGATCGCGCAAGTCTGTGACCGGACAGCTAGGTAGCTATTCACCCCGAAGTACTAGCGCACGCTTACGGCGGCAGCAAATCCCTGCGCTCGCCGTCAAAAGCTGGTCGAAGTAGCTGCTTGATGGCCGGTGTAGCGCTGAGTCGGCATTGCTACTGTCTCCAGCTACGGCTACAGCGCCTATCGATGCCTGGCAGCAGACTAAACCCAGCCGATCTCTATTTAATCTCATTTAATGCGCCCTTAGGCTCTAAACACCCTCGGTACCTGATACTGCCGGTACCGAAGTACTATTGTCCTACTATTTGTAAAAACCCTAGCATGGCGTATAGTTAACAAGCCGTGTCTTAAGCTCCTCGCGCTTGACCACGGCTGTAGCTACTACACCACAGCAGGACCATCAAACCATCGTCACTAGGAGGCTTCCTCATGGAAGGCTACATCGCCGAGATCCGCTTGTTTGCCGGCAACTTCGCGCCGCGCGGCTGGGCTTTTTGCAACGGCCAAATCCTTTCAATCGCCCAGAATACGGCGCTCTTCTCACTACTAGGCACGACCTTTGGCGGCAACGGACAAACTACCTTCGCACTCCCAGATCTGCGGGGACGGGTCGCGGTTGGGCCGGGCCAGGGTCCGGGCTTGCCCGCCGTGAATCTGGGGCAGGTTGCAGGCGCACCGACACACACGCTGATCATTACCGAGATGCCGGCGCATAACCATACGGCGCAGACCACGACCCGTGCCTTCGACAGTGGCTTAGGCGATCCCGGTGACAGCCCGCGCACGATCAACAACTTCTGGAGTTCGGTGAACACGGGCGGACCCTACAACACCACCGCCAATACCACGATGAACCCCGGCGCCGTGCAGGCGACGATCGGCATCGCGGGTGGCAGCCAGCCGCATAACAATATGCAGCCCTACCTCGGCGTGAACTATATCATTTGCATGGAAGGGATCTATCCATCACGCAACTAGGCGTATCCTCCTGACGATGGAGGCGCTGCTGGTGCCCCAAGCGCTGCGTCTTCAGCGATTTCAACGTTGACCACATGGCTACCGGAGCCGGGTCGCTGCGGCGATTCGAGGCCGGTAGCTACGTGCGTGATCTCGGCGGCGCATTATTTGAGGTGAGATTTTTCACTCGCAAATAGCATTGACTTATTTTAATTATCCGCTTTGTGCCGGGTATGTCCGCGTGGTACCTCGCTAGCGAAAATGGAGCATTCACTCATGCGTAAACTGGCCCCGTGGATGGTGGGCGTGATCGTGCTGATGGTCCTGGTGCTGCTTTTCCCAACAGCATCGCCGGTCTCCGCCGCCACGATCGTTGTCAATCCGGGTGGTGGCGGCAACTACACGACGATCCAGGCAGCAATCAATAACGCCAGCCCTGGTGACACGATCGCGATCAAAACCGGCACCTACACCGAAAACCTCAACCTCAGCCTCATGGGCAGCGCCATCGGTGGCACCACCGGCAACCTGCAGCTGATCGCCGTCGACGGTCCCGGCACGGTCAATCTCACCGGCGCAGGCACCAAGATCAGCCACAGCGGCGCCTTCAACGGCAGCCTGATCGTCAATGGGCTGAACATCGCGACGACCAACGAGGACGGCATTCGGCTGTCGGCGTTCACTAACCTGGTGATCGTCAACAGTACCTTCGACCCGATCGGCTCGGATAACACCGGCCACAACGCGCTCGAACTCACGATCGGCAGCGGCACGCCCAATGTCGTGTTGTATCAGAACAGCTTCCGCAACATCGCCAACGACGCGATCCAGATCGTGGCCTCGGGCAGCGCCCAGCCCACGCTGACCATCGTCAGCAACACGATCACCGACAACGGCATCCACGCCAACACCACCGACCAGGCGATCTCGATCGAGATGCGCGGCACGGTCAACGGCCGGGCCACGATTGTCGGCAACACGCTGACGCAGCTGGAAAGCCGGGCGGTGGTCGTGGCGGCCAACGAGGCGGCGCAGGTGCGCGCGCAGATCGCCGGCAACACGATCAACACGATTACCACGGTGGACCAGGCGATCGTGACCGAAACGCTCAACGCCTCCACCACCGCGCTGCTCGAC
>DASWTQ010000109.1:0-6846 GCA_036402055.1 Herpetosiphonaceae bacterium
GAGAGGAGAAACTTAACGAAGATGAAAGTAAGAACATTCACACAGAATACCGATTACAAACCGAGATTGCGCAATCTTTTGGACTCAAAACCGATGAAGATGCATCGCTCTTTGCACTGAGCCAAATAACTCGTCTACTGCACCGGCTAGATAAGAGAATCTCGGAAAACACAGATCAGAAAGGGATATTTGATGATCAATCACAAATGAATTTACAACTTTTCGAAGATTCAGAATTAGAGGTTGACCCTTTGGGCACGCATGATGGATCAGGATTTCGGTATTCTAAAATAGGGAGTGACGAAAGAACCTGGGTGTTTCGAGCTTATCGTTTAGATGCACCAATTTTAGAGAGAGAAGCGTTTTTGCATCACCTTGCTTCTCATTTTCAATCTTCGCCAGAATTAATAACAGATCACGGAAGAATAGAAACTTTTTTTATAATTCGACTATTTACTACAGATGTATTTGTATCGATCAAAGTTTTTGGATCGGAAAGAGTTCAGGTAGAGATTACTGGTACTGGAAGGACAGATGAAGATAATATTATGAGGCATATACTTGATTTTATCGCAAAGAGCCAGAGGCATGACTAACGAAAGAGATTAAGGTACAGTATCTTTGCATGGTGGTTGTAAATCCCAACCTACAGCTCGTGCGTGCTTCCAGCGGATTTGCTCCGTCTCTCTCGTGAGCGTATGAGCGCTGGCTGTGCTCCGCTCACGATCGTTAGATAGGTTTCCTATGTCAATCCAGGCCCACTACCGCGATCTGCATCCACGCTCTGCCGAACTCTTCGCCGAGGCGCTCAACCACTTTCCCAGCGGCGTTAACCACGACCGACGCTACATGCAGCCGTTTCCGGTCGCGATCGACCATGCGGAGGGCGCGTACAAATGGGATGTTGACGGCAATCGCCTGCTCGACTACTGGCAGGGTCACGGCGCGCTGCTGCTGGGTCACAGCCATCCGGCGCTGGTTGCAGCCGTACAGCAGCAGATCGAGCGCGGCGCGCACTACGGCGCGAACCATGCGCTGGAAGTGCGCTGGGCCGAGGCGATCAAAACCTGCTTCCCGCACATCGAGCGACTGCGCTTCACCGCGTCGGGCACGGAATCGACGCTGCTGGCACTGCGCCTGGCTCGCGCCTACACGCGCAAGCCGCTGATCATCCGCTTCACAGGCCATTTCCACGGCTGGCACGATCTGCTGGCGCAGGACGCCGCCGATCAGGTGCTGCCCGGCGTGCTTGAGACGCTCACCAGCGCATCGCTGGTGCTGCCGCCCTCGCTGCCGGCGCTAGAGCAAACTCTGGCGGCGCGCGACGACATCGCGGCGGTGGTGCTTGAGCCGTCCGGTGCCAGCTATGGCACGCAGCCAATGCCCGACGATTTCTTGCGTCAGGTGCGCAGACTAACGGCCGAGCGCAATATTCTGCTGATCTGTGATGAGGTTGTGACAGGCTTCCGCGTCGCGCCGGGCGGTGTGCAAGAGCGCGCAGGTGTGCAGGCCGATCTCACAGCGCTGGCCAAGATCGTCGCAGGCGGCTTACCCGGCGGCGCAATCGGTGGGCGAGCCGAGATTCTGGAGCAGATCGCGTTTGGCGATGCGGAGTGGAATGCAAACCGGAAGATTATTCACCAGGGAACGTTCAACGCCAATCCGATCTCGGCGGCGGCAGGCATCGCGATGCTGGAGATCGCGCGGACCGGCGAGCCGCAGCGGCAGGCGTCTGCGCAGGCGGCACGACTGATCGCCGGGCTGAACGATGTGCTGCGCCAGCGTCAGCTAGCCGGCTGCGCCGCATATGGCGATGCCTCGATCGTGCATCTGGTGCTGCGCGCACAGACTCCCTTCCCACCCGGCGAGCTGCCCGCAGATCTGCCGGTCTTCGAGCTGAAGAGCGGCGGCGATCCACGGTTTACGGCGCTGTTCCGCATGGCGCTGCTCAACCACGGCGTCGATCTGATGCGCGGCAAGAGCGCGTTTGTCTCGGCGGCGCATACAGCTCACGACATCGATCGCACCGTCGCCGCCTTCGAGACAGCCCTGCACGAGGTCACCGCTGAGCTAGACGGCTAGTCGGCGAGAACAGCCGGTGTCGGACGGCGCAGATGGCGCAGCACCAGGATCAGCGCAAAGATCGCGATTGTCACCAGCGCCGTAATCTGTGCGGTACGCAGTGATTCCGCGCAGGAGCCGCCGACGCCGCTCAGACACAGGCTATCGGTGCGCAGCCCTTCGATAAAGAAGCGTCCGATCGAGTAGATGATGCCGTAGAGCAGAAAAATATCGCCTTTGCGCAGCCAGCCTCGAAAGCGCCGCTCGATCGCCAGCAGCGAGAACAACACCAGCAGATTCCACAGCGACTCGTACAAAAACGTCGGGTGAAAGCGCGTGGAGTCGACCGGAAACTGGCTGGCGGGAAACTCCTTGACGCGGAATTCCTCGGCGATGCGCAGGCCCCACGGCTGCGGCGTGACCATCGGCCGGCCGTAGGCCTCCTGGTTGAAGAAGTTGCCCCAGCGGCCGATCGCCTGACCGATCGCCACGCAGGGAGCACCGAAATCGATCCAGCGCAGAAAATCCAGCCCGGTCCAGCGGGTGTAGATAAACGCGCCCAGCACCGCGCCCACGATCGCGCCCTGGATCGCGATGCCGCCCGTGGCCGGATTGATCACGTAGAAGACGATCCAGCTTAAGGTGCTGCTGTAGTTCTGCTGCTGAGCGACAACGCTCGGCCACTCGAAGAATACGTACCAGGCGCGCGCACAGGCAATGCCGGTGATCAGGCCCAGCGCCAGGAGATTCCAGGCGTGCTCGGGATTGTAGCCACGCGCCGCGACCCGCCGCGCGCCAAACCAGGCCGCCAGAATCGCGCCGCCGAGGATACACACCGCGTACCAGCGAACCGAGAGCAGACCAAACAGCTGATAGATCAAGAATCGATCGTCGGGTGGATACATGAACAGTTGCTCGCTTCCTCTTCAAGATGCGCAAACATTGTAGGGGCGGCTCGTCGGCGTGTCAAAATTGCGGCGAACACAGCGGGGGAACAAGGGAACGAAAGGACAAAATGATAGTATTGAACCGCTTTGTTCTTGGTTCTAGGATAGGCCCTCACCCCTGCCTCACTTCGTTCGGCATCCCCTTCCCCAAACCTCGGCGGGCCTCCGCCTCGGTTGCGGTAGGCGAGGGGAATTGCGGTACTGCTTTGTGCTTTGTTCTTCCGTTTGGTTCTTGGTTCTTGGTTCTTGGTTCTTCGTCCCGATTTCTAGCAACGAACGCTTTATGGTATACTAAGGGGCCGCTGTCGAAGGCCGACGGCGAGCTTTATGTTGTTCTGTACCAATGTGGTGACATACATGCAACATCGTCTTGAACGTCTTCGCCAAGCGCTTGACGAGCGGCAGCTTGATGCCCTGCTGGTAACCAATGGGGCGAACCGGCGCTATCTCAGCGGCTTTACCGGCTCGGCGGGCGTGCTCCTGATCATGCGCGATCATGCCCTGCTGCTGACGGATTTTCGCTACGAGTCGCAGGCGGGCCTGGAAGCACCCGGCTTTGAGGTTCGGCTGGTGGTAAGCGAGGCGGCTTTCCCCAAGTTGCTGCCGGAGCTGCTCCGAGAGTTTGGCATCCAAAAGATCGGCTTCGAGGCAGCAACCGTCAGCGTGGCTCAGTTTAGCGCCTGGCGTAAAGAGCTGGCCGCTACCGAGCTACAGGTTCAGCTCTTCGAGACCCAGGGATTGGTCGAGGAGCTGCGGCAGATCAAAGATTCGTCCGAGATCGAGCTGCTGCGACGAGCGGTCGCGATTGGCGACGAGGCGTTCGCGGCGATCCAGCCCCTGCTGCGGCCGACCATGCGCGAGCGCGAGGTGGCCTGGGAGCTGGAAAAAGCGATGCGTGAGCGCGGCGCTGAGGCGCTGGCCTTCGAAATCATCGTCGCGGCGGGCGAGAACGGCTCACGGCCCCACGCGCGGGCAGGCGACCAGCAGCTCGGCGTCGGGCGGCCGATCGTGATGGACTTTGGCGCGCGCGTCGACGGCTATCACGGCGATATGACTCGCACGGTCATCCTGGGCGAGGCCGACACTCAGTTCTGGACGATCTACAACACTGTGCTCGATGCGCAGAAGCAGGCCGAAGCCGGCATTCGCGCCGGAATGACCGGTCTGGAGGCCGATGCTATCGCCCGCAATCTGATCGCGGCGGCGGGCTACGGCGACAACTTTGGTCACGGCCTGGGCCACGGCGTTGGACTGGCGATCCACGAAGGGCCGCGACTGTCACATCTACGCGAAGATCCGCTTTCTGCCGGCGCGGTCGTCTCGGTGGAGCCGGGCATCTACCTGCCCGGCTGGGGCGGCGTGCGCATCGAAGATCTGGTAGTGATCACAGAGACAGGCGTCGAGGTGCTGACTCGATCCAGCAAAGAGCCGGTCGTGGCGATCTAAGAAACCAACAATTAGGTATATGCTTTAGCTAACATTGATTAAGGAGTTCAATAGTCATGGTCGATACGGGCAGTATGAAAAAAGGCATCACCATTATTCTGGATGGTGAGCTGTACAAAGTTTTGGAGCACGAGCACAACAAGCAGGGACGCGGCACGGCTAACGTGCGCCTGACGCTGCGCAACGTGCGCACCGGCTCGACAATTATCAAGACCGTCATGGCGGGCGAGCGCTTCGAACAGGCGCGGCTGGAAAACAAAAAGGTCCAGTATCTGTATCGCGACGGCGATGATTTCTACTTCATGGATCAGGAAACCTTCGAGCAGCCGATGGTCAACGCCGACATCATCGGCGATGCCGTCAAGTACATGAAGGAAGGCCTGGACATGGAGCTGCTGACCTACGGCGACGAGGTGCTCGACGTTTCGCTGCCGACCTCGGTCACGCTGACGATCACCGATACGGAGCCCAACTATCGCGGCGATACCACGAGCGGCGGCAAGCCGGCCACGCTGGAGACCGGCGCGGTCACCTCGGTGCCGTTCTTCATCAACCGGGGCGAGACGATCCGCGTCGATACCCGGACCGGCGAGTATATCGAGCGTGTTAGCTAGGCTATGAGGACGCTCATCGAGGGAAGGATAGCGCGGCTGCGCTATCCTTTCTGGCCTACTTCACCATATGAGGAGCTGCTAGATGGCTGATCAGGAGCGCAACGACGCCCTTTTAACCGATGAAGTGCGGGATCTGGTCGCACTGATCAAAGACACGGATATTGCCGAGGTCTTGATCGAGCGCGGCGACGCCAAGCTGCATATCAAGCGTGCGCTGGCCCAGACTACGATCGCCCCGCAGGTGGTTCCGGCCCAGCTAATCCAGGCCGCCGTTGCGACGCCCAGCGCGCCGACAGCGCCCGCCTCCGCCAGCGCGCCCGCAGCTGAGGAGCCGAGCGGCCATGTGGTTACCGCGCCGATGGTCGGCACCTTCTACACCACGCCCGCCCCCAAAGATCCGCCGTATGTGCAGGTCGGCGATGAGGTTAAGCCGGGCGATGTGCTTGGTATCATCGAGGCGATGAAGATCATGAACGAGATCGAGTGCGAGGTGCACGGCCGGGTGAAGCGGATCGTCGCCGAGCATGGGCAGCCGGTTGAATATGGCCAGACGCTGATGGTGATCGAGCTGCTGTAGCTCGGCGCGCTCGATCTACAGGCAACGCAAGCAACGCAATGTCCTGGGCGTGATTCTTCACGCCCCTACGGGCTTAATCATGCAAATTTTGTCAATTACGGATCTTACGGGATACCTCGCCGATCTGCTTGAGTCAGATCCGATCCTCAGCGATGTGTGGGTCGAAGGCGAGGTTTCTAATTGGAGTCGCGCCGCCTCCGGCCACTGCTACTGGACGCTGCGTCAGGGCGATGCCCAGCTTCAGGCGGTCTGCTGGCGTCAGCAGGCGCTCAAGCAGCCGCGTCTGCCGGCCAACGGCGAGCAGGTGCTGGTGCACGGTCATGTCTCGTTCTGGCAGGGCAGCGGCAAGCTCCAGCTGTATGTCGATCTGATTCGGCCGGCCGGCATCGGAATTTTGCACGCGCAGGTCGAGGCGCTCAAGCAGCGGCTGGAGGCTGAAGGGCTCTTCGACGCCGGTCGCAAGCGCGCGATCCCGCCGCTGCCGCGCCGCATCGGTGTGGTCACATCGCCCACGGGAGCCGCGCTGCGCGATATTCTGACGGTGCTGCGCCAGCGCTGGCCGCTGTGCGAGGTCGTGCTGGCCGCCGCGCAGGTTCAGGGCGAGGCCGCGCCCGAGAGTCTGGTCGAGGCGCTCTACAACCTGTACGGCGTCGAGCTGGATCTGATCATCGTGGCGCGCGGCGGCGGCTCGATCGAGGATCTGTGGGCCTTCAACGACGAGGTCGTCGCACGGGCGATCTTTGCCAGTCCGGTGCCGGTGATCACCGGCGTTGGCCACGAGACCGACACAACGGTCGTCGATTATGTCGCGGATCTGCGCGCGGCCACGCCGTCGGTCGCTGCCGCGCTGGCAACGCCCAACATCGCCGAGCTGCGCGGCGAACTACAGCTGAGCACCGAGCGGCTGCACGAGGCGATCGAGCAGCAGCTGCTTGAAAGTCGCGACGATCTCCACCAGGCCACGCGCCAGCTTCAGCGTCTCGCGCCACAGAATCGGCTGGAGCGCGATCGCCAAACGGTGCAGCAGCTGCGTGAGCGCATCCAGCGCGGCCTGACGACACATATCGCCTTTCAAAAGCTTACGCTGCGCGGCACGCGCCAGCAGCTCGACATGCTCAACCCGCGAGCGACGCTGGCCCGTGGCTACGCGGTTGTCAGGCGCGCCGACGGCTCGGTGGTGCTCAATCCGGCCACGGTTGCC
>DASWTQ010000110.1:0-2166 GCA_036402055.1 Herpetosiphonaceae bacterium
GTTACCGGTGTCCGTCGTCGGGCGAAGGCCGAGACCGCGCGCCGGCGGGTTGCACCAGGTCTGCGGATCGGGGAAGGACTGCGTCGGCGTCCACGGACCCTGGCCGTTGCGGCTGGTGTCGAGGACGAAGTGCGTGGTCGGCTGGACATTGCCGAGGATCAGATCGTAGCGCGAGTTAATGCCCGCCGTGTTGGCGTTCGGCGATTGGGCGTCGTCGCTCCAGATCAAGGCCGGATCGAGCGCTACGCCCTGCCAGTTATTGGCCGGTCCGCCGCTCCAGTACTGGTTGCCGCAGTCGCCGAAGCCGCTCGGGTTGATCTGCGTGACATAGGCGATGCAGGAAGAAACCCAGGTGCCGTACTGGATCAGATTCTCCGTCCACTGGTAGTTGGACGCGTTGAGGAAGAAACCATCGGCGTTCTGCACGCCCGCTTTGAGCAGCCGATCCGTGATCTCGCCGACGTTCAGCCAGCCGCCATGCGTTGCGTCAAGATAAACGCGCGTGTTGGGCAGCGCGCTGAGCGCGTCGACGGCATAGTTCATCATCTCGAAGCGCTCGGCGGCGGCAGTCGCGGGATTGGCTTCTTGCGGCTGGCACCACTCAAGCTGGCCGTCGAGCGTGGTGTACCAGGGGATGATGCCCAGGCCGTCCGGCTCAAGAATAATGTAGGCCTCACGATCCTGAATGCCACGCACAACGCCGTCGATCCAGGCTTCGTACTCCGCGACCGAGGTCGCGCCGCCCGCCGAGTACTGGGCGCAGTCGCGGAACGGAATGTTGTAGAGCACAAGCACCGGCACGGCCTTTTTCCCGGCCGCCTGATGCGTGATCTGGCGCACTTCCTGCTCAGCCTTCTTGGGCGAGCCGCCGGTAACCCAGGCCGACGACGGCGTGTCGATCAGCTCACGGATGAGATCGGCGTCGGCCTTGCGGCCCTGCGAGGTCAGATCCGCGATCTGTTTGAGCGCGCCGTGGTTCGGCTTCGGGACATAGAACTCGGAGGTAGCGCCGCGCGGGCGATCCAGCGGTTTGGCCGCCACTGAGGCGAGCGTCGGCGTTGCCAGGGCGACCAGCGTTGCCAGCAGCGTGCCTACAACCAGCAAGTGTCTCAGCATTGAGTGATTTGCCACTTCCTACTCCTTCGTCAGTCGATGAACTTTTCAAGAGGCGGGTGTTCTCGGTAGAGATTCGGTGTAGGATCATGGTACCAGCTAAAAATTAAAGAATGCATTTAAATTTGCCGGCTTTTATGAAAAGATCGCAGATCGCCGTGTTGCCGCGCCGAATCCCTGGTGCTATCATGCGTAGCCTGCGGAGCGAGCATCTGCATTAACGAGTGATACGTAGGAATACACCATGAATACAACACGATCCGAGGCGGCATTTGCCGCAGCCCAGCGCCTGATTCCCGGCGGCGTGAACAGTCCGGTCCGCGCCTTCAAGTCGGTCGGCGGCACGCCGCGCTTTATCGAGCGCGCGGAGGGCGCGTACATCTTCGACATCGACGGGCAGCGCTACATCGATTATGTCCTGTCGTGGGGCCCGATGATCCTTGGCCACACGCCCCCCGACGTGATCGCGGCGATCACGCAGCAGGCGCAGAAAGGCACCAGCTACGGCGCTCCCACCGAGCTAGAGACCGAGCTGGCGCAGCTTGTCTGCGCGATCGTGCCCAGCATCGAGATGGTGCGCTTCGTCAACTCCGGCACCGAGGCGACCATGAGCGCGCTGCGGCTGGCGCGCGCCTACACCGGCCGATCGAAGATCCTCAAGTTCGCGGGCGGCTACCACGGCCACGCCGATTTTTTGCTGACCAACGCGGGCTCGGGCGTGGCAACGCTGGGACTGCCTGCCAGCGCCGGCGTGACCGCAGGCCAGACCGCCGACACGATCACGGTCGAGTTCAACGATCTGGCGGCGGTCGAGCAGGTGTTTGCGCAGGTCGGCGGCGAGATCGCGGCGGTGATCGTCGAGCCGGTAGCGGGCAACATGGGCCTGGTGCAGCCGCAGCCGGGCTTTTTGCAAAGCCTGCGCGATCACAGCCGGCAGCACGGCGCGCTGCTGATCTTCGACGAGGTAATGACCGGCTTCCGCGTGGCGCGCGGCGGCGCTCAGGAGCGCTTCGGCATCACGCCGGATCTCACCTGTCTGGGCAAAGTTGTGGG
>DASWTQ010000111.1:0-4873 GCA_036402055.1 Herpetosiphonaceae bacterium
ATGGATAGCGCGTCAGGTTGATGATCGGGCTGCTATACACGTCGGCGTTCGGTACCAGCACTTCCTCGCCGTCGCTGGTGCGCAGCGTGGTCGCCCGCAGCGAAATATCGGTGACGACGCCCTCAAACTCCTTGACCTTGATCCGATCGTCCAGGCGAAACGGGCGCAGAATCAAGAGCAGCACACCCGCCGCGAAGTTTTTGGTGATGTCCTGGAGCGCAAAGGCGATGATCAGACCGGCGATGCCCAGGCTGGCGATGAAGCTCGTGACCAGCTGCGTCTGTCTGAAGATCGACAGCACATACAGCGCCGCCAGCACCAGCACAGCAATCCGCGCCATGCGGCCCAGCAGCCGCCCCAGCTCGCGCTGATCTTTACGCAGCCCAACCAGCCGCTCCACAGTCCGCTGCGCCCGATCGTCGATCAAGAACGCGATCACAATCACGACCAGCGCCTGCGCCATGTTGGGAATGTTTTTGAGGACCGACTCGCGCCAGCTGACGGATAGCTCGCCGACACACTGGCCGATCGTTTCGATGTCGCTACACTGAACTTGAAATAGCGCTTCTTGCCAGAAGCTCATGCATACCTCCTCGTCGACAGCGAAGGAGTATAGCATGGCTGAAGGAGAACCAAGAACCAAGAACCAAGAACCAAGAACCAAAAAGACAGAACAAAGAACAAAGAACAAAGAACAAAAGCAAGTCCAAAACCCCCTCGCCTGCCGCAGCGGGAGAGGGGGAGTCGAGTGAAACGAGACGGGGGTGAGGGCCTACCCCACGAACGGCAGCTCTACCAGCTCTACGCCAGTGCCATCGGCCGTCTGGAGCCGCACGCCGGGCTCAGCCTGCGCAGTGCGGATATAGGCCATCCCGATCGCGCCGTGGCGTGGCGACTGCGCGGCGCTGGTAATCGCGCCGACCTCTTTTTCCTCGTGTCGCAGCGCGCTGCCGACAGCAAGCGGCTGCTCAGCGCGCAGGCCCATCAGCCGCTTTGCCAGCCGGTTGCGGCTATCCATGCGCGCGATAATTTCCTGTCCCACATAGCAGCCCTTGCTGAAGCTGACCGCATCGCTCAGGCCGGTCTCCAGCGGAATAAATTCCGTCGAAAGCTCATGCCGTGGCCCTGGATAGCCCTGCTCGATGCGCAGTACCTCGAAGGTGGCGGCGTCGAGCGGCTGCGCTGAGACGAACGCCTGCTGCACGATCTCGGCGTCGGCGCGCTCGGCAAAGATGCTGAATCCGTCTCCGCCGATGGGCAGCGTGCGGGCGATCCACACCTGCGCCGCGTCGATCGCCGCCGCCTGGATATGATGCAGCGGCCAGTCGCCGGGATCGACCGAGGTAGCCTGCCGGATCAGCGCGGCCGCCTGAGGGCCGTAGAGATCGAGCTGGATCGTGCTCTCGGACAGATCTTCGACCACAACCTTATCCTGAAAGAAGATGCGGCCTTGCAGGTAGCGCGTAAGCGTGCCGCCCTGGCCCGGACTGGTCGTCACCATCAGATGCTCGGGCAGGGCGTAGACCGTGAGCAGATCCAGGATGCGCGCGTGGCTGTTGATCAGCACCGTGCGTGTGCCCTGTCCCGGCGTGAGCCGCACAACATCGTTAGTCGTCAGTCGCTGGAGCAGCTCGGCGCGATCACGATTGGTCAGCCGCACACGGCCACGGGCGCTGGTATCGTAGCGGACAACGCTTTCGAGCGCCGCCCGGTAAATGGTTTCATCGGGTGTGATGATGGATGAAACTGCTTGAGTCATGGGAACATACCTCCTGAGAATATTATAGCAAGCGTAGCTATTTCGGCTTTAGACGGAGGTTGGCGATCAGCGCAAGCGGGAAGATCCTATTGCGTAGTAGATGTTTGGGTCGATGGGAGATGGAACTCGCTTCCGGCGGTTTCCGACGATCAGCATGGTACAATGCCGCGCGTCTGGCGAGTACAAGGAAATCTCATGCGCATACGAACAATCTGCTTTACGCTGATCTTGATGGCGGCGCTCTTCGTGGGCTGTGGCGGCCCGCCGCAAGGCACGCAGTCGATCGTCGGCGAGAACATCACAGCCGCTCCTGCAACCGAAACTCCGCAGCCGACCGCAACCGCTTTGCCGCCAACCGCAATTCCGACGGCGGTACCGACAGCGGAGCCGACCGCCGCGCCGACTGAAGTTCCGACTGAGATTCCGCCTACGATCGTCGCCGATACCAACGATACGCCGCATCTCGACGAGTCGGCGGGCGTGCAGCCGATCGATCAGCCGGTCTTGGCCGCGCCCTCGCAGCCGGTGCGCCTTCAGATTCCGGCGATCAACCTGGACTACCAGCCGGTCTCGGTTGGTCTGGACCAGCATAATATTCCGATCGTGCCCAAGCATGACGTGGGCTGGTATAACTTCAGCGCCATGCCCGGCCAGGGCGAGAATATTGTTTTCTGGGGCCACGTGCTGCGCTTCAAGGCTCAGCCGAACATTCCGGCGCCGTTTGCGCGCGTCAAGGAGCTACAGCCGGGCGCGTCGATCTTCGTGACTACCGAGACCGGCCAGCGCGCGGAGTACAAAGTGCGCACGGCGGTGCAGGTCACGCCGGATCAGGTCAGCTATATTTTGCCGACCGGCAACGAGCAGGTCACGCTGGTCTCATGCATCGGCGATAACGTGATCGAGGGCGGCGGCGTGACCAAGAAGTACCGCTTGATCACGATCGCAGATCGGGTGCAGTAGCCGTCACGCTCACAATCGAATCAACTCAGGGCAATCATTCGCCGACGCGGGTGGTTGCCCTGTGTTATATTCGGGCTGCACAGCATGATGGAGGTGCAGCGTGAGCGACGAGAGCCAGCCGATCTATGGGCCTGTGAGGGAGCGTGCGCGGCTTGAGCTGGGCGATGCGATCGCAGGCATGCGCGCGCTGCCCGACAGCTCATTCGATCTCGCGATCGCCGATCCGCCGTATGGCGCGTCGACCAGTGCCCGCTGGCAGCTGGAGCACGATCACGCGCTGCCGGGCTTCGGCGGCTCCTGGCAGCTAGCCGCTCACACCTGGGATCTGCTGGGCGGCGTCGAGGGCTTCGAGCTGACGATCGCCTGGCTGAGCGAGCTGAAGCGCCTGGTCAGGCCGACCGGATCGCTGTGGATTCACGCGACCTACCACAACTCCGGGATTGTGAACGTGGCCTGCCAGATCCTGGGCCTGGAGATCATCAACGAGGTCGTCTGGTTCAAGCGTAATGCCTTTCCCAACCTGTCGGCGCGGCGGCTCACAGCCAGCCACGAGACGATCATCTGGGCGCACACCGGCGGCGCGCGGCGCGACTATTACTTCAACTACGAGCAGGTCAAGGCCAGCGCGTTTCCCGAAGATGCCTTGAAAGCGCCCGGCAAGCAGCTCAGAACGGTCTGGGATATTCCCAACAATAAAACCAGGGCCGAGCGCGCGTTTGGCGCGCATCCGACACAAAAACCGCTGCGTCTAACCCGGCGTATGCTGCTGATCTCGGCGCGGCCCGGCGGCCGGCTGCTGGTGCCGTTTGCCGGCTCGGGTACAGAGCTGGTCGCGGGTGTTATGCATGGTATGGATTGTGTCGGCTTTGAGATCGATCCAGGATATGCGGAGGCTGCCAGACGACGGATTCGATCGGTGTTGAAATATTCATAGAAATTTTCTATCGAACATGGAAATGATACCTATTTTCAATATCTTTGGTGAGCGACTATAATAGAAACAGCTCTTGGACCGGCGTATGCTGAAAAACAGCAGACGCTTTAGAAATATAGAAAGGTTCAACGTTATGAACGGTAATCCCTTCGATCCGTTCGGCGCTCGCTCGACGCTGGATGTTGGTGGCAAGCAGTACACGATCCACCGGCTCCAACGCATCGCAGAAGAGGCCGGAGTTGAGCTGTCGAGCCTCCCGTTTTCGATCCGCGTTGTGCTCGAATCGCTGCTGCGCAATGTCGGCGATGGCTTTACCTCGCCCGAGGATGTGCTGGCGCTGGCCCGCTGGACGCCGGAGAGCGCCGGACAGCGCGAGGTGCAGTTCAAGCCGTCGCGTGTGCTGCTGCAAGACTTCACCGGCGTGCCGGCGGTCGTCGATCTCGGCGCGATGCGCGATGCCATGCAGAAGCTGGGCGGCGATCCCGCGAAGATCAATCCGCTCTCGCGCGCCGACCTGGTGATCGATCACTCGGTGCAGGTCGATGTCTTCGGCATCAACGACGCGCTCCGCATCAACGCCGACCTGGAGTTCGAGCGCAACCGCGAGCGCTACGAGTTCCTGCGCTGGGGCCAGCAGGCCTTCGATAACTTCACCGTCGTGCCGCCCGCGACCGGCATCTGCCACCAGGTCAACCTTGAGTTCCTGGCGACGGTTGTCCAGACCAAGGAGAGCGAAGGCGAGACGCTCGCGATGCCGGATACGCTCGTCGGCACCGACAGCCATACCACGATGGTCAACGGCCTGGGCGTACTCGGCTGGGGCGTCGGCGGTATCGAGGCCGAGGCGGTGCTGCTGGGCCAGCCGCTGGCGATGCTCACGCCGGCCGTGATCGGCGTGCGGCTCACGGGCTCGCTGCGGGCCGGCGCCACGGCGACCGACCTGGTGCTGGCAGTGACCGAGATGCTGCGCCGCGAGGGCGTGGTCGGTAAGTTCGTGGAGTACTGCGGCCCCGGCCTGAGCAACCTGAGCCTGGCCGATCGCGCGACCATCGCCAACATGTCGCCCGAGTATGGCGCGACCTGCGGCTTCTTCCCGGTGGACGACGAGACCCTGCGCTACCTGCGCGGCACGGGTCGCCCCGAGGAGCTGGTGCAGCTGGTCGAGGCCTACAGCAAGGAGCAGGGCCTGTTCCGCACCGACGAGACGCCCGACCCGGTTT
>DASWTQ010000112.1:0-3101 GCA_036402055.1 Herpetosiphonaceae bacterium
CCGTCCGCTGACGCGCAGCATGAAAGGGATGCTGTAGAGCGGGCTGTTGGGCTCCAGCTGATCGAGGAACCAGAGGCGCTCCTGGCTGAAGGAGAGCGGCAGCGGGCCGGTACGATCGCCGGGCTGGATCGGCGAGGCGTCAGGCTGCGCTTGGTCGCCGGCGCGCAGGGTGGCGATGTGCTGAGCCAGCTCGGCCACGGTGGGCGCGGCAAAAATCTGGCGCAGCGGCAGCTCGACGGCCAGGGCGCTGCGGATGCGCGAGACCAGCTGCGTCGCCAGCAGCGAGTGCCCGCCCAGCGCGAAGAAGTTGGCCCGTGTGCTCACCCGCTGCACTCCCAGCACCTCGGCCCAGATGCTGACCAGCAGCTCCTCGACTGGGCTGGTCGGCGCCTGGAAGGTGTCGTCGATCGCGGGATGCAGCTCAGGCACAGGCAGCGCGGCGCGATCAAGCTTGCCGGTGAGGGTTTTAGGCAGCGCGGGCAGTGTCACAAACGCGGCCGGGATCATATAGTCGGGCAGCCGCTCTTTCAGGTGTTGGCGAAGCGTGGAGGGCAGGCCCTCACCCCCCTGCCCCCTTCCCCGAACCGACGCCGAAGCCGGCGTCGGTTGCGGCAGGCGAGGGGGAAGATTTGCACCGCGTTGTTCGCTTGTTCCGTTGTTCGCTTGTTCGGTTCTTCTTGGTTCTTGGTTCTTGGTTCTTGGTTCTTGGTTCTCTACAACATATGCTACCAGCTGTTTGTCGCCGGGACGATCCTCGCGCACCACGATGACGCACTCGTTGACACCGGGATGCTGGCCGAGCACGGCCTCGATCTCGCCCAACTCGATGCGGAATCCCCGGATTTTGACCTGGTGGTCGATGCGGCCCAAAAATTCGAGCGTGCCGTCGTGCCGCCAGCGGGCCAGATCGCCCGTGCGGTACCAGCGCTCACCGTCGATGGTGATGAACTTTTCGGCGGTCAGCTCGGCCCGCTTGAGATAGCCGCGTGTCACGCCCGCGCCGCCGACATAGATCTCGCCCGCCACGCCGATCGGCACGATCTGACTGTGCCGGTCATAGAGCCGGATCTGATGGTTGGGCAGCGGCCGGCCGATCGGATGGCCGGTCACTGCTGTGTCAGACGGCACGGCGTAGTGCGTGCAGAGAATCGCTGTTTCAGTCGGGCCGTAGAGCACCTCGATCTGTGCCTCGGGAAAGACCTCCGGCAGCGCTGCCAGGAGATCGGGCGGCACCGCCTCGCCGCCGACGAACACGCGGCGCATGTGAGGATAGGGCGCATCCGCCTGCTGCACGATCTGCCGCAGCAAGGCCGGGACCGCGTGGAGCAGCGTGCAGCGCTGAAGCAGCACGCTCAGGCGGGGTAAGTCCAGGATCTCCTCGCGCCGGACGATCAGCGTAGTGCCGCCGACCAGCAGCGGCGAGAATAGCTCGAACACGGCAATGTCAAAGGCTACCGACGCCAGCCAGGGCAGCATATCGGCTGCGGCAAAGCCGAACCGCTGCCGGCTGCCCCACAGCGTATTCACCACCTGCCGATGCTCCACGAGCACGCCTTTGGGACGGCCGGTCGAGCCGGATGTATAGATCACATAGGCCAGATCCTGTGGCGCGACGGCGGCGTGTGGGTTGGTCGTCGGCTGCTGCGCGATCGCCTCGGCATCCTGATCCAGCCGCACGGTAACGCCTGCGAAGGGCGGCAGTGTCACACTGAGCGCGGCCTGTGTCACCAGCGCTCCTAGCTGGGCATCCGCCAGCAGAAACGCGATACGCTCGGCGGGATAGCTGGGGTCGATCGGTACGTAGGCGCCGCCCGCTTTGAGGATGCCCAGCAGGCCGACCACAAGATCCAGCGAGCGATCAAGGCACAATCCCACGCGCACATCCGGCCCGACGCCGAGCTTTTGCAGATGATACGCCAGCTGGTTGGCCCGCGCGTTCAGCTCGCCATAGGTTAGCACTGCATCGCCGCATTGCAGGGCGATGGCCTCAGGTGTGCGCGCAACCTGCGCTTCGAGCAGCTGATGCAAGCACTGATCCTGAGGATACGGCAGCGATGTCGTATTCCAGTCGACGAGGAGCTGATGCTGCTCGGCGTCGGTGAGTAGCGGCAACGTCGTGATCGCTTGCTGGGGATCGGCGACGATGGCGGCAAGCAGGGTGTGGAAGTGGTCGATCAGCCGCTCCATGGTGGCGCGCTCAAACAGGGCGGTGGCGTATTCCAGCGTGCCGACCAGGCCATCCGCTGTCTCGTTCAACGAGAGCGCCAGGTCGAATTTGGCCGTGCCGCTGTCCACTGCCAGCCGGGTGAGTGTTAGGCCCGGCAGCGCGATCGCCTCCTGCGGCGTGTTGTGCAGCGCGAACATGACCTGCACCAGTGGACTGCGGCTGAGGTCACGTGCCGGCTGGAGCGCCTCGACCAGCCGCTCAAAGGGTAGCTCCTGATGCTCGTAGGCGTGCAGGGTGGTGGTGCGTACGCGCTCCAGCAGCGCGAGAAAGGACGGCTGACCACGCAGATCGGCGCGCAGCACGAGCGTGTTGACGAAGCAGCCGATCACCTCGTCTAGCTCGGCGCGCGTGCGGCCAGCGATCGGACTGCCGACCAGCAGTTCGTCCTGGCCGCTGGAGCGCGACAAGAGCACCTGGAAGGCGGCGAGCAGGGTCATGAAGAGGGTGACGCCGTGCTGCTGGCTGAGGGCGAGGAGCGCCTGGGTGAGCGGCCGGGGCAGACGCACGGGCAGGGTGGCGCCGAGGACGGACTGGACGGGCGGGCGCGGGTGGTCGGTGGGCAGTTCCAGCGTGGTGGGCGCGCCATGAAGCTGGTCGGTCCAGGCGGTGAGCAGGAGCTGAAGGCGCTGATCGGAGAGCGCGTGGCGCTGCCAGGCGGCAAAATCGGCGTACTGGACGGGCAGCGGCGGCAGGGACGATGGGAGGTCGTGGGCGAGCGCGGCATAGAGCTGGGCGAGATCGCGGATGAGGAGGCCGATCGACCAGCCGTCGGCGATGATGTGATGCAGCGTGACGAGCGCGACCCAGGCGGTGTCGTCCAGCTGGAGCAGCGTCGTGCGCAGCAGCGGGCCGCGCTGAAGGTCGAAGGGCGTGT
>DASWTQ010000113.1:0-13761 GCA_036402055.1 Herpetosiphonaceae bacterium
GTGATCAGCTCGCGCACCAGCACGTCGCTTGACCAGCCGTCGGCGATGATGTGATGCAGCGTTGCCAGCAGCACATGTTCGTTTTCAGCGAGACGCAGCAGAACCAGGCGGCTCAGCGGCCCGGCGGCGAGATCGAAGCCCTGGCGCGCCTCCTGCCGGGCGCGGCGCTGCACCTCGGCCTCGCGCTCCGGCTCAGCCAGCGCGTGGAGATCGACGACCGGCACCGGCAGCGCTGTGAACGGCGCGACAATTTGAACCGGCTCGCCGTCGGCCGAGACTTGAAAGGTTGTGCGCAGCGCCTCGTGCCGCTCGACGATCGTGTGGTAGCTGCGCTCAAACGCCGCCACGTCCAGCGCGCCCACCAGCCGCAGCGCGATCGAAATGTTGTAAGTTGCATTGCCCGGATCGAGTTGATCCAGAAACCAGAGCCGCTGCTGCG
Source organism: Herpetosiphonaceae bacterium (assembly GCA_036402055.1). GTDB lineage: Bacteria > Chloroflexota > Chloroflexia > Chloroflexales > Kallotenuaceae > LB3-1. The sequence goes on from DASWTQ010000113.1 coordinate 440, forward strand.
CAAACGAGAGTGGAAAACGATTCGTCGCGCGTGGCGTCGGCTGAATGACCAGCTCGTCGGCCGGTGCTGCTTGTTTGAGCTTGTTCAAGCGCCGCAGCAGCAGCGCCTGCTGCTCTGGCGATAGCTGGCCTAGCACTTTGCTGAGATCATTCATGACGGTCCTCGGTCTGGATCAAATCCTCGTCGGCCAGCAGGCTCAGCGCATCCTCCGGCGACAGGCCCTGGATCTCCGCCAGCAGCTGCGCCAGCTGATCTTGATCGACGCTCTCGGCTCGCTGCCGCACGATCAGCGCTGCCATCTCGGCAACTGACGGCGTTTCGAACAGGCTGATCATCGAAATATCCGCGCCGAACATGTCGCGGATGCGCGAGAGCAGCTGCGTTGCCAGCAGCGAGTGCCCGCCGATCTCGAAAAAGTTGTCGTACACGCCGATCTGCGCGATCCCAAGCAGCTGCTCCCAGATCTCGGCGATGCCCTGCTCGATCTCGTTGCGCGGCGCGACGTACTGCGTGCCGATCGCGGGCCGGGCGTAGCCTGTCGTCTGTATGATCGGCTGCTCGTCGGGCGCGGACGTGGCGTTGTAGGCTCGTCGGGCCTCAAGATCGAGCGGCGAAACGATCACCTGCGGCAGCGACTGAGCCAGCACCCGCCGGAAGATCTCGGCGCCTTCGGCGGGTGTGATGCTGAGCGCCGCATCGTCCCAGCGCTCCCAATCGATCGCGACGGCGAATGTGCCCTGCGCGCTGATCTGGCTGGTCCACGCATCCAGGAATACGCTTGCGGCACTGGCGACGGCTTCGCCGGCACGCGGCAGTATCCCGGCGATCGATGAGCAGACTACGACGAAATCGAGCGTGCCCGCGTGACAAAGTTCGTTGAGGGCCTGCACCTGTCGCATAGTCAGCGCCAGCGCATCCGGTGCTGCGGCGACGTCTGCCGCGTGGATCACGCCGCTCAGCTCGCCGGGCACAAGCGAGGCTTGCTCCCACAGCGCCGACAGCCAGCCGGGATCGCTCAGGTCGGCGCTGAGCAGCACAACATCGGCTCCCTGTGCGCGCAGCTCCGTGATCGCGCCGGGCTGCTGGCCGATACGCTCGGCCTCGTCGACCAGCACAAGTTTGATCTGCGCCGCCGTCGCCAGCGCACGGGCCAGCACCAGCCCGATCGCGCTCAAGCCGCCGGTGATCAGATACACGCCGCCGTCGCGCAGCCGCGTGAATCGATCGTCGGCCGGCTCCAGCCGCACGGCCTCGAAGCGCTGCACCCAGCGGCGCCTGGCGCGATACGCGATCTCGCTATCCGCGATCGGACGTGTCAATTCGGCCATGAGCTGCTCGACGAGTGCCTGCGGTGCGGGCTCGTTCACGGGCAGCGCGAGATCGATGTGGCAGCAGCGCAAGTGCGGATAATCCAGCGGCAGCGCGCGGCACGGTCCCAGCGCGATCGCCTGGGTGGGCTGCACCACATCGCCGCCGAGCACATCCTGCGTCTGGCTGGCTACCACCCACAGATCGATCGACTCGCCCTGCCCGAAGCGATCGAGCGCCTGCGCCAGGAAGAGCAGGCTGTCGCAGCCCAGCGTTTGCGCGTCCGCAAGATCGGTTTCGTGTGTCAGGGTCCATAGATGCAGCGCCCGTCGCGGCGTGAGCGCCAGCGCGCTTAGCTCGGCCAGCAGCGCGGTGTAGTGCTCCGGCTGGCGCGGATCGATAGTGTAGGCGCGCTCGCCGGTTTGACCAAAGTGCTCGCCGCGCCGCACGACGATCACCGGAGCGCTCGTCTGATGGAGGCGCTCCACGATCTGCGCGCCAGCCTCGCCGCCGTCCAGCAGCACGATCCAGGGTTGGTGTTGCTCCGGTGTCATGTGGCGCAGCAGGCTCGGCGGCGTCGATCGCTGCCAGGTTGGGACGTAGAGCCAGTCGGCGAGATCCGGCTGTCTGGTGAGACGCGGCGCCTGGCGCGCTGTCTCGGCGTAGGTCCGGTTGGGCTCGACCCAGTAGCGCTGTCGCTCGAAGGGATACGTCGGCAGCAGAATTCGTCGTCGCCGCTCGTCGCGATGCACGGCCGCCCAGTCGATCGCGACGCCGGCCAGCCAGAGTTTGCCCAGGCTGCTCAGCAAGAATATGTCGTCGGCCTCGTGGTCCTGGGGATGTCGCAGCGACGTGATGATCGGCTGGTCTGGCGTGGCCTGGAGTCGCGCCAGGGTGCTCAAGATGCGGCCCGGCCCGACTTCCAGCAGCACGCGGCCGGGATCTTCCCGCAGCCTGGCGATGCCGTCGGCAAAGCGCACCGTCTGGTGTAGATGTGTCGCCCAGTAGCGCGGATCGGTCGCCTGTTCGACGGTGATCCAGGTGCCGCTGACATTCGAGATAAACGGGATCTGCGGCGGGTGCAGCGTCAGCGTCGCGACGAACTCGCGTAGCGCGTCGGCGATCGGCTCGACCAGCGGCGAGTGCGCGGCCACCTCTGACGCAACCCGGCGCGGCTCAAGGCCCTGCGCGATCAGCTGTTGTTCCAGCGCGGCCACCGCGTCGATCGGACCCGAGACGACACACAGCGACGGCCCGTTGATCGCCGCCAGCGTGAGATTCGCATCCAGGAACGGCCGCAGATCGGCCTCGGACAGCGGCACGCTGAGCATGGCTCCGGCTGCGGTTTGTTGCAGCAGTCGGCTGCGCGCCACGATCAGCGCCAGCGCGTCTTCCAGCGGAAAAACGCCAGCCAGCGTGGCCGCGACGTACTCGCCGACGCTGTGTCCGATCATCGCGGCTGGCTGTACGCCCCAGCTGATCCAGAGCCGCGCCAGCGCGTACTCGACCGCGAAGAGCGCCGGATGCGCTTGGGATACCGCGCCGAGCGTTGCCGCGTCTGAGTCGTGCTCGCCGGGATAAAGGATCGCACGGAGATCGAGGTATGGCTCCAGCAGCTCGGCGCAGCGGTCGATCCAGCGGCGAAATTCCGGCTGCGAGGCATACAGATCGCGGCTCATGTCCGCATATTGCGCGCCCTGGCCGGGAAACATAAACACCACAGCCGGTCGATTTTCGGCGGGAGCGTGATCGAGCAGGCGCTGCGGATCGCGAGCTTTGAGCGCTGCGATCGCATCTTCTCGATCGCGGCACACGAGCATTCGTCGGCGCTGGAATGGCGCGCGGCCGACGTGCAGCGTGTAGGCTACGTCCGCCAGATCGATCGCTGGTGTGTGCTCCAGATAGTCGATCAGGTTATTCGTGGCGGCTTCGAGCGCGGTCTCGGTTTTGGCGGAGAGCACCAGCAGCTGGGCCTGGTGGCCCGGCGTGGTCGGCGCAAGCGGCGGCGCTTCTTCCAGCACCACATGCGCGTTGGTGCCGCCGATGCCAAACGAGCTGACTCCCGCCCGTCGCGGCTGGTCAGTTCTAGACCAGTTCCTGAGCGATGTATTGACATAAAATGTTGAGCTGTCCAGGCTGAGCGCGGGATTAGCGGCAGAAAAATGCAGGCTGGGCGGAATCTGGCCGTGATGCAGCGCGAGCACAGCTTTGATCAATCCGGTCACGCCCGCCGCCGTGTCGAGGTGGCCGAGATTAGTTTTGATCGAGCCCAGCGCGCAGCGATGCTCTGCGCCAGCCGAGCCAAACACCTGGCGCAGCGCCGCGACCTCGATCGGATCGCCGAGCCGCGTGCCGGTGCCGTGCGCCTCGATATAGCCGATCGTTTCGGGCGCGACGCCGGCCATCGCCAGCGCCGCCTGGATCACCTCGGCCTGTCCGTCGATGCTGGGCGCGGTGTAGCCAACTTTGTTCGCGCCGTCGTTGTTGATCGCGCTGCCTTTGATCACGGCCAGGATCGAATCGCCGTCCTCGATCGCATCGGCCAGCCGCTTGAGCACGACGATGCCCACGCCGCTGCCGCTGACCGTGCCCTGCGCCTGCGCGTCGAAGGCCCGGCAGTGACCGTCGGGCGAGAGAATGCCGCCCTCCTGGTAGAGCGTGCCGGTCACCTGCGGCACCACGATCGACGCGCCGCCCGCCAGCGCCATGCGGCACTCGTCCTGACGCAGGCTTTGACAGGCCAGATGCACCGCGACCAGCGAGGTCGAGCAGGCCGTCTGCACAGTTACGCACGGGCCGCGCAGATTCAGCTTATAGCCGACGCGCGTGGTGATATGGTCTTTCTCGCTGCCGAGGCTGACCTGCATCGTTCCGGCGCTGGCGAGGATGTCGGGCCGGGTAAACAGATTGAGCTGGTAGCCGCTGGTGCCGACGCCCGCGAACACGCCCACCGAGGACGGCGCGGCGGTCGGTGGATAGCCGGCGCGCTCCAAGGCTTCCCAGGCACACTCCAAAAAGAAGCGCTGCTGCGGGTCCATAACCTCAGCCTCGCGCGGGCTGTAGCCAAAGAATGAGGCGTCGAACTGCTCGATCTCCGGCAGGAAGGCGCGCGCTTTGACATAGGCCGGATTGCTGAGCAGCGTCGGATCGATCGCGGCCTGGCGCAGCTCGTGGTCCGAGAAAAACGTGACCGACTCGACGCCGGCGCGCAGGTTGTGCCACAGCTGCTCAACTGTCGGCGCGCCCGGGAAGCGGCCGGCCACGGCAATGATCGCGATGTCGGTCGCGTGGCCGACGGGCTGCGCCGTGGGAGTTTTGCGTTCGATCTTCGGCTCTATGCTGGCGGTCGTGGGAGCCGCGCCGAGATGATCGGCCAGCGCGCGAATCGTCGGGTAGCGAAACAGGTCCAGCAGCGGGATCTCGCGCTGGAGCCGATTCTGGAGCTGGCTCTGCACCTGGATCAGCCGCAGCGAGTGGCCGCCGAGATCGAAGAAGTTGTCGCCGGCGCCGACGCGATCGAGCTGAAGCACATGTCGCCACACCTCGGCGATCGTCTGCTCCAGCGGTGTGCTCGGCATGACATACGTGGCCTCGGGCGTCGATCGCGGCTCGGGATCGGGCAGCGCGCGGCGGTCGATCTTGCCGCTGGGCGTGAGCGGCAGCGTATCGAGCACCAGGAACGCGGCGGGGATCATATGCGCCGGCAGCCGTGAGCCGAGGTAAGAGCGGAGGCTGGAAGTAGACAGGCTCTCACCCCAGGCCCTCACCCCGTCGCTGCGGCGACTCCCCTTCCCCGAACCTCCGCCGGCTTCGGCGTCGGTTGCGGCAGGCGAGGGGAAACTGTCGGTACTTTGTTCCTTTGTTTCTTTGTTCCTTTGTTCGGGTATTCTAGGTTCTTGGTTCTTGGTTCTTGGTTCTTCCGTCACGTACGCCACCAGCCGCTGCTCGCCGGGTCCAACCCGCTGGGCGACGACGATCGCGTCACGGACCTGTGGATGCTGGCGCAGCGCCGCCGCGATCTCGCCCGGCTCGACGCGAAAGCCGCGAATCTTGACCTGATCGTCGGCGCGGCCAAGAAATTCGAGCGAGCCGTCCGCCAGGTAGCGCGCGCGATCGCCGGTGGTGTAAAGCCGCGATCCAGGTGCTGAGGTTGCCGCAAAGGGATTGGGGATGAAGCGCTCGGCGGTCAGATCGGGCCGCTCGTGGTAGCCGCGCGCCAGGCCAGCGCCGCCGATATACAGCTCGCCGGGCACGCCGATCGGCTGCGGCTGTAGATTCGCGCCCAGCACATAGGTTTGAACGTTGCCCAGCGCCCGCCCGATCGGAACTTCGCGCAAGCTCACGGGATCTTTCGGGTCGTGCAGCGCATCCCAGGCCGTCGCGACGATCGTGGCTTCGGTGGGGCCATAGGTGTTGAGCAGCCGCACGCGATCGCCGGTCCAGCGCCGCCACTGGTCGAGCCGCTCCGGCAGCGCCCGCTCACCGCCGATAATCATTACTCTCAACGTCAGTGGCAGGGCCAGATCTTGTGCCTCCGCCAGCGCGACCAGCTCATGCCAGTACGCAGTCGGCAGGCTGAGCGCGGTGATCTGCCACGCGGCACAGGTTTCCAGAAAGACCGGAATCGCCAGCATGTCCTGGTTGCGCAGAAAGAGCGTCGCGCCGGTCGCCAGCGCGAGATAGATCTCTTCGGCGCTGGTGTCGAAGCTGAACGAGGCGAACTGGAGAATGCGATCGCCGGCGCTGACTCCGTAGGCCGCCCGCGCTGACTGAACATAATTCACCAGCGACTGGTGCGGGATCATCACGCCTTTGGGTGCGCCGGTCGAGCCCGAGGTGTACATCACATACGCCAGACTCGCGGCGCTGGCTACGCTGTCCGGGTTGTGGTCGGGCATACGGCTGATCGACGGCCAGTCGGCATCCAACCTGATGATCTGCGCGGCCGGCTCCAGCTGTCGATCGGCCAGATGACCCTGGGTGAGCAGCACGCCGATCCCGGCATCCCGCAGCATCAGCGCGATCCGCTCCTGGGGATAGGCCGGATCGAGCGGCACATACGCCGCGCCCGCCTTGAGCACGCCCAGCAAGCCCACCAGCATCTCCGGCGAACGCTCGATCAGCAGGCCCACGCGCGTTTCGAGTCCCACGCCGAGCGTTTGCAGGTGATGGGCCAGCTGATTGGCGCGGCGGTTCAGCTCCGCATAGCTCACCTGCCGGCCTTCGTCTACGACCGCCACGGCCTGCGGGTTGCGCGCGGCCTGCTCCTCGATCAGCTGATGCACACACCGCGAATCCGGCGGAAGTTTGACCAACGCGGTCCAATCCTGGAGCAGCGCGCGCTCGTCGGCGGTCAGCAACGACAGCTCGGCAATCGGGCGATCGGGAGCGGCGACGATCTGCTCCAGCAGCGTCTGGAAGTGCGCCAGCATGCGCCGGATCGTCGCGCCGTCGAAAAGATCGCTGTTGTACTCCAGCGAGCCGATCAGACCGCCGTCCACGATCGCCGGATCGTCGATGCCCGCGATCGGCTGGGAGAGGCCGAGCAGCAGATCGAACTTGGCGGTGCCGACCTCGAACTGTACCGGCGTGAGCGTGAGATCGGGCAGCGCGTAGGCGGGCATCGGCGCGTTTTGCAGGATGAACATGACCTGGAAGAGCGGCGTGTGGCTGAGATCGCGCTCCGGCCGCAGCGCTTCGACCAGCTGCTCAAACGGCACGTTCTGATGCGAGTAGGCCGCCAGTGTGGTGCGCTGCACGCGGCGCAGCAGCTCGCGAAAGCCGGGATTGCCGCTCAGATCGGTGCGCAGCAGCAGCGTGTTGACGAAAAAGCCCATCATGTTTTCTAGCTCGACCATGTCGCGGTTGGCGATCGGCGAGCCGACGATGATGTCATCCTGGCCGCTGTAGCGACCGAGCAGCACGTTGAACGCGGCCAGCAGCGTCATAAACAGCGTGGCGTCTTCGTCCTGGCTCAGCTGCGTCAGCGCGGCGACCAGCGACGGCGCGAGCACGAGCGGCTCGGCGGCACCGCGCGAGGTTTGCACCAGCGGTCGCGGGCGATCTGTCGGCAGCTCCAATACCGGCAGCGGCTGATGTAATTGTTCGAGCCAGTAGTCGAGCTGCTGCCGCAGCACGTCGCCCTGAAGCCACTCGCGCTGCCAGAGCGTGAAGTCGGCGTAGTGGATCGGCAGCTCAGGCAGCGACACGTCCGCGCCGGTCACATACGCGGCGTAGAGCGTGGTCACCTCGTCGATGAAGAGGCCCATCGACCAGCCGTCGAAGATGATGTGATGGATGTTCAAAAAGAAGATGTGCTCGCGCTCGGCGATGCGAAACAGCCGCGCTTTGATCAGCGGCCCGTCGACGAGATCGAACGGCTGGCGTACCGCGTCCTCGACCTGCCGCAGCGCCTCAGGCTCGCGATCGGCAAGTGGCAGATGCTCAAGCTCGGTCAGCGGTAGCGGGATGCTCAAGCTCGGCGCGATCCGCTGCACCGGCTGATCGCCGGCCATCGGAAAAGTCGTGCGCAGCGCCTCGTGCCGCTGGACCACGCTGTCGAGCGCCCGCTGAAGCGCCGCGCGATCCAGCGATCCGGTCAGGCGTACCGTCAGCGGCACTGTGTAGGCCAGGTTGCCGGGCTCGTAGCGATCGATGAACCACAGGCGCTCCTGGGCAAACGACAGCGGCGGATCGTCGCGGCGCTCGCGGGCAACGATCGTGCGGCGTGGCGCGGAGTCCAGGCCCTCCTCGGCCATGAGATAGGCCAGCAGCTCCAGCTGCTCGTCGGAATATCCGGCGGTATCGCCGAGATCATCGAGATTCATTCGCCAGTTCCTTTATAGATTGCCGCCGAAGTATTCCGCGTGATCGTCGTCTCAGGCACGCTGACCGTCTTTCCGGCGCTGCTCAAGATTTTTCGCCAGCTCCTCGGGCGAGACCTGCTTGATCCGCTGAAGCAGCCGCGCAATCTTATCGATCTTGCCGGGCTGCTCCTCGTGGGTGATCAGCAGCTCCGCCAGCGCCGCGACGGTTGTCGCCTCAAACATGCTTTGCACCGGCAGCGAGACGCGAAAAACTTCGCGCACCCGCGAGAGCAGGAGAATCGCACGCAGCGAGTGACCACCCAGCTCGAAGAAATTATCGAAGACGCCGACCTGCTTGAGGCCCAGCACCTCGGCCCAGAGCGTGGCGATCACCTCTTCGGTCGGCGTGCGCGGCGCGACAAAGCCTTTGTGCAGCTCGGGCCGTCCGTCGTCGGGATCGGGCAGCGCGCGCCGGTCGATTTTGCCGTTGGACGTGAGCGGCAGCGCGTCGAGCACTACAAAAGCGCTCGGCACCATGTAGTCGGGCAGGCGTTGCGCGAGGAAGGAGCGCAGGCCCTCACCCCCCAGCCTTCGGCTTTCCCCCTTCCCCGAACCTCGGCGGGCTTCCGCCTCGATTGCGGCAGGCGAGGGGGAGGCTGCGGTATGTTGTTCTCTGTTCTCTGTTCTCTGTTTTGCTCCGGGTTCTTGGTTCTTGGTTCTTGGTTCTTGGTTCTGCCCTTCGTTTTGTTCCTTTGTTCTTTGTTCTGTTGTTCTTTGTTCTTCCGTTACGTACGCTACCAGTCGCGCATCGCCCGGACGATCTTCGCGCAGCAGCACCAGCGCCTCGCGGATGGCCTCGTGCTGGCGCAGCACAGCCGCGATCTCGTCCAGCTCGATGCGGAAGCCGCGCAGCTTGACCTGGTGATCGATGCGGCCCAGATAATCGATCGTGCCGTCGGGCAGGAAGCGCGCCAGGTCGCCGGTGCGGTAGAGCCGTGCGCCCGCGATCTGGCTGAACGGATCGGGGATGAAGCGCTCGGCGGTGAGATCCGGGCGGTTGAGATAGCCGCGCGCCAGCTGCACGCCGCCGATATGCAGCTCGCCGGGCACGCCGGGCGGCACACGGTTGAGATGGCGGTCCAGGATCTGAAGCTGGGTGTTGGCTACAGGCCGTCCGATCGGCACGCTGCGGCGCTCGTCGTCGCGACGACAGGCCCAGGCTGTCACATCGACTGCCGCCTCGGTCGGGCCGTACAGGTTGTGCAGCTCCACCTCCGGCAGACGCTCGAAGAATCGCGCTTGCACCGACGCGGGCAGCGCCTCGCCGCTACAGATCACGCGCCGCAAGGACCGGCAGCGATCCAGACCCGGCTCTGCCAGAAACAGGCTCAGCATCGACGGCACGAAATGCAGCGTGGTGATCCCGGCGCGCTCGATCAGATCGACGAGATAACCGTTGTCTTTGTGGCCCTCGGGCCGCGCCACGACGAGCTGCGCGCCGCTGATCAAGGGCCAGAAAAACTCCCAGACCGACACATCAAAAGTAAACGGCGTTTTTTGCAGCACGCGATCGTCGGCGCTGAGCCCATAGGTTTCCTGCATCCAGAGCAGCCGGTTGCGCACGCCGCCATGCGTATTGATCACGCCCTTGGGCCGGCCGGTCGAGCCCGAGGTGTAGATCGCATAGATCGCCGAGTCGTCGCCGGTGCTGATGGTCAGATTTTCGCCGTCGAGCGCCGCGATGCGCTGCCAGTCCGCATCCAAACACACGATCTCGCCAGCCGTGGGCAGATCGGCGGCCAGCGATTGCTGCGTGAGCACAGCCTGCGGCTGCGCATCGGCCAGCATCCAGGCGCGACGCTCGGCGGGATAGTTCGGATCGAAGGGTAGGTAGGCCGCACCCGCTTTCAGAATGCCGAGCAGCCCCACAACCATCTCGATCGAGCGATCGAGACAGATCGCGACGTGGCTTTCGGGCTGGACGCCGAGCCGCTGAAGATAGCGCGCCAGCTGATTCGCCCGTGTGTTCAGCTCGCGATAGCTGAGCCGCCGATCTTCAAAGACGACGGCGATCGCGTCGGGCGTGCGCGCGGCCTGCTCCTCGAAAAGTCCATGCACGCTGGAGGTTGTCGAGTAGACGCGCGTCGTGGCGTTCCAGTCGTCCAGCATCCCGCGCTCGGCATCGGTCAGCAGCGACAGATCCGATAATCGTTGCTCTGAATCAGCTATCAGGCGCTCCAGCACAAGCTCGAAATGCTGGTGCAGCCGATCGATCGTCGCCGCCTCGAACAGATCGGTATTGTACTGGAAGGATGCGAACAGCTCGCCCTCGGCCTCGACCAGCTCAAGCTTGAGATCGTAGTCGGCGCTGCCGCCGTCGATCTCGTACAGGCTGAGCGTGACGTCCGGCAGCTGAAGCGCGGGCATCGGCGTGTTTTGCAGCACAAACATGACCTGGAAGAGCGGCGTGCGGCTCAGGTCGCGCGCCGGCTGTAGCTCGGCGACCAGACGCTCGAACGGCAGATCTTGATGGGCGTACGCGCCCAGCGTCGACTCGCGCACCCGCGCCAGCAGCCGGCGCAGCGTGGGATCGCCTGTGAGATCGGTCGGCAGCGCCAGCGCGTTGATGAAAAAGCCGATCAAGCCTTCGATGTCGCGGCGGTTGCGATTGGCGATCGGCGAGCCGACTACGATCCGCTCCTGGCCGCTGTAGCAGTGCAGCACGATGTTGAAGGCCGTCAGCAGCGTCATGAACGGCGTCACGCCTTCGCGCCGGCTGAAGCTGTGCAGCGCCGTCGTCAGGCTGGCGGGCAGCACACGGGATCGACGCGCGCCGTTGGCGGTTCGCACCGGCGGTCGCGGCCGATCGGTCGGCAGCTCCAGCACCTGCGGCATATCGGCAAGCTGCGCCTTCCAGTAGCTTAGCTGCGCTTCGGCTACGCCCTCTTCGAGCCACTGGCGCTGCCAGATCGCATAGTCGGCGTACTGGATCGGCAAGGGGGGTAGCGGCGACGGCTGTCCACCGGCGAAGGCCGCGTAGAGCGTGGCGATCTCCTGCACCAGCACGCCCAGCGACCAGCCGTCCGAGATGATATGATGCATCGCCAGGAAGAGCACATGGCGCTGCTCGGCGATGCGGAAAAGCGTTACACGCAGCAGCGGGCCGGTCTGGAGATCGAAGGGCTGGCGCACGTCCTCGACGGCCAGCCGCCGCAGCTCGGCCTCGCGCTCCGGCTCGGGTAGCGCCCGCAGATCGACCAGGCGAATCGGCACGTCCAGTGTGGGCGCGATGATTTGCAACGGACGGCCGGCGACGGTTCTAATCGTCGTGCGGATCGACTCGTGGCGGCGCACGACCTCGTCCAGGCTGAGCTGGAGCAGATCGTGATCGAGCGGCCCGGTCAGCAAGACCGCCGTCGGCATGTTGTAGAAGAGGTTGCCCGGCATCAGCTGATCCAGCACCCACAGCCGCTCCTGCGCGAACGATAGATCGAGCGGCTGATCGCGGGAGACCGGCGCAATCGGCGTTACCTCGGCCACCTGCGAGGTCTGGCGCCGCGCTTCGATCAGCGCTGCCTGGCCGCTGATCGTCGGGGCCTCAAAGAGCGCGCGCAGCGGCAGCTCGATCTGCAAGCTGTCACGCACACGCGACATGACCTGTGTTGCCAGCAGCGAGTGACCGCCCAGCGTAAAGAAGTTGTCGCCGATCCCGACGCGCTCAAGATCCAGGATCTCGGCCCAGATCGTCGCTAGCTGGTGCTCGATCGGCGTGCGCGGCGCGACAAACGCCGATGCCTGATCCAACCTCAGGCGATCCGGCGCGGGCAGCGCCTCGCGATCGAGCTTGCCGTTGGGTGTTCTGGGCAGCGCCGGCAGCAGCACAAACGCGGACGGCAGCATATACTCGGGCAACGTCTGCTCAAGCCGCTGTCGCAGCTCGGGGATCAAGCTGCGCTGAAGCTTGCCGGCCAGCGGATTGGTCGCGTACGCCTGCCAGGGCCTGGGCTGCTCAGAGCTTGAGCGCGCGCCGGTGATCGTATCGGCCCACGGACCGCCGCGCCGCCGAAACACCACGTCGAAGGCGTCGGCGCTCTCGGGCGACCAGAGCACATCGATCGCGTAGGGCAGCGTGTCGCCGAGCGCCCACAGCGCTTCGGGATCGACGCCCGGCGATGGTGGCAGCGTCGGTAATGCGCGGCGCAGCGACTCGACCGGCTCGGCGTCGTCGGCCTGTGCCAGCAGCGCGACGAGCTTCAGATCGTCCAGGATGCGGGCGTTGGGAATGCCGCGCAGGCTCAGCAGATCCGGCCCGGCCTCAAGCATCCGCCGCACCGACGCGACGTCGAGCTGCTGTGTCTGCCAATCCTGCCAGTCTAGCTCGGGCGGCGCGGGCCGCTCGCCGATGTGCAGCACGACATCGTAGCGGAAGCGCGCCAGCTCGTTGTGGCGACGGCCGCGCTTGAGCAGCACCGCGACCTGTCCGATCTGCGGCAGATGCCGGCGCAGCGCCGCGAAAAAGTCGGGATCGATCACCAGCTCCTGTTCGCGCGCCAGATGCCACTGCACGCGCTGACGCAGCTGGCCGGCCGTCAGCTCCGGCGATCCCTGGTGGTCCTGGACCGCCGTATGAAATGCTTCAAGCAGCGTCAGGCTGCGTACATCGCCGATCACAATGCTGCCGCCCGGCGCGACGACGCTGGTCGCCTGCTCCAAGACGCGCAGAAGATAGTCGATGCCGGGGAAGTACTGCACCACCGAGTTGACGATCACCGTGTCGAAGGGGCCTGTGATGCCGCTCAGATCGTCGGCGGCGCGCTGCTCAAGCTGCACCTGCGACCAATCGCCGTCTGCGCTGCTCAGTCGCTGCCGGAGATCGTCGAGTACCAGCGGCGCAATGTCGGTGCCGACGTAGCGCTCGCAGCTCGGCGCGATGCGAAACAGCAGCAGCCCGGTTCCCACGCCGATCTCAAGCACGCGCCGTGGCCGCAGCGCCTGAATCCGCTCCACCGTCTGATCGACCCACTCGCGCATCTCGTCGGCCGGGATCGGCTCGTTGGTGAAGCTGCTATTCCAGCCCGCGATCTGAAATGTCGGATCGGAATCATCGACGGCCAGCGCATCATCGAATACCTGCTGCCACTCCGCGACATGTCGCCGCCAACTTGTTTCAACTTGGCCCTCACCCCCGGCCCTCACCCCGTCGCTGCG
>DASWTQ010000114.1:0-24790 GCA_036402055.1 Herpetosiphonaceae bacterium
GCCGCAGCTCGGCGCTGTCTACCAGATCCGCCGGCAGCCCGCCATGGATCACGATGTCCGAGACGGCGAAGCGGCCACCGGGCTTGAGCACCCGAAACGCCTCACGCAGCACCGGCGCTTTGTCGGCGGCGAGGTTGATCACGCAGTTCGAAATGATCACATCGACGCTGTTGTCGGGCAGCGGAATCGCGGCGATGTCGCCCTTGAGAAACTCGACGTTTTCCACGCCGGACTCGGCCACATTACGCCGCGCCAGATCCAGCATCTCGTCGGTCATATCCAGGCCATAGGCAAAGCCGGCTGGTCCGACACGCCGCGCCGAGAGCAGCACGTCGATGCCGCCACCGCTGCCCAGATCCAGCACAACCTCGCCCGGATGTAGCTCAGCCAGCGCGGTGGGATTGCCGCAGCCCAGCGAGGCCAGCGTCGCTTTCAACGGCACGCCGTCAAGCTCGGCCGTCTCGTACAGGCCGACCGAGATCGTGTTGTCGCTGGTGCTGCCGCAGCAGCCGTCGCCGCAGCACGAGCTGGGCTTACCCTGAAGCACGTCGGCGGCGATCGAGCCGTAGCGGGCGCGCACAGCATCGGTGATCGTTTGGTTCTCGGCGGACATAGGAGCCTCCTTTGGGCCATACATTGACATTTATCAATGTATAGACGATAAAAAAAGGACATGTTGGGCAGTTCGTTAGCGCAACATGTCCATCAAGGCACAGATCTCGGCGAGCCGTTCCCGCTGAACGTAGTAGTAGGCCCACACGCCTTGCTTCTCGTAGCCGACCAGCCCGGCCTCACGCAGCACCCGCAGATGATGCGAGATCGTCGGCTGCTTGGGGCGCTGACCGGTCTGTGGGTCCGGCAGCCCGACCACGCCCTCGAAATCGCAGACGCAAACCTTGCCGGTATGCTGCACCAGGATGTCCAGGATCTGAAGCCGGGTTGGATCGGCCAGCGCTTTGATCAGATCCGCCGCCGCTTTGGCCTGCTCGTCGCCCAGCCGTGGCATGACGCTGGTGCAGCAGTTTTGCCCGGTTTGTCGCCTGGGCTCTAGAATGATCGTTTCAGACGTTGCCATAGTTCCTGCTCTCAATGATTGGAGTGTACACCTTACATTGATAGTTGTCAATATGTAATAGACGATCAGAGAGCAAAACAATGCCAGCCCTTACAGGCTTCCTCTTTGCTCTCTGTTTTTATCGGTGCGTGAACTTGAAGAAATATGGGTTAGGGCCGGCAGGTTACTCGCCGTCGTCCAGACGATCCAGCAGGGCGTTCCAGACTTTCATGCGCTGCTCATCGCCGCCGACATCAGGATGGTGCAGTCGAGCCATCGCTTTACGGATCGCTTTGGCCTCGTTAGAAGTGATGTCAAGATCCAGCTGGCTGAGCGACACTGCTTGCGCAGGGCGCGACGAGCGTCGCAGCCGTTCCAGCTCATGGGTCAGGACCGCGTTCTCACGAGCGATCTCAACCATATTCCGCACGGTTTTGGTGTATGCCTCGGTGGTCTCCGCATGACGTGCCTGCTCCTTGGCCAGCTCCCGATTCAACCGGCGGATCGTTGTCTGCGCCTCAACAATCTGGCGTTGCAGCTCGCTCACGGTCTGTGATCGTGGCAACTCCTGCTCACCTAGACGCAGCGGCGAACTCGGATCGCGCGATGGAGGGTGGGATGACATTCAGCTTCTCCTTACAGGCTAACGATCGCAACCACAGATTCCTTTATTATACCGCTTGTACCAAACGCTGGCATGAGTAAATGAGCGATCGCTTGCGGCTGGTTGTCGTGGCAGTTGGTTAAATGCCGCTGAGCAGCCAGTTTCACAGCGCAGCGCCGATCGATCGCAAATCAGGCGATCGTCGCGGGCTCCGTCAGTCTGCGCGCCTGACGCTCCTCTGCGACGGTGTGATAGCGCCGCTGTAGATACAGATACTCGGCAGCACTAGCGACGATCAACGCCACCGCCGCTACGGGAATGCCGGGCAGCTGAAGCGCAACGCCGAGCACCAGCAGCGCGCCGTTGGTCGCCAGGTTCACGCCCATGCCGCGATACACGCTGCTCGTGGTTCCGGCCGCAACCAGCAGGCCGCGCAGCCGGCTCGTGAGCGCGGTCATTCCAGGCAGCAGCAGCAGCACTTGCAGCCCGGTGCGTACATAGCTCCACAGCTGCGGATCGAGGCTGATCACGGCGCGCAGATACAGATTGAGCGCGGGCGTGAACGCCAGCAGCGCCGCCGCCAGCGAGGTGGTCGCCGCGACGATCAGCGTAAAATCTCGCAGCGGCTGGTGCGCTCGCTGATCGGCGGCCTGCGCGATCGTCGTCTCCTGGATCGCCATGCCCCAGCCGCGCAGCACCATCATCGCGGAGAAGATAACAGGCCAGGTTGCCAGCGTTTCGGTGGGATTGGCCAGACGCGCCAGCGCCGCCGCAGTCACCGGCTGCACCACCAGCGTCAGCAGCGAGGTCGCGGCCAGCGGCAGGTGAAAGCGAATAATCCCGCTCGGCGTCAGCGGCTGCTCGGGTATTGCCCGCAGATCGGCCTGGATGTGCCGCACAACCGGCAGCGCAAACAGATATGTCGCGATCGCCTCGGAGATCACGCCCGCCATCAGCGAGCACGCACCGACGATCGCGCCCGGCAGCCGACCCCAGATCACCAGCAGCGCCGCCGCGCCGATCGTGAAGCTTAGTCGCACTGCTGTGCCGTAGCTCACGCGCGTCGTCAGGCCGTGACGCACCAGAATGCCCTGGTAGAAGCGCCGCCAGCCGATCGCCGCCGTCCAGAAGAGCATGATCTGAAAGGCCGGTCGCGCCGCCACCCGGATCGACTCAGGAATGCCCAGTATGCTGCCGACCACCAGATCGTAGAGCGGCGTCCAGGCGACCAGCGCGGTGACCGCTGTCAGCACCAGATTCAGCGCGATCACAAAGCTGCGCAGCGCGCGATACGATTGAGCGTCACGGACCAGCGCGATCGACGTGGAGAGCAGCATGATCACCGGGCTTTCGATGATCAGCGAGATCGACAGCACCAGACCAAACGCCGCCAGATTCAGCGCCGACTGATCCAGCCGCGTGATCGCCGCCTGCACCGTGGGGCCTTCGAGCATCATCAGCGTAAACGATACCGCCAGCGGCAGCCAGAGCCAGAAGATTCGCCGCCGATTCATCGCCGCGCCCGCCCTTCGGCCAGCCGGCAAGCACTGGACAGCCCGGCGTTTTGTACCATCATTCGTTTTCCCACTCCCTTAATCCCTGGCGCATTTGCCAACTCGCAAAGAAATATTGTACGCTAAAACCAGATCGCTGTCCGAGCCTGAGCAGCGGTGAATGCCAGCGCCGCTCGTGCTTGCAGAAAGGTAGCAGCTTGACAACGCCCTCCGCCGCATTTCGCGCATCCGCCCACCTGCTCACTCGTCTCAGCCATAAGTTCCGTCTGATCGAGCAAGCCGTGCCGCTGCCCCAGAGCGGCGTCACCTACGAGATCTTCCAGCCGGCCACCTTTGATCGGCTGCTGACCGCTGCCGCTCAAGATCCAGAGCAGCAGCTGCCCTACTGGGCGACGATCTGGCCCAGCGGGATCGCGCTCGCCGACGCGGTGCTGCAACAGCGCCGGCAGCTTGCGGGACAGCGCGTGCTTGAGCTTGGCAGTGGCCTGGGCGTTACCGCGTCGGCAGCGCTGGCGGCGGGCGCACAGCTGTATGTCACCGATTACTCGCCGGAGACGCTGCTGTTGTGCCAGCTAAATACACTGCGCAATGTCGGTCTTCAGCCGCAGACGCTACGCATCAACTGGCGACAGCCCTCGCCGGCGCTGCTTGGTCTGGCCCGGCCGCGCTTCCCGATCATTCTTGCCGCCGACGTGCTCTATGAAAAGCGCGATGTGCAGCCGCTCCTGAGCCTGGTCGATCAGCTCTTAGCGCCCGACGGCGTCCTCTGGCTGGCGGAGCCGGGACGCCCGCCCGCGCTGCACTTTGTCGAGACCGCGCTGAGCAGCGGCTGGCGCGACAGCGCGACGCAGCATCCAGGGCCGTGGCCTGATCCGCAGGATGAGGATGTTATTGTCAACGTGCACCGGCTGCGACGATAGTACAATGGAGAGGCAAGAACAAAGAACAGAGAACAAAGAACAAAACTAAAGGATAGAGAGTCAACAAATTGCAGGCTCCTTATACACATTTGATTGGCTCAAAAACAGGTTGGCGTTGAATGCTCGATATGGCGGGATACCAGCGGAGCTTGGCGGATGCGACTGACATTAATCATCAACAGCGTTGTGTGCGTGATAGGAGCGATCGCCGGGCTGTTGTCACCATTGGCTTGATCGCGCTGCCGTGGATCTACGGAATCATCTTTGTGCTGCTCATGCTGGTATCTTTCAGGTCATGAACCACTGATTTAGTATCTTTGATGGTGTTATAAGATTTCACTTAATCTCTTTAGGTTCTAGGTTCTAGGTTCTAGGTTCTTTTTCGTTCGTTTATTCTACGAGGAGGTAGAGGATGGAGTATCGCACGTTTGGACGGCTCGGCTGGAGAGTAAGCGAGATCGGCTACGGGATGTGGGGCATGGGCGGCTGGACCGGCTCGGACGACGATGAGTCGCAGCAGGCGCTGGACGAGGCGGTAAAGCTGGGCTGCAACTTCTTCGATACGGCCTGGGGCTATGGCGAAGGCCACAGCGAGCGGCTGCTGGGCGAGCTTGTGCGCCGGCATCCTGAGACGCGGATCTACACCGCGACCAAGATTCCGCCCAAGAACTTTATCTGGCCGTCGCAGCGCGGCTTTACACTTGACGAGACCTTTCCGCCGGATCACATTCGCGAGTACACCGAAAAGAGCCTTACCAACCTCGGCCTTGAGCGCATCGACCTGATGCAGTTCCACGTCTGGGAGGACGCCTGGTCGCAAGACGACCGCTGGCAGCGGACGGTCGAGAATCTTAAGCACGAGGGCCTGGTCAACGGCTTTGGCATCAGCATCAACCGCTGGGAGCCGTGGAACGCGCTCGACACGCTGCGCACCGGGCTGATCGACGCGGTGCAGGTGATCTACAACATCTTTGATCAAGCGCCCGAGGATGAGCTTTTTCCCCTGTGCGAGCAGCTTCAGATCGCCGTGATCGCGCGCGTGCCGTTCGACGAGGGCACGCTCACCGGCACGCTGACCAAAGACACGCGCTGGCCTGAAGGCGATTGGCGCAACAGCTATTTCGTGCCGGAAAACCTGGCCGCCAGCGTCGATCGGGCGGATGCGCTCAAACCGCTGGTGCCGGAAGGCATGACCATGCCCGAGATGGCTCTGCGCTTCATCCTGGAGCATCCGGCGGTCAGCACGATTATTCCCGGCATGCGCAAGCTGCGCAACGTGCGCGCCAACATCGCCGCCAGCGACGGGCGCGGCTTGCCCAGCGATCTCATGCACCGGCTGCGTGAGCATCGCTGGGACCGCGAGCCGACCGAGTGGTCGCAGTAAGGCTGGCCCTCAGCCCTGGCCCTGCGGGCGAACAAAGGAACAAGTCAGGTGCCATGCCCCGAGGGCGCCCGGCGAAGGAACAAAGCGTTTCGATACGATCGTTTTGTTCCTTTGTTTCTTGTAGCTGGCCCTCACCCCCAGCCCCTCTCCCGTTGCCACAGGAGAGGGGAGCTGTTCGGTACGTTGTTCCTTTGTTCTGTTGTTCTGTTGTTCTTTGTTCTTTTGACAGGTTCTAGGTTCTTCGTAATCCTACACCGAGGCCGGATCGTCGGGAAAGAGCACCTGCGCATCGGACTGGAGTGCCAGATGCCAATCCAGAATGCGCCGGGCGATGCTCAGCGGCGGCGGCAGATCCGGCAGCGCGTCAAGATCGAACCAGGCGGCGTCTTCCAGCTCCGAAGTATCGATCGCCAGCTCGCCGTCGTGGTAGCGTGCGACAAAGCCACACATCAGCTGGTGCGGAAACGGCCAGGGCTGGCTGCCAAGATAGCGCACGTCCGACAGCGCAACGCCAACCTCCTCGGCAACCTCGCGCCGCACACACGCCTCCAGCGATTCGCCCGGCTCCACAAATCCTGCCACCAGGCTGTAGCGGCCTTTAGGCCACTGCGGCTGCCGCGTCAGCAGCACCTGGCCCTCGCGGTAGATCAGCACAATGATCGCCGGGCTGACGCGCGGATACTGCGTAAACCCGCAGTTCGGGCAGCGCTTAGCCCGCTCGCCCTGCGCGTGCTCGGTCGGCGTGGCGCACACGGGGCAAAAGCGCGTCGTGCGCTCCCAGTGCGCGATCTGCGCCGCATAGCCGGCAATGCCGTAGTCGCGCTCCGAGAGCAGACCGTAGGCCTGCCGCAGCCCGATCGCCTGAAGCGGCGGCGCAAGCTCGATGGACTCCAGCCGGCCAAGAAAGCAGGGCACGTCGTCGTCATAGCCGAGCAGCGCCGGGTCCTGCGGCGACACGCCAAGCTCGGCCAGCGTCTGCACATCGGGAACACGCGCCGACTCGCCGTTGGGAAGCACCACCAGGTTATCGTCGACAAAGATGAACCAGCGGGCAGATTGGGTCGGCAGCGCCGAGGGATCGGCCTGCCTGAGAAATCGAGAAGGCTGCATGTAGATCCGCTCCAAAAAAACAGCAGTGTACCACGCGGGATCGCGAAAGGCAGCTGTTAGATCTAAAGAGTAGCGGCCAGCTACCCCACCAGCTGAACCGCCTCGGCGGCACAGCCCCAGGAGAGCGTCACGCCCGCGCCACCGTGGCCGTAGTTATGGATACAGCAAGTGCCGTTGGGAAACTCCTCGCGCTCAAGCCGGATCGTGGTGCGGCCAGGACGCAGGCCAACCTTATGCTCAAGGATCGGGGCCTCAGCCAGACGTGGCTCCAGGCCGATACAGCGCCTAAGAATCGCCTCCGCCGTCGCGGGATCGGGCGTCATATCCCACACGCCCTCGATCGCGGTGCCGCCCAGAATGCAATCGTTGGCGCGCGGCACGATGTACACCATGCCATCGGGATGCTCCTCGTCGAGCCAGGCGCGCTCGATGCCGGGATTGGCGACGCGCACCACCTGGCCACGAATCGGCGCCATCTGTGCGTCGTGCAGCAGGCTATGCGAGCCCAGGCCGGTACAGTTGAAGATCACAGGGTAGATCTCGGTCGCCTCCGCCAGCGACGACACCAGCCGGATATCGACCGTTCCGCCGGCGCGCGTGAAACGATCCATCAGATAGCGCAGATAGACCGGCATCTCGATCACGGGCGTCGTGAAGGCCAGCGCATCGACATAGCCGGCGGGCAGCTCGGCAGCCGTGAGCCGCCGCAGATCCGGCACCGCGCTGCTCCACCAGGGATCGGGCAGCGGCGTGCGCGAAACCTCGACATTTTCGCGCATGATCACGCCGGTTGTGGGATTGCGCGCGAACGTCTCGAAGACGGCATAGGTAAATTTGCTCCAGCCCACCACCAGATGCTCGGGGTAGGCTTTGTAGGGATACCAGATCGCGGCGGCAACACTTGAAGTAGTATCGGGCGGCAGTGTGGCCGTCCAGATCGTGACACGCCATCCCGCCTCTTGCAGGCAGATAGCGGTGGATAGGCCGCTCACGCCACAACCGATCACGAGTGCTTCCATACTCTACGCTCCATGCTCTCAGAGCTTCATCGAAGGGTCCCAAGCGGGATGTGGTTTTCTTCTCAGCCTACCAGAATTCGCTCCTCAGGATAGCTGATCGGCGAGGGACGACGTGTGCGCGCCATGGCCACCACGATCGTCAGCGGACCGAGACGCCCCCAGATCATCAGCAGCGCCACCACCAGCCGCCCGAAGCCGTCCAGGCTGCTGGTCAGTCCCAGACTGAAGCCACAGGTTGCAAATGCCGAGACCGCTTCAAAGAGCGAAGCCTCCAGCGATCCGCCCTGAGTCACCATCAGCAGCCACGCGCCGGCCGACACAATCGCCGTCGAGATCACCAGGATCGCGACCGCCTTGTGCACCGAGTCACGCGAGACCGCGCGCCTGCCGATGCGAATCTCATCCGCGTTGCGCACATACGCCGTCGCCGCCAGTACCAGTACCCCGAACGTCCCGGTGTTGATCCCACCCGCCGTCGAGGCCGGAGAGCCGCCGATGAACATCAGCGCCAGCAGCGTCAGCACGCTTGCCGGAGCCAGCGCATCGATCGGATGGACGTTGAAGCCCGAGGTGCGGCTGGCGACCACGTGGAACAGCGACAGCACCAGCCTTCTCAGTGGCGACTCGAACGAGAACGCCGCCTCGCTCTGGCTTTCGCTGATAAACACCAGCAGCGTACCCGCGACAGTGAGAATCGTCCAGAGGCTGAGTGTCAGCTTGGTGTGCAGCGTGAACCTGGGATGCGATCGCCAGTTTAGCACATCCGCGATAACCGGGATACCGATGCTACCCAGTGCAATCAGCGACGCCATCACCAGCAGCGTGTAGGTATCGGCCGGGAAGGGATTGATCGCCGCCGTGCCACCGCCGCCAAACAGATCGAAGCTGGCGTTGGAAAAGGCCGAGACGCTGTGAAACACGGCCAGGAAGAGCGCCCGTCCCGCGCCAAACGTTCCGGCCCAGCGCAGCCAGAGCAACAGCGCGCCCAGCCCTTCGATCGCCAGCACGCCAAGCAGCACCTGCCGGGTAAGCCGCACAATCGCCCACAGATCGACGACGCCCAGCGAGTCCCGCAGCGCGACTCGCTCCGCAAACGTAATGCGCCGGCCCAGCAGGCGAAAGACTGTCACCGCCAGCACCACAAAGCCGATCGCGCCCAACTCCATCAACAGCAGCAGCACAATCTGACCGAAGAGCGTTAGATCGCGGCTCGGCTGAATCACCGACAAGCCGGTCGTGGTAAGCGCCGAGACCGCTGTGAAACCGGCCTCGCTCACGGTGAGCCGCCGCGTAGCGCCCGACCACGGCAGCGTCAGAAGTGTGGTTCCAACCGCGATCAGCGTCAATAGACCCAGGATCAAACGGAGCGCCGGACGGGGAATATGCCTGCGCAGTACAACTGACCTCATGCGCGCCGGTCCCGCCGATGGCAGCCAAAGGCCCGCAGTCGCTCATCCGTACCGACCGCAATCAGCAGATCGCCGACCTCGAAACGATCGTCGGCGCCGGGCGCGGAGATCAATTGCGTGCCGCGCCGAATTGCGATCACCAGCACGCCATGTGCGCGCCGAATATTGAGCTGGCCGATCGTCTGCCCGGTCCAGGAATCCGGCACCAGGCGCTCGCCCGCCGACACGCCGGTTTGCTCGCGCAGCACCTGGCTGATCTCGGGCGCGATCAGCCGGGCGGCCAGGCGCTCTCCAGACTCTTGCTCGGGCAGCACCACCTCGTCCACACCGATCTTGAGCAAGATCTCGGCGTGACGCCTGGTCAGCGCCTTGGCGATCACCGAGCGGACCTGAAGATGCTTGAGCGCGAGCGTGACCAGCAGGCTTTTTTCCAGATCGCCGATTGCGACGACGACGCCATCGAAATCGGCGATGCCCATGAGCCGCAGCGCGCTCTCGTCGGCTGCATCCGCCTGTACAACATCGTCCAGCTGCTCGGCCAGATCTTGCACCAGCGCCGGATTGTTGTCGATGCCGATCACGGTACAGCCAGCCTCGGCCAATGCCAGCGCTACACCAGTTCCAAACCGCCCCAGCCCGATCACCGCAAACTCACGCGCCATAGCTCCTCCACGCCAGGTCTTTGTCGAACCGAACGCCACCTGGCGTTCGGCGTGCTGTCAAGCTATTCTAACCGGGAGTGGAGAATCGTGGATCAGCGCAGCTCCCAGCGCGTGACGGGGCCGCGTACTCCGGCATCACGAAGCTGGCGCGTGACAAAGGTACGAGCCTGGCGCGTCCGGCGCTGCTGAACGGCGCTCGTGATGTCGGCTCCGGCGACCACGCGACCTTCTCGCTCAATCACGCCCAGGCCGCGCCACCAGAGCCGCCGCTCCAGCGCATCGAGATCGGTGCCGGCGGGCAGCGCCACGCCCAGCACAACCGGACTGTATGCCTGCGGATGATACACGCCGCGCGCTCCCGAGGTGCAGAGCCGCCCCACGCCGATCAGAAGATGCAGCGCGTACTGGCTCCACCCCTTGAGCATCGCCCACCGCGACGGCGGCTGTTTGGCGCGCTTCCGCGCCGGTTGTCCAATCGCTCCCATAATACCCTGCCTGCTGCTTCAAGTGTAGCAGACGCCAGAGCGCTTGTCGAACATATGTTTTAGAATACTATGTAAGGTTGAACCGTAAAACAGAGAACTTGTGCTAGCTAAGGCAGCAGATCGGCGATCATAATCTCGACAGCAGCTTCAGCAAGCGGCGCGATCGTATCTCCACGAGTTAACGTCAGCATAGTTGCGTAGCTGAAGCCGTAGATAGCCTCTGGGTCTGGCTGTGGGTCACGATACACCTCGACCTGCTCGTTAACGAGATTCACAATCCAATAATCGGCGATACCCGCTCTGGCATACAGGCTATTTTTCTCGATTCGATCATACGTGAGTGAGGTTTCAGCAACTTCGACAATCAGTGCTGCGGTGGTAGGATGCGCGATGGTGTACTCTCGCACGTTGCCTTGAATCACGGCTACATCCGGCTCCGGCTCGGAAAGATCGCTAACTGTGAAAGGCATCTGCCAGCGCACAAAATATGCCGGACCGAAGGCACGCTCGGCAGGCCGGGCCGTGAGCGTCACCACTGTGGCATGAACGCTGCCCATAGGACTCATCTCAATAACCCGCCCTTCGATGAGTTCAACACGTTTTTGATCGAACAGGCCAACCTCAGCCATCTTGTAATATTCATCACGAGTCCATAGATGAACTTGCGGCTCGGCGAATGTTGCCATACTCTGCCTCCTGCATGTGTAGCATACTCAATTTTCGTATTCGCTGCCACTGATTGAATCAGGCTCTACACAAATACACCAGCGCTCCCGAAGCCGGAAGCGCTGGCGCAAATATGAGAAAGGATTGAATCTAAGCCTAGCCCTCGACGGCCTTGAGCGAGGCGACGACCGGCGCGGCGGCGGTCTCAAGCTCTTTGTTGACGGCGTCGAAAGCGGCCTGCGGATCTTGCTTGTTGACGATGATCTGCTCCAGGCCCTTGCCGATGATCAGATCGCCGTTGGGCACGAAGACGCGCGCGGCATCCTGCGGCTTGGTCTGCGGCAGCTGATCCACGGCCGTCTTGAAGGTCGGCCGCTCCTTGAAATACTCCTGCATCTCGGCGCCCTCGGCGGCGCTCTTGCGCACCGGCATGTAGCCCGTGTTCTTGGACCAGAACGTCGTGTTCTCCGGGCTGGTCGCGAACGCGATCCACTGCATCGCCGCCTGCTGCTTCTCGGCAGCAGCGCCCTTCAGGATCGCCAGGCCCGCGCCGCCGGTGCAGCAGCCGAACTGCTCCTTCTTGGGCAGAAACGCCGTGCCCAGCTCGAACTTGGCATCGTTGAGAATGCCGCCCATCGAGCCGGTCGAGAGCATCGCCGACGCGCCGACGCCGTTGATGAAGTCCTGCACTTCCTGCGTGGAGTAGATCGCCCAGCCGTCTTTGTTGACGGTATCGCCGTAGAACTGGCCGGCCGCTACCGTCTTGGGATCGCTCATGGTCATCTTGAAGTCGGGCGTGGAGTACCCGCCGCCGAACTGCCAGGCCACGCCCTGGAAGAGCCAGGCGATGTAGCCCGCCGCGCCGGGATGGATAAAGGCCGCCTGTTTGATCGTGCTGCCCTCTTTCTTCACCAGCTTGGGCGCCCACTCAGCGAACTCGTCCCAGGTCTCGGGACCGCGATCCGGCAGCCCGGCCTCGGCCCAGAGCGCCTTGTTGTAGTAGAAGAGCGGCGTGGAGCGCGCCATCGGCACCCAGTAGCTGACACCCTTGCGCACGCCCTCGTTGAAGAGCACATCCACATAGTCGGCCTTGTCGATCTTGGCCGTCGCCAGCAGATCGTCGAGCGGCTGGAGCGCCTGGGCCAGATAGAACTTGAACCACCACACATCCGAGAGCAGCGACACCTCGGGCGCGGTCTTGGACTGAAGCGCAGCGGTCAGCTTCTGCGCGGTCTCCTCGTAGCTGCCCTGGAACTGATAGTCCAGCGTCACATCCTGCTGCGAGCTGTTAAACTTATCGACCAGCGCTTTCTCGGTCTCGCCGTTTTTGCCGGTGAACGAGCCCCAGTAGGTGATTTTGACCTTCGAGCCTGGCTCCGTGACCAGCGGCACTGCCGTTGCGCCGCTGCCGGCGCTGCTCGTAGCCGCTCCCGATGCCTCCGGCGCTGCCGGCGCGTTGCTGCCACAGGCCGTCAGCGCCACCATCCCGGCGACGCCGAGACTACCCTTCAGGACTTGACGACGCGATACTTTCTTGCTCATGAGTGTCTCCTTTGACTGAAATCTGTTGATGTTGTTGATTAGCCTTTAACAGCGCCCGCCGCGATACCTTCGACGATATGCCGCTGCGCCCACAAAAATACGATCAGCACCGGCAGCACGACAAAGATCGTCCCCGCCATCACGGTGCCCCATTGGGTCGTGCCTTCTTGATCCAACAGCCGGTAGATGCCGATCGGCAGCACGCGCATCTCCTGCGTGTTCGTCGCGACCAGCGGCCACAAAAAGTTGTTCCACTTGGCGACGATCGAGATCAGCGCGAACGTCACTAGCGCCGGCCGCGCCAGCGGAATCACCACGCTCCACAGCGTGCGCAGATGTCCCGCGCCGTCGACTCGCGCGGCGTCGAGCACCTCGCGCGGCTGGCTCAAAAATGCCTGGCGCAGCAAAAACGTTCCGTAGGCTACGGCGGCGCCCGGCACCACAATGCCCTGATAAGTATCCACCCAGCCCAGCCGCGCGATCGTGAGGTAGTTGGTCAGGATCGTGACCTGGTCGGGAACCATCAGCGCGGCCAGCAGCAGCAGAAAAACCCACTCTTTTTTGGGAAAGCGCAAAAACGCGAACGCGTACGCCGAGGTCGTCGCCAACAGGATCTCGGCGCCGCTGCCCAGCGCTGTGGTGATGATCGTATTGAGATAGTAGCGACCAAACGGCGCGGCGTTCCAGGCGTCGCTAAAGTTGGCCAGCGTCGGCGCGAGCGGAATCCAGGTGACCGGCAGCTGGTAGATCTCGGAGTTTTGCTTGAACGCGGCGGTGAGCATCCAGTACAGCGGCAGGCCCATCACCAGCAGCGCGATCAGCATCAGGCCATAGCTCAGCAGCGCATAGCGCAGCGGCAGCCGGCTGGGCTGCGCCTCGGTCTGCGGCTGTCTCAGGATCGAAACTTCTTCTGCAATCGCCATCGAATTTCCTCTATCCTACCTGAATCAACCGTAGGTCACGCGGTTCTCGGTGTAGCGCATCTGCACCATCGTAAAGGCCAGCATCATGCCGAAGAGCAGCACGGCCGCCACGCCCGCGCGCCCGGCGTTGAAGCCGATGAAGCCCTGCTCGTAGAGATAGTAGATCAGCGTGTTAGTCGCGTCTACCGGGCCGCCCTTCGTCATCGTCGCGATGATGTCGAACGACTGGAACGAGCTAAGCACGCCCGTCAGCACCAGAAAGAACATCACCGGCGACAGGCCCGGCAGCGTCACGTAGCGGAAGCGCTGCCAGGCACTCGCGCCGTCGACGCGCGCCGCCTCGTACAGCTCGCGCGGAATGCCTTGCAGCCCGGCCAGAAAGATCACCACCGAGTAGCCCAGGTTTTTCCAGACATACACGATGATCACGGCGGGCATGGCCCAGCGCGGATTGGTCAGCCACTCGGGCGAGTTCGCGCCGAACCAGCCCAGCATCGCGTCGATCAGGCCGTAGCGCGGATCGAAAATATAGATCCAGACGATACCGATCGCCGCGCCCGAAAGCACCGTCGGCGCGAAAAGCACCGCCCGCACGCCGTTGCGACCACGCAGCGGCTGATTCAACAGCAAAGCCGCGCCCAGGCCCAGCAGGGTTGTGAGCAGCACCGAAACGCCGGTAAAATAGAAGGTGTTGAGCAGCACCTGCTTGAAGCTGGGATCGGCGAACATCGTCTGGTAGTTGGCCGCACCGACCCAGATTTTAATCGGCGAGATCATGTCCCACTGCACGAAGCTCAGGTAGGCGTTATAGATCAGCGGCCAGAACGTGAAGATCCCGAACAGCAGCAGGTTCGGCCCTACCAGCAGCACGAACAGCAGCCACTCGCGGTACTCCGCTGCTGAGGTCGGGCGGCGACGATGAACAACGGCTGTCGGGATCGAACGGGATCGGTTAAGCACGGCATCTACTCCAACTATTAATCGATGCGCTGCGCGTGTGGGACGGGTTGGGGCCTTGCCATTGCCGGTCCAGCGGCGAAGTATGGCGCGGCGAGTTTAAGCTTAATAATATTTCTTGTCAAGATTGAGTTAAGCGCCGCTCAAACCGGCCTTAATCTCTCACTCCCCCAATTGGAAGGTACCATGTCATCATCTTATCGCTATGGCTTTTATCTACGGCCCGACCTCCTGATGAGCCGCGCTCAAAGCGAGATGCATCGGGTGCTGCGCGCGCAGTACAACCTGGTCGCCGCCGGCCTCTTCATGCCGCACGCGACGCTCAAAGGCTTTTTCCGCAGCGACGCCGAGCCTGCCACGCTGATCGAGCGGCTGGATCAGAGCATGGCCGGCTGGCGCTCGTTCACAGCCTACAACAACGGCGTGCATCGCTTCGGGCCGCGCTCGATCGTGACGACGATTCGCGATCTTCCCGACGGCGTGATCAACCTGGCGCTCTACGAGCTTCACGATCGCGCCTGGGCCGCGCTGGAGCCGCTGGTGCATCCCGAATGCGAGTTCACGTCCGGCGATCCGCGCGGCCTGACCGGGCCGAATCCGTTTCATCCGCATCTCACGCTGGCCATGGCCGATCTTCGGCCCGAGCTGCAAGACGAGGTGCTGGAGTTCATCACGCAGGCAGGCAGCGTCGGCCCGGCGCAGTTCACCGTCGACACCTGCCATCTCTACCGCTTCCACGCCGACTGGTCGCGGCCCTGGTGGCAGACGCTGACCTGGGAGCTGCTGCACAGCTGGAAAGCGAAGTAAGAACCTAGAACCTAGAACCCAGAACCTAGAACCAAACGGAAGAACCAAGAACAAAGAGCAGAGAACAAAGAACAAAGAGGTACCGACTTTCCCCCTCGCCTGCCGCACAGGAACGGGAAAGGGACCCGTGACGGCGGGGAAGGGGGTTAGGGGGATGAGGGCCTGTCAAATCCTGCCTTCAGCTCAGTTCCCCAGGATCGACGACGATCGGCTCGTGGCTGAGCGTGGCGAGATCCAGCGTGCCGATGAGATCGCGGGGTAAACAATCTTCTGGCGCGGGGAGCAGCCCGGCCCAAAACGCCAGCCAGCCGATGATCTCCACCGGACGCTTGCCCGCCGCCCGCAGCGCCGCCACCGCCAGCGATGCCTGCCGCTTCGAAAGGCGGTGGCCCTCGGGATCGATCAGCAGCGGCACGTGACCAAAGGTGGGCGGCGTGTAGCCCAGCACGCGATACAGCCAGATCTGCCGCGCCGTGCTGTCGAGCAGATCCGAGCCGCGAATCACGTGCGAGATCGCCATGTCGCCGTCGTCCACCACGACCGCGAGCTGGTACGCGTGCACGCCATCGGCGCGGCGAATCACGAAGTCGCCGGCTGCCTGCGCGAGATTCTCACTGATCGCGCCCAGGCACAGATCCTCGAACCGGATCGGCGCGATGTCGTCGGGCATGCGGATGCGCAGACATGGCCTGCGGCCGGCCATCTCTCGCGCCTGGCGCTCCGTGGCGCTCAACATCCAGCAGTTGTTGGGGCAGTGCTCCCGCTGCTCGGCGCCGTGCGGAGCCGAGGCCGCCGCGCGAACTTCGGCGCGCGTGCAGTAGCAGGCATAGATCAGATCTTGAGCAGCCAGCCGCTCCAGAGCTTCGGCGTAGCGCTCGCGCCGGCGATCCTGCTCGTAGGGCGCGTGCGGCCCACCGATGTCGGGGCCTTCGTCCCAGTCCAGGCCCAGCCAGCGCAGATCGTCGAGCAGCTGCGCCGTCCAGTGCGTCCGTGAGCGATCGGGATCGAGATCTTCGATGCGCAGCACGAACGCACCGCCCTGCTGGCGGACCTGAAGCCAGGCCAGCAGCGCCGTCCAAACATTCCCCAGATGCATCGCGCCGGTTGGGCTGGGCGCAAACCGGCCACGAGTCGGGCGGAGATCCTTAAGCATAGGCATATTGTACAAAAGATCCGCTCGTCTCCGCTGAGCGCATGATATTGAGCCGGTATCGGGATTGATACCAGTAACAGCGGCTTTCACAGCCACAAACCGCCCACATCTGCGCCGAAACATCCGCCGTTTTATTCCGCACGCCGGTCCTCTCAAGGTGGAACCCGAATTGCTATAGCGTCTTTATACGAAATCAATGCTTGACACGTGTGGACAATAGGTGTACAAGATGTGTATAAGCTATGCAGAGATTGTATACATACATACAGCGCTTCGCAGCAGTTGTGGGCCGTGCTTCCCGGTTGGGGAACACGGCTCTTTTTTTGGCTCGCAGCTCGCTCGACATCCCACATCCGGTAGCCGTCCTGTCTGTGTCACCGCTTCAGCCCGGCCCCGTCCGCCGACCACCCGTTCCACCCCGCTATCACAGACCCCGTTAGCGACAAGGAGCAACTACTATGTCTGATCGCCGCAGCCAGCGTATTCGAGAACAGCTTCGCCAGCATCCTAACCCGCGCAGCCGAGGCCCCGAATCTCTCTCGTTCAGCGAACAGATGCGCCGCGTGTACGTGCCCAGCCAGGCCCAGCCAGTCTCGCCTACGGATCACCACGCGCAGCTTGCCCGGCAGCTCGGCTCACGCCGCTCGGGTCGCCGGTAGCAGCAGGTCAGCGCGCCGACTCTTCGCGCCACAACGATCCGGCAGTTGCCAACATCGGGTATACTGCCTGTGAATCGTTGAGTGCTAGGAGTTTTCAATGTCAAGTTCGGCACAGACATTGCCGCATTGGGATATGAGCGTCATCTATCCCAGCCTTAATTCACCGGAATTTGCGGAAGGATTTCAGGCCCTCGTTCAAAGCATCACCGATCTAGAGCAGATCTTTGATACCCATAACATCGCCGAGCGCGAAGCTGCGCCGCTGGACGATGCGACTGTGCAGGCGTTCGAGACCGTGATCGAGCGCTACAACGCGGTGCTGTACGATCATCGTACGATCTCCGCGTATATTTCCAGCTTCACGACGACCAATTCCCGCGACAACGAGGCCCAGAACAAGCTCAGCCAGCTGCAACAGCAGACGGTTCGGCTAACGCTGCTCGACACGCGCTTTACGGCCTGGATCGGCAGCCTGGACGTCGAGGCGCTGATCGAGCGCTCGCAGGTGGCGCAAGACCACGCGTTTATGCTGCGCCAGTCCAAGCTTCAGGCCGAGCATCTGATGTCGCCGGCCGAGGAAGCGCTGGCCGCCGAGCTGAGCGTCAGCGCCAGTACCGCCTGGGCCAAGCTGCACAGCAATCTGACCTCACAGCTGATTGTGCCTTTCGAGCGCGACGGCAAGGCAGAGGATCTGCCCATGAGCATGATCCGCAACCTGGCATTCGAGGCCGATCGCGATGTGCGCCGCAAAGCCTACGAGGCCGAGATCGCCAGCTGGGAGCAAGCCGCGCTGCCGCTAGCCACCGCACTCAACAGCATCAAAGGCGAGGTCAACACGCTCTCGAAGCGGCGCGGCTGGGAGTCACCGCTGGCTGCGGCCTGCTTCGACAACAACATCGATCGGGAGACGCTCGACGCAATGATGCATGCCGCGCGCGAGTCCTTCCCGGATTTTCGGCGCTATCTGCACGCCAAGGCCCGCGCGATCGGCGTCGAGAAGCTGACCTGGTACGATCTTTTCGCGCCGGTCGGCACCAGCAGCAAAGTCTGGAACTTCGACGTCGCGACCGACTTTATCGTCGAGCAGTTCGGCAGCTTCTCCAACAAAATGAGCGAGTTCGCGCAGCGTGCGTTCCGTGAAAACTGGGTCGATGCCGAGCCACGGCCGGGCAAGCGCGACGGCGCGTACTGCATGGCGGTGCGCAAGGACGAGTCGCGCGTCTTCTCCAACTTCAAGCCCGCGTTCGGCGGCATGAGCACGCTGGCTCATGAGCTGGGCCACGCCTACCACAATCTCAACCTGGCCGAGCGCACGATGCTACAGCGCGCCACGCCGATGGTTCTGGCCGAGACCGCCAGCATCTTCTGCGAGACAATCGTGCGTAACGCCGCGATGCAGCAATCCGATACCCAGGAGCAAATCTCGATTCTTGAGGCTACGCTCGAAAGCGCCTGCCAGGTCGTCGTCGACATCAGCAGCCGCTTTATCTTTGAGCAGAGCGTTTTCGAGGCCCGTGAGCAGAGCGAGCTATCGGTCGACGACTTCTGCCGGCTGATGCTCGACGCCCAGCGCGAGACCTACGGCGAAGGACTGGACCAGCAGGTCTTGCATCCGTATATGTGGGCGGTCAAAGGCCACTACTACAGCGGCGGCCGATCGTTCTATAACTTCCCCTACATGTTTGGGCTGCTCTTCGGCCTCGGGCTCTACGCGCGCTACCAGGAGGACGCCGAGAGCTTCAAGCGCGGCTATGACGAGCTGCTTTCGTCCACCGGTCTCGCCGACGCCGCAACGCTGGCCGCGCGCTTCGACATCGATATTCGCACGCCGGACTTCTGGCGCTCCAGCCTCGATATTATTCGCGCGGACATCCAGCGCTTCGAGGAGCTGATCCAGCCGGGCCTGGAGTGGGGCGGCAAGCAGGAAGCAGAGCCCGATGAGCGCTAGATCCAGAGCGCGGCTCAGCCCGGAGCCTCAGATAGCGGTGACGATGACCCAGGGGCCGCATCCCGCGATCGAGCAGAACCTGCGCAACGTTTTCGTCGCAGCCGTCGCGATCGTGCCATCCAATGAGCCGTCGCTGATCGTGTCGGAGGCCAACCGTCAGCTTGAGCGCGGCTGCACAGCGGCGCTGGAGGCCGAGCGCGGCCCATGGAGCCGGTATCGCGTCTCGGTTCGTGTGCAAGGCATGCCCGTGACCATCGCGACGGTCGAGGTGACGGTGGCGGAGTAGCGCAAAAGAACCAAGAACCAAGAACCGGAGACAAACAAGAGAACAAAGAAAAAGTACCAAACATCCCCTCTCCTGTGGCAACGGGAGAGGGGATGCTGCGTTAGCAGCAGGGGTGAGGGCCTGACAAAGAACAAAGGATCAAGGGAACAAAAGAACAAAGGAAAAGTACCCAAATCCCCTCGTCTGTCGCAACCGAGGTCGAAGCCGACCGAGGTTCGGGGAAGGGGAACGCCCGTAGGGCAAGGGGTGAGGGCCAGCGCCTTCACCCTTTTGCTTTACAGCAGCGGTCGCAGCGGCGAGAGGATCGTCTCGCTAAACTTGGCGATCAATGGACGCCGAGACCACTCTTCCAGCGTCAGATCGCGGGTGTTCGTCGAGTCGTTGGCGAAGATCTCCTCCATCTGCCTGGCCAGCTCCTCGTCGAAGAACTCCACATTGATCTCGTAGTTCCCGGCCAGACTCAGCCGATCCAGGTTCGCGGTGCCGATCGTCGACCACACGCCGTCGATCGTCGCCGTTTTGGCGTGTACCATCGCATCCTGGTAGAGCAGCAGCTTAATGCCGCTCGACAGACAGCGCGTGTAGAATCCGCGCGCCAGCCAGTCCGCGACAATATGATTGGATGTTTCCGGCATCAGAATGCGCACATCCACGCCACGCTGAGCGGCGACCATCAGCCCGCGCAAGATCGCCGAGTCGGGAATAAAGTAGGCGTGCGTCAGATAGATATGATGCTGCGCGCGATCGATCGCCTCCAGATACATCGACCGGATTGGAAACATCAGCATCGACGGCACGTTGCGATGCACACGCACCCGCGACTCCCATATCGACGTGCCGGCATCAATGATTGGCGGCAGATGCGGATGACAGTGCAGGTTCCAAAAATCGATAAAGGCGTTCTCCAGATCCCAGACGCTCGGCCCGCTCAGCCGCACGTGCGTGTCGCGCCACTCGGTGGCATACGCCGCACCGATGTTGTATCCGCCGATAAACCCGACTCTGCCGTCGACTGTCAAGATCTTGCGGTGGTCGCGGCCATACTGGCGCGGATCGAAGAAGCGCCACGGCGAGGGAAAGATCCGAAACTGAAGCACATGCATCGTCGCGGGAAAGCGCTTGAAGCTGCGCGGCACGACCAGATTCGCAAAGCCGTCGTAGATCGCGTAGACCTCGACGCCACGCTTGGCCGCCAGCTCTAGCTCCTGCTTGAAGCGCTTGCCGACGCGATCGCCCTTCCAGATAAAGGTTTCGATCAAGATCCGCTTTTCGGCGTGGCGGATCGCGTGCAGCATCACCTCGTAGAGATCTTCGCCATAGGTGTAGATCTGCGCCTCGGTCGAGCCGATGCGGCTGGGCTTGGGCCGTGTGCGCGGAAAGCCGCCCTGCGATTGGTAGCGCTTGCGCCACGAGTCGATCGCGATCAGCGTGGCGATCACCAGCCCTTGCAGAGAAAAAATACTGAGCAGCAGTCGTCTGAGATACAGAAAAACGAGAGCACGCATGTTATGTTTGTCCATGATGATGGTTGTTTACGTGGATTCTACGCTCATTGTATACGAAGTGTTGCCTAGCTCCAAATACCGGCCACGAAATGCTGCCGTCTTTTCCACTCACGGCACCGCATATGCAGGAGATTCCCGACGCTGAAGTCGTCTCTATACAACCAGAGTATTTTGTGTTATAACAACACAATCTAAGCTAGCGGTCGCTGGCGAGACTATTTCTCTGCCAGAGCCATAGGATATGCATATGCCTCACCAACCAATAACACGCGGTATCTTATTCACCGATCAGTATCAGCTCACGATGGCGCAGGTTTACTACCGGCTTGGCATTCACGAGCAGCCCGCGCTCTTCGAGCACTTCTTTCGCTCGTATCCCGACTACCGGCGGCACCAGGCGGGCTATTGTATCAGCGCGGGCCTGGAGCCGCTGGTGCACTGGATGCAGGAATCGGCCTTTGGCGACGACGAGATCGAGGTCTTGCGATCGCAGCGCAGCCGCAACGGAGAGCCGCTCTTCGCCGACGATTTTCTGCACTGGCTGCGGCGCAACGGCTCGTTCGAGGGCCTGACGCTCTACGCGCTGCCCGAGGGACGTGTGGCGCATCCGCACGTGCCGCTGACGATCGTCGAGGGGCCGCTGGCGATGGCGCAGATCCTTGAGACCGCGCTGCTGAACCATATCAACTACCAGACGCTGATCGCGACCAAGGCGGCGCGTATTCGCGAGAGCGCAGGCAGCGGTACGGTGATGGAGTTTGGTCTGCGCCGCGCTCAGGACATTGGCGCAAACGCCGGCACACGGGCGGCGCTGATCGGCGGCGCCGACTTTAGCTCGAATCTCGGCATGTCGGCGGCGATGGGCCTGCCCGCCAAAGGAACGCACGCGCACAGCATGGTTCAGGCGGCGATGGTGCTTGGCCTCGGCGAGCTGGGCGCGTTCCGTGCCTACGCCGAAACCTATCCCGACGATGCGATGCTGCTGGTCGATACGATCGATACGCTGGGCAGCGGCGTTCCCAACGCGATCAAAGTCTTCGAGGAACTGCGGCGCAAAGGCCACGAGCCGGTCGGCATTCGGCTGGACTCGGGCGACCTGGCGTATCTGAGCATTCAGGCCGCGAAGATGCTCAATCAGGCGGGCTTTCCCAACACCTCGATCGTGCTCTCCAACGATCTGGACGAGCTAGTGATCTGGCAGATTCTGACGCAGATTCGCGCAGAGGCCCCGCTTGAAGGGCTGGAGCCTGAGGCGCTGATCAAACGGCTAGTCTTTGGCGTCGGCACGCAGCTGATCACATCCACGGGCTATCCGGCGCTGGGCGGCGTGTACAAGCTCGTCGCGCTGCGCCAACAAGACGACTGGCGTCCGGCGATCAAGATCTCGGACTCGCCCGACAAGATCGCGAATCCCGGCCACAAGCGCTGCTGGCGGCTCTACGACCAGCGCAATCGGGCCACAGCGGATCTGCTGGCGCTGGAAGAAGAAGACATTCCCAACCTGGAAAGGATCGTGCTGCGCCATCCCTCGGATGTGACCAAGACACGCGTCGTGCAGCGTGGCGAGGTGCAGCTTGAGCAGATTCACCGCGAGATCGTGCGCGATGGTCGCGTGGTCTACGACTGGCCGACGCTTGAGGAGACGCGCCAGCTTCGCCGCGACGACGTCGCCCGCCTCGATCCCGGCGTGCGCCGCCTGATCCACCCGCATATCTACCATGTGTCTCTGACGGAAGCGCTGTGGGATCTCAAATACGAGCTGATCGCGGCGGCGAGAAAGTAGAGGAGAACAAAGAACAAGCAAACCAAGAACAAAGGGTGAGAATCCATCGACTCTCGCTCTTTGTTCTTGGTTTGAAATTTGATTCAGGCCCTCATCCCCGGCTCACTTTGTTCGCCACCCCTTTCCCCGAACCTCGGCAAGCTTTTGCCTCGGTTGCGACAGGCGAAGGGGTTTTTGGTACTTCTTTGTTTGGTTCTTGGTTCTCGCTTCTTGGTTCTTGGTTCTTGGTTCTTGGTTCTCGCTTAGATATCCGGCGGCGGCTCGGGCTCGCCCAAAATATCGCCGTGCCAGCGCTCCAGCCAATCCATCGCCTCACGCAGCCGGCCGTACGGCAGATTGCGGTAGGAGCTGATGCCGAACTGGCGATGCAGGCCGCTGAACACGCCGCTGTACTCGTTGCGCCGGGAGCGAGCGGCCAGACTATGCGCCACACGACGCACAGCGCGAGCCAGATCGAAGGCCGGCGTGTTGCGCTGCGAGCGCTCCTCATCGCCGCTGCTCATGCGATTACCATCCGAGCGATCGGCCTGAAGGTTGCGCTCGATCAGCATCTGCTGCCGCGCCAGCGCCGCCTGCGCCATCGCGCTCTGATACGCCTGCTCGGCCGGAGTCATCTCGTTGCGATCGGGCAGCAGCGCGTCTTCGGGGCCGAAGCCCTGCGGCTTGAACGCGTGCCACAGCACCGACGCACACTCCTGCTGGTACTGGATCAGCTTCGGGCGCACGGTGCTATTCGCCAGCATCGCGTCGATCGTACAGAGCCAGAGCGGAATCAGGTCGACGCGCATGCCGAGACCTTCGCGGCCCAGCGAGCGCAGCCCGTTGACCAGGATGCTGTGCGTTTCGAGCGCCCGCGTTTGCTGGGCGAGATCCAGGCCCAGCGTCTCGCATACGCGGCTGAGCGGAACGTACACCTCATTGGCGTCTAGCTCTTGCAGCGCGATGATGTCTTCTTCGTAGAACACGAAGCGCGGACTATGACCGTCAAATCGGGAGCGATTCATAGGGCAATTGATCCCTTCTCAGTAGAATTGCGGCAGGATTGCGGCTTGTATTATCAAAGTAAGTGCCAGAGCTTGGCTGTAATCCTGAGAATTTATACTCAGATTCCTGACATTGTGAAGGCACAAAAAAGCGTCAGGCACGCCGTAGCGTGCCTCACACAAACCTATTGATTAGCCCCCGGCTCAGCGCTGGCGCGGCAGCGGCTCAAGCCACATCACCTGCTCTTGCACGCGCTCCTGAAGCTGGCCGTCCTGCCAGGTCTCGCTGATGCGCCAGCCCAGGCCGATAACCCGCGCTGTCGTCGGCATCGTCCTGGCCAACGGATAACTTTTCGGCTGCTCAGTCGATCGGCTGCTCTGCTGCTGGCGGCGTTGCAGCCAGGCCAGCCCCACCTCCGCCACGATCGTCGCGGCGCCCAGCGCTACCACTTTGCCGGCCTGCCGCCACTGATCCGGCACCTGCCAGGATCGTGGGGCCAGCGCCGCGCCGGGACGCCGCGCCAGGGGCTGATCGAAGGCCGCGCCGCACTGCCCGCAGTAGGCGTGCTCACTGGGATTGGCGGCGTCGCAACGCGGACAGATGCGCTCTACCATCGCTCGTGCCTTTCACTTTCGGCGGAAAAACCCTCGCTTCTGCTGAGGCTGAACCACCAGGCCCTCGCGCAGAGCCGCCACATCCTCGCCGCTCGATAGCGTACCGACAGAAACGGCTGGCTCCTCCGCGTGAGCGGCGATCGGCTCCAGTACCGGTAATTTTACATCTGTTTGCGATCCATTGGTAGTCGTGGGAGCCGCGCTCTGAGTCTGAGCAGCCGGCGCAAACGAGTTGACCGGCGGCAGCGCGTCGAGCGACTGGAACCAGCGCAGCAGCGTTTCGCGGCGCTGCGACAGCTCGTCGGGCAGTGCCAGCGGCCGTGGTCGCGCATCGATGATCACGCCAAGCGCGCTGCCGCTGATCGCCGCCTCGTCGGAGAGCACCTCGGTGCCGGGCTTGTTCGGGCCGATCGCAATGCCGCCGACGGGCTGAATCCGCAGCGTGGCCCGCTTGCCGCGCGCCAGCGGCAGCCGCACGATCTCGCCCGCGTTGACCGTGCGCGTAATTGGCTGGCCTTTGACCGGCCTCAGCTCGACATCGGCGATCTTCTTGCCCGGCGTCAGCTCGCCGCGCGGCACGATCACAGTGGCCAACGGCAGATTATTGAGCGCGTCGAACTCCAGCATACAGGCCGCCGCATCGGTGTCGATATGAGCCAGCGCGCCACTTGCCGCCAGCAGGCTGAACTGATCGAGATACAGATCGATCGCCAGCGCGCTATCGCGGCTCGTGGGCTGAAGCGCGTCCAGCAGCGCCAAGGCCGCCAGCCCTGGACGCGGCGCATCCGCCAGCGCGCCACCG
>DASWTQ010000115.1:0-15955 GCA_036402055.1 Herpetosiphonaceae bacterium
CTGTTGCTGCAAGAAGTCGGCGGGCTGCTGAATCCGTTCATCTGGGCAGTGATCACCGCGTATCTGCTGAATCCACTGGTCTCAACACTGACCAGCCGCACGCGTGTAGCTCGCATCTGGTGGGTGATTCTGATCTATATCGTCGCCGGGCTGCTGATCTACACGGGCGCGAACTGGCTGGTGCCGCGTCTGGCCAATCAGTACACCGATCTGGTGCGAGCCTTGCCCAGCTTTGCGAGCCGCGCCGAGGAGTGGGTCGCGGTCAACGGCGTGATCAACCTGGGCGGCACAACGCTCGACCTGCGGCCGGACGAGCAGGAGATCGAAAACTTTTTCGCCGAGATCGGGCGTGAGCTGCCGGCCAGCGTGCCGGAGCTGGTTTTTGGTGTGCTGGAGCGGCTGGTGCTGCTGCTGGTCTATCTGGTGGTCACCTTCTACCTGCTGCTGCAAGCCGACCAGCTCACCGACCGAATCTATGGCCTGATTCCGGCTCCACAGCGCGACGAGATCCGTGAGCTGGGCCGCTCGATCGACCGTGTGCTGGGCGCGTATATTCGCAGCCAGCTGCTGCTGATCGTGATCATGGCCTTTGTGACCTATATTCCGCTCTCGATTCTGGGCGTGCAGTACGCGCTGATCCTGGCGATCGCGACCGGCTTTCTGGAGATCATCCCGTTTGTGGGGCCGTACACCGCTGCGGGCTCGGCGATGACCGTCGCGCTCTTCCAGGCGACCAATACCTTCGGCTGGCCGGGCTGGGTGCTGGCGGTCGTGGTCGGTGTGATCTACCTGATTCTGCGCCAGGCCGAAGACCATCTGATCATTCCGAATCTGGTCGGGCACATTGTCGAGCTGCATCCGATCATCGTGATCTTTTCGATCCTGGCCGGCGGTGCGCTCGGCGGCGCGCTGGGCCTGCTGATCGCAGTGCCGATGGCCGCGACTGTACGCATCATCCTGGTGTATCTGTACTCCAAGCTCGTGGACGCGCCGAACGGGATCGTGCAGGTGCAGGCCGAGGAGCACCAGATGCTCGACACGCCGCCGTCACCGGTTGCCGCGCCGCCAGGCCACGGCGATCTGACCGAGCCCAAAGCCAAGCGTACGCGCAGCGAGCCCGCCGATGGACGTTCGTCAAGCTGAGCCGGGCGATCTGCCCTACTGCGCGGCGCTCTCGGCCAGTGTTCAGAGCACGCATGTGTGGCAGCTGCGCCTGGGCTACGATCCGATCGCGCCGCAAGCGCACGAAGAGCTGGGCGGTATGCTGTACTGCACGCGGCTGCCGCGTCCAATCGTGGTGCAGCCCGCCAGCGCCGAGCCGATCGAGCAGCTGTGGCATCGCGCCGCCGAGGTGCTGCTGATCGAGGAGCAGGACGAGCTGCTGGGCTATATCGCGCTGACGATCAGCGAGACGGCCGGCGCGACCACGATCGCGCGGCTGGCGGTAGCGCCTCAGATGCGGCGCAAAGGAATCGGCGGTGCGCTGCTGCGAGCGGCAGGACAGTGGAGCCGGGCGGTTGGGATCGAAACACTGGCCGCGCACTGTGCCGCGCGTAACCATCCGGCCGCCAATTTTTATATGCGCTGGGGTCTGCGCTTTGCGGGCTACAGCGAAGCCTTCTACCCGCGCGGCGAGATCGCGCTCTTCTTCCAGCGACCGCTCTAGCCGACCCAGCTGTCCCCTGAGCTACTCGGCGATCGAGAAATTCTCCACGGCCGGTACGCGCGCCGCGAAAAAGGCGACCGATCCGACGACATAGAGCGAGTAGTCGTCGAACACCTCTTCGAGATTTCGCTCCAGCGCTTGCAGCGAGTCCTCGCGATTGCCAAAAAGACGCGCTTCGTTGTACACCGCCATGAAGATTCGCGCGAGCAAGCCGACGCGCACTCCCTGGCTCAAGATGGTTGTGCCGAAGAGCACGCCGCCGGGACGCAGCAGCTGCTTCAGATTGCGAAACACACTCTGCTTTTCCCGCATGGTTCCCGGCAGGCAGTGCAGCACATAGTTCAGGCCGATCGAGTCGAAGCTGTGTGGCGCGAGCGGCAGCGATTCCAAAACATTCACCACGCAGGTCTGCGGCTGATAGCGGGCGATCCGCGCCGCTGTGACGGCCAGTGTGTTGGGGTTGAGATCCGCCAGCACGATCGATGGCGCTGTTGATGGAAACCGGCACCGATCCAAAAAGTAGCCCGTGCCGACACCGACATCCAGATGATTGGCCGAAATATGCTCGTTATAGAACTCAAGGATCTGTGTGGTCGGGCTTTTCCAAACATAGGTGTTAGAAAAACCGAGCACCACGCGATCATACATTCCCAGAACGGGACGGCTATAGAATTCGCTGCCGGTTGGCGTTGTAGCAAGACGTTGCAGGCTCATTATTCTTTCCTGAAGCGCTCAAACAAAGCCGCCGATGTTTGGCACCGGCGGCGTTTGGTGTAGACAATCGATCACGATTCTCGTCGATCGGCTAGCGGGCAAGCGCGATCCCACTTCAATAAATGCTTATTCCCACTCGATCGTCGCAGGCGGCTTGGAGGTAATGTCATACACCACGCGGTTGACGTCGCGCACCTCGTTGACGATGCGGTTCGCCGCGCGCTGAAGCAGATCGCCGGGCAAGCGCGCCCAATCCGCCGTCATAAAGTCCTCGGTTGTCACCGCCCGCAGCGCGATCACGTCGGCATAGGTGCGATAATCGCCCATGACGCCGACGCTTTGCACCGGCAGCAGCACCGCGAACGCCTGCTGAACTTCGCGCTCAAGGCCGAAGTTGCGCAGCTCCTCAAGAAAGATCGCGTCGGCACGGCGCAGGGTTTCGGCGCGCTCGTGGGTGATCGGGCCGAGAATGCGTACGGCCAATCCAGGGCCGGGGAAAGGATGCCGCCAGACCCAGGATTCGGGCAAGCCCAGCTCAAGACCGACGGCGCGAACCTCGTCCTTGAACAGGTAGCGCAGCGGCTCGACCAGCTTGAGATTCATCTTCTCGGGCAGGCCGCCGACGTTGTGATGCGTTTTGATCTTGGCCGCGACGTTGCGATCAGCCGCCGTGCTCTCGATCACGTCGGGATAGAGCGTGCCCTGCGCTAGAAACTGCACATCGCCCAGCGACTCGGCCTCGCGCTCAAAGATGCGAATAAACTTCTCGCCGATGATCTTGCGCTTGGCCTCGGGATCGGCCACGCCCTCAAGCGCGCTGAGAAATTCCTCGGCGGCGTTGACCGCGACCAATGGAATATGCAGGTTGTTGCGGAAGGTTTCGATCACCTGCTCGGCCTCGCCCAGCCGCAGCAATCCGGTATCGACAAAGATGCAGGTCAGCTGCTCGCCAACCGCCCTACCGATCAGCGCCGCCGCAACCGCCGAGTCGACGCCGCCGCTGAGACCGCAGATCACGCGTCCGGTGCCGACCTGCTCACGAATCCGCGCGATCGCCTGCTCCGCGATCGCCTCGGCTGTCCAGCCGCCCTCGCAGCCGCAGACGCGGTAGGCGAAGTTGCGGATCAGCTCGCGGCCGTGCGGCGTATGCACGACCTCGGGATGAAACTGAAGGCCGTACCAGCGGCGCTCTTCGTCGCCCATCGCGGCGTAGGGCGAGTTGTCGGAGTGCGCGATCGGATGAAAGCCGGAGGGCATTTTCGTAAGCTTATCGCCGTGGCTCATCCACACGCGCTGCTGAAGATCCAGCGCGGCGAAAAGCGGCGACTCCGGGTGATCGATCGTGATCTCGGCCGGGCCGAACTCACGCTTGGTCGAAGCCTCGACGCTGCCGTCGAGCGTATGCGCGATCAGCTGCATGCCGTAGCAAATACCCAGCGCCGGCAGCTTGCTCTCGATCACCCAGGACGGCATCTGCGGCGCGCCCTCCGCGTAGACGCTGGCCGGACCACCCGACAAGATCACGCCGCGCGGATTGAGCGCCTGTACAGTCGCGGCATCGGCATAAAACGGCAGCAGCTCGCTATATACTCCGGCCTCGCGCAGCCGCCGCACGATCAGCTGGCTGTACTGTGAGCCGAAGTCGAGCACAACGATCGATTCTGTGGGCATGGAATCACCTATCTATCGGCACTAGCCGCTTCATCCAACATAATGCACGAAGTGTAGCATGAGAGGCGAGGAAGAACAAAAGAACAAGGGAACAAGAGAACCAAGAACAAAGAGTAGAGAACAAAGGAGAACCAAGAACCAAGAATCAAGAACCGGAGACGAACAAAAGCACAAACGCAAGTACCTTTATTCCCCTCCCCTATCGCAATGGGAGAGGGGATGCCGAACGAAGTGAAGCAGGGGTGAGGGCCTGGGCCTTCTCTACTCAAGCACCTGAAACAGCGTGATCTGCATGCCGTCCGGGTCTTGCAGGCGCACGTTACGATGGCCCCACGGCGTCACGATCGGCGGGTGGACTAGCGTCGCGCCTTTGGCCAGCACACGCTCAAGCGCCGCGTCGAGATCGGGCACCTGCAAGGCAAAGCGAATCGCGCCGCTCACGCGCTGGCCGGCCTCGATCTCGTCGATGATCCGGGCATGGCCCTCGTCGAAGATCTCAAGCGTTGCGCGGCCCATGTCGAGGATAACAGCACGGTCCTCGTCGTCCGTCCAGAGCTGCGCCGGCTCAAGCCCCAGCCCATCGCAGTAGAATTGCACCAGGCGATCATACTGGCTGGTAGTCAGCGCCACGCGCAGCTCAAGAATCGGCGCGGTTTGTCCATTCGTCACGCCTATAACCTCCTTGTTTTATTTCTGCCCGCCAGTATAGGCGACCGCGCAGCAATCGGCAATTGTTAGGGCTGGTGAGCCGCTCGTATCAAGAGTATTAGTAAAGCTGCAACATGAAGCGCCGGATCTTGCGGATCTGGCGCTCAGCAGATGATTTGATTGGAAGAAACAGGTCGCGAGCGGCGACTAGGGTTGGAACGGTAGAACCACGCTATCGATCGCGTGAATAACGCCGTTGGAGGCTGCAACATCGGTGACGATGATGTTGGCGGGACGGCCGAGGGTGTCGATCAGCGTGCCGCTGCTCTGCTCCAGGAAGCTGCCCTGCAACGTGCGCAGCCGATCGCTGGCGAGCACATCCTCGGCAAAGCGCCTACCGCGAACCACATGATAGAGCAAAATCTCGGTCAGCGCATCCTGCGGCACAGCGCCGATCGTATCGGGCGTCAGGCCAAGCTGCGCAAAAGCATCGTCGGTCGGCGCGAAGACCGTGAACTGGCCGTTGCCGGAGAGTGTTTCGAGCACAGCCGGATCGGCGGCCAGCACCGC
Source organism: Herpetosiphonaceae bacterium (assembly GCA_036402055.1). GTDB lineage: Bacteria > Chloroflexota > Chloroflexia > Chloroflexales > Kallotenuaceae > LB3-1. The sequence goes on from DASWTQ010000115.1 coordinate 5,270, forward strand.
AGCGATCAGCGTATCGAACTGGCCGGCATACGGCCCACTGCTGTTGACCGCGATCGCCACATCAACGATCGATGGACCACGGGGAGCTGCAAATGTAGAGGTCGTCGAGGCCAGTAATAAGATCGCCGCCAGCGCCAGGTACGTGGCACGCACACCTCGTCGAAGCATGATCCTACCTTCCTTCCATCTACAAAACCGACCTTTTCCTCTCTTCTCTGCAAGCTGTGCAAGTTTTCCATATTTTGCACATGCTTTGCACATGAATTGTACGACTCGATCAGCCTGCACGTCAAGTACTTCTCGATCTTTGCCAATCTCAAAAGCCGGCTCAGGAGCAACCGGTGCAATATCACGTGCGACCCATACTTGACACGCGTGGCGTGGTCTCCTACGATAAGCGCGCACAAAGGAGTTGTTGGCATGAAAATAGCAGCCGATGCCATTCTTCGTTCCGAGCAAGCCGCGTATCTCGATGGTTTGCTGCCGTCCCGCGATGACGTTGCCAGCGACCTTGAAGCTGATGCGGCCCAGCATGACGTCCCGATCGTCGATCCCGAGATCGGGCGCTTTCTTGAGATGACGGCGATCGCCATTGGAGCGCGGCGCATCCTGGAAGTCGGCACTGCTACCGGCTACTCGGGCCTGCATCTGGCGCGCGGGCTGGCGGACGGCGGCGAGCTAGTGACGATCGATGTCGATCCGGCGCGTCAGGAGACTGCCAGGCAGCATTTTGCGCAGGCCGGCGTTGAGGAGCGCGTCACGCTGCTGCTCGGCCCGGCGCTGGAGCAGCTGCCCAACGTCACCGGCTCGTTCGATCTCGTGTTCCTGGACGCGATCAAAACCGAGTACCGCCAGTATCTGGATCTGGCGCTGCCGCTGCTGCGAACCGGCGGCGTGGTGATCGCCGATAACGTGCTGAGCGGTGGCCGGATTGCGCATGAAGATGAGCACAACGAAACGCTGGATGCGATCCGCGACTTCAACACCTACGCGATGTCTCACCCGCAGCTGCTGGCGGTGATCCTGCCCTTTGGCGATGGCCTGTTGTACGCTGTAAAGCGCGATCCGAGCTAAACGCTTCGCTCGTCGGGGCGTTCGTCTCAGTCTTTGGGAGCTACCTGTGCTGACTGATGTTTTAGTTTTAGGCATGGCCCGGACCAGGACCGGCCTGTCGATCGCCGGCATGACGACCGAGCCCGACCCGATCACCGGCCTGCGCTGGGTTCGTCCGATCAAGGCCAGCGGCCAGCTGACGGTTGACGATGTGCGCTACGACGACGGATCGATCGTGCGGCTGGGCGATGTTGTGCAGCTGGATCTGGGCGAGCCGCAGCCGCAGCCGCCGTTTGTCGAGCAAGTGGTAGCCACCTGGGGCCAGGGACCGCTGCCGTTCATCCGCGAGCTGACCGACGCGCGACGACAGGCGTTCTTTCCCAAGCATACCGACCCGGCACCGAACGAGATTCTTGGCCGGCAGCCGCTGCGCTCGGTCTGTCTGGTCAAGCCAGACAGCGTCGAGGCGCTGTTTAGCTTCGACGAGGAGACGCAACGCTTCGAGGCGCGGCTGATGCCCCACATCGGCAGGCTGCGCAGCGAGGACGGCGTGCCGGTCTTCGATCCCTACTGGCGCAGGTGGGGTCAGGAGCAGCTCGGCGAGGAAGAGTATCTTGAGCTGGATCACGACACGCTGCACGGAATGGTCGGCGAGATCTTCATCGTGCTCGCACTGAGCGCCCGTGGCAAGCCACAGGTGATCGGCGTGCACACGATTCCGGGCTACCAGCTCAGCTCCGACGAGGACGTGCTCTAACAGCGGTACGACCCTTGCAGAGAAACAGGCTAGACGGCCAGAGCAAGCGCCTTAACCTGCCTCAGCAAGGAGAATCGACGATGAGCAGTGAACGACGAAGCATCGAAGGTGCATTACCGGATGGCGTGGGCGACCGCGACCATGGCTATGAGCATAATCCCAATCCTGAAGACGAGGTCGCCGCAAACCGCGCGCGCTTTGAAGAGGCTCAGCGCAAGCTGCAAGAAGAGCGCGAAAGCGCCGCCGAGGCCATCCGCGATGTGCAGTCGACGATCGAGCAGCAGTACGCGGAGGCGATCCAGGACCCCGAGCATCAGGCGTTTGTCGCCGAGCAGGTCGAGCATGAGTATACCGATCCGAAGTTTAATCCCGGCGGCCAGGAGTATCGCGGCGACGAGCACGTAGGCACGGTTGGATCGGGCAACGCCGAGGTCGGACGCCATGTGCCGGTGCCGACAACGCCGCGCGCATCGGAAGAGTTCAACGACGAGTAGCGCCAGGACGACCGAAGGGATCAGCGGTCATGCTCACCCCCCACGACAGTTATTTCAACCAGTGCGTGGTCTCGCTGTGCGCTGATGCATGCCGGAAACCGGTTTCTTGACAACGACTGGGCTGATGTATATCATCGGCTCAGTCGATTTTTTTCGCTTATGGGAGAGTACACAGCAGCGAAGATATGGCGCGACACATGAGCTGAATATATCAAAGGTCTTGTATCGGCGGATACGAGCACATAGCTTGTTTGCCGATCAGTTGATTAGGGAGCCATGAATCGGATAACACGTCAATCGCTGAGGTTCGGGCCGGTCGTGCTGGAAGCAGCCGACCACCAGCCCGCGCCTTACTTTTTATCGGGCCGCAAGCTCTACGCGATCGGCACCACCAGCGGCGCGCTCGAACCGGTGGGCGCCGAGCACCTCGTCGGCGAGATGGGCGGCGTGTGGGCGCATCCCGTGAAGTTTCTCGACGGCTGCTATCTTTCGATCGAAGACGGGAGCGGCCACGACGATCTGCTGCACTGCCTGGATTTCGAAGGCCATCTCAGCGACGCGACCATGCACTTCGCGCACGGGCCGCTACGGATGAGCCGCACCGACTTTGTGGCCCAGGACGATGCCGCGCTCTTCTCGCTGGTGGAGATCGCCAACAACAGCGATCAGGTCTGGAGCGGCAACCTAGGCTTTGTGGCGCAGGTCAACATCCTGCCAACCTGGTTTAGCGGCTGGGAGACCGGCGGCGTCGAGCTGCACCAGGAGCGCGGCCTGGCGGTCGCCTTCGATAAGCTCTGGCAAGGGCGCTGGGGCGTCGTCTTCGGCAGCCCGACGATGCCCGCGAATATCGTCTTCGATACGCGGCACGGCAAGCACACGGCGGAGCTGCGCTACAGCCTGACGATCCAGCCGCGTGAGCGCATCGAGCTGGAATTTATGGTCGCCTGCGATCACGAGAACGGCCACCACGGCGCGCTTCAGCTCTTCAGCCGCTTGACCGGACGCGGCGCTGAGCTGCTGGAGCAGAAGCGCGAGCACTACCGCGCCGTCGCGATGGAGGGCGTCACGCTACAAACGCCGGACGAGCAGATCAACCGAGATTGGATTCTGGCTAAGGCCAATCTGCTGCTGCTTGAGGCCGACTACGGGCCGTATCTGCCTGGCTTCTTGCTGGCGGGCATTCCCGAATATCCACAGCTCTTCGGCTGCGACAACACCTACACCACGCCCGGCGCGACCGCCGCCGGCTTCGGCTCGATTATGCGCTCCACGCTGGGCTTGCTCGGCGAACATGCGCGGCGGGCCTGTGGCCGCGTACCGCACGAGATCACTACCAACGGGCGCGTCTTCAATCCGGGCAACACTCAGGAAACGCCACAGTTCGCGATGGCGGTCTGGGATTATGTGCGCTGGAGCGGCGATATTCCGTTTCTGCGAATGATGTATCCCGTCTGCCGCGAAGGCGTGATGGACTATCTGCCCGGCATCTGGGACGGCGATCGCGACGGCTACCCGAGCGGCGATGCGATGGTCGAGCGCACCGGCATGGGCTCGCTCAAGCTGGACTCGGCCTGCTATCTCTACGGCGCGTGGCGGGCACTGGCCGAGATGGCGCGCGTGCTCGATCGACCGGAGGCCGCACAGTACAACGATCTGGCCGACGATTGGCTGCGGCGCTTCGAGCACGACTGGTGGATGCCCGGCCAGGGATTGTACGCCGACTCGCTCCACTCCGGCTACCGGCCGCAGCTCGACGGCCACTGGACGCAGGTTGTGCCGATCCAGCTGGGCATCGCGCCACCTGAGCGAGCTGAGCAGGTGCTGGATGCGCTGGAGCGCGACTTCAGCAATCAGTGGGGCCTCGTGCATACCCGCGATCGGGAAGACCGCGTGTGGACGCTGCCGACCGGGCTGATGGCGCTGGCTGAGCTGCGCCATGGCCGCACCGAGCACGCGATCCGCTTCCTGAACAATATCTCGCTCACAGCGCGCTACGGCATGCTGGGCGCGTTCAAGGAGCTGATCCCGGAAGGACTGTGCTTCGTCCAGCTCTGGTCGGCCGGGCTGTACGCGCAGGGCTGGCTGGAAGGCGTGCTGGGCCTTGACCCGCGCGCCCACGAGCACCGCCTGGCGATCACGCCCACTCTGCCCGCCGACTGGCCCGAGGCGAGCGTCGCCAATCTGCGCGTCGGCGCACATCTGCTCAACATCGACCTCACGCACAGCGGCTGCACGATCGACCACCTGAGCGGTCCCGAGCTGATCACGATCGCCTTCAGATGCCGTGGTACAGCAGTTGCAGCGCTGGAATCAGCAGGCTTTACGCCTGGCAACGCTACCCCGCCACATATCGATAGTGATGCCGTTGTTTTTCAGCTCGGCGTCGGTCAGCGAGCAACGCTTCAGATTCACAGCCAGCGGGCCCAGCTTGAATATCTTGACCGGCGATCGGAGCGGGCATTGACCGGCGCAAGCTAATGCCGAGAAGTCAGGAAAGGAGCGCAGCATGAGCGATCGAGCACCAGAACCAGGCGATCGAGACGACAGGCCGCTGTTCAAGAACATGGACGAGCAGGAGCGCATCTACGCTCCGCAGCAGGTGCCGAGCGAACTGCGAGCCGATCAAGACGAAGAGCGCGCGCTCGGCGTGACCGAGACGGTGGTTCCCGGCACGCTGGCAACCGGCATCGATACGCCGATTCCGGGAGCCAAGGCGCTCGACGGCGACCTGGATCGAGATGCAACCGACAGGAGCAGAGCATGAGCGATCGAGCTGAGCACAGCGATGCGCCGGGCGGCGACCGGCTCTTCAAGCAGATGGACGAGCAGGAGCGCATCTACGCTCCGCAGCAGGTGCCGGGCGGCGTGGATGTCCCGGCCGAGGTCGACGATCAAGGCTCGGCGGGAGCGGCGACCGGCCAGCGCGATGGCGTCGACGTCGGCGTTGTGCCGGTGCGGCCGGATACCGGCATCAACGCGCCGCTGCCCGTGCCGATCATCCGGCACGACCACGACGAGAACGAGGGCGCGCAGGATACCACGCAGGGCATGGGATAGCTGATCGATCTTTTCGGCGGCGCGGACCAAGCAGCGCTGCTCAACTTTCCGCCGGATCGCGAATCAACCTCGCCTCGTGGTCCGGCGGGCAACCTCAAGAGGAGGTGCGCGGCTAGAGCTTTCCGCTTCAGAGTTACGAACACCGTTCGTTCATATAAGCAAGGAGTCAAGGAAGATGTCCCACAAACGCATCTATCTGGTCACGCTGCTGCTGGCACTCGTCCTGCCGATTCTCGCCGCCTGTGGCGGTGGTACCGGCGAAACAACACCATCAGGCGCAGCATCGCCATCAGCGGCGGCCTCGGCGGCGGCATCACCGGCAGCCTCGGCAGCACCGGAAGCTTCGGCCTCCGCATCGCCTGAGGCTTCGAGCGAAGCATCGCCATCAGCGTCGGCCTCGACGGCAGCAGAAGCATCACCGGCCGGCACTGCGGAGGCCGCGACCAGCGGCACGGCAGGCGGAGCGGCTACGCTCGACTTCAGCAAGCTTGAGGTCGAAGACGGCGCGACGCTGCGCTTCCTGGCTGCGGGCAACACTACCGAGCAGCAGCTCTACACCGATGCCGCCAAGCGCTTCAACGAAACGTTCCCGAACGCAACGCTCAACTTCGAGCCGGTTCCGGCCGAATACGAGACCACAATTACGGCGGGCTTCTCCGGCGGCAACGCGCCCGATGTGTTCCTGCTCAACGGCCAGCTCATGGGCCAGCTCGCGCCGCAGGGCCTGCTGCTTCCGCTCGACGACGCTATGAGCCAGGTCGGGCGCCAGGCATCGGACTACTACGAGCAGCTGATCCAGCTCTACCAGCAGGACGGCAAGACCTACGGCCTGCCCAAGGACTTCAACCCGCTGGTGCTCTTCGTCAACACCGATCTCGCGCAGCAGGCCGGCGTCGATCCCACCACGATCCAATCCTGGGACGATCTGCGCGCCGCCGCCGAGAAGATGACGCAGGGCGAGGGCGCGAGCAAGGTCTTTGGCCTGTGCCTGACGCCCGACATCGAGCGCTACGGCGCGTCGATGCTCCAGAACAACAACCCGATCATCGAGAACAACACGGCCGTCTTCAACAACGAGCAGGGCGTGCAGGCGATCCAGTTCTGGAAGGATATTCAACAGGCTGGCTTTGCCGCGACCTTCCAGGATTTGAGCGCGGGCTGGTGCGGCGAGGCGTTCGCCAAGCAGTCGGCGGCGATGGCTGTCGAGGGCGGCTGGATCGTGCCGTTCATGGCCGATCCGCAGCAGGGTGGCCAGGACGTGAAGTACACCGCCGTGCCGCTGCCGATTCCTGAGGGCGGCCAGCAAACCTCGCTGCTCTTCACCAACGGCTTCGCGGCCAACGCGCAGAGCCAGTATCCCAAAGCCGCCGCCGCCGCCGTGCTCTTCCTGACCAGCGAGCAGAATCAGCAGGCGCTGATCCCGACCGGCCTGGCGCAGCCGAGCTTGCAAAGCCTGGCCAGCGATCCGTACTTCCAGGATAACGAGGTCGCCAAGGTGCTGGTGCAGGCTGGACAGAACGGCCGCGTCTCCGATACGCTCTTTGGCGGTCCGGCCAAGAAAGCCGACGTGGTGCGCGCGATCAACCAGAGCGGCATCGAGCAGATCCTGGTCGGCGGCTCGGATGTCAAGGGCGCGCTGGATCAGGCCGCGCAGGAAGTCGATCAGATCTTGCAGCGCTAGGTGAGAACCTTGTGGGCGGCACCGTCACCGGCGGCGCGCCGCCCACAGGCTCAACGCAAGGAGACGTGACATGGCGGTCTCAACCAAAGCAGCGACTCCGCCAAAACAGAAGGCTAGTCCGCTAGCCCGGCGTGAGGCGCTGACCGGCTATTTGTTTATTGCGCCCTACCTGATCATCGGCGGGATCTTCACCTACGGCCTGCTGCTCTACGTGTTCTATATCAGCTTCACCGATCTGAGTGCCTCATTTGCGCAGAAACCAGCGCAGTTCGTCGGCCTGGCAAACTATGTGCGGGCGTTTGGCGAGCCGGATTTTCGGATCTCGCTGGGCAATGCGTTCTGGTATTTCGTGATCGTCACGACGTTTCAGACGATCGGCGCGATTCTGCTGGCGGTGCTGCTGAACACCAGAATCAAAGGTTTGCGCTTCTTCCGCACGATGCTCTACTCGCCGAGCGTGGCCTCGTCGGTGGTGATCTCGCTGATCTTTTTCTGGCTCTACCAGCAGCGCGGCTTTATCAACTACGCGCTGGGCACCAACGTCGCCTGGCTGCGCGAGGCCGATCGCATCTTCGATCCGCTGCTGCAAGCCGTCGGCGTCGCGGGCGCGCCCAACTTCCTGCGCGGGCCGAGCGTGGCCTGGACCGCGATCATGGTGATGAATATTTTCACCACGATTCCGACGTTCATGATCATGTTTCTGGCGGCGCTGCAAGATATTCCTGGCCATCTCTACGAGGCGGCGTCGATCGACGGCGCGACCGGACGGCGAGCCTTCTGGTACATCACGCTGCCGTTGCTGCGTCCAGTGATCGCGCTGGTGCTGATCCTGGGCACGATCGGCACGTTCCAGGTCTTCGATCAAGCGTACGTGCTGACCGAGGGCGGGCCGCTCAAAACCACGCTCACGCCGACGCTGCTGATCTATCAGAAGACGCTGGGCAAGGCAACACAGCCCGAGGCGGCATTCGGCGCGGCGATGGCGTTCATTCTGGCGGCGATTATTGTCGCGATCACGATTATTCAGCGCCGCTATGTTGAGCGCTCGAACCAGTACGAGTAGCCGAGGGAGAAACGCTATGGCTGTTTCGGCAAACCAGCAACCAGTTGCAGCGACGAGAGCCGACACCGCACGCCCCGCGTCAGCCTACGTCGGCATCACGCTCCGCTACGTGTTGCTGGTTCTCCTGTCGCTCTTTGCGTTCACGCCGTTTATTCTGTCGTTTCTGGGCACGTTCAAGACCTCGGCGGAGATCAACGCGTTTCCGCCACAGATCCTGCCCGAGCAGTGGCGCTTCGACAACTGGGTGCGCGTCTGGAACTTTACGATTCCGTCGGTCCAGGGCCGCCTGCTGCCGCTCTGGCTGTTCAACAGCGGCTGGCTGGCACTGATCAATGTGATCAGCCAGATCTTTTTCTGCTCGCTGGCCGCCTATGCCTTTGCGCGCATCCGCTTTCCAGGCCGCGATCTGATCTTTACGGCGATCATTGCCAGCATGGCGATCCCGGCGGCGGTGACGCTGATCCCGGGCTATGTCTTCTACTCACGGCTGGGCTGGATCAACACCTACTGGCCGCTGATCGTGCCTAAGCTGATCGTGCCGGTGGGCATTTTGATGCTGACGCAATTCTTCCGTTCGATCCCGAAGGAGCTTGAGGAGGCGGCCTACATCGACGGGCTGGGACGCTTCGGCACCTACTGGAATATTGCGCTGCCACTGTCGCGGCCGGCCCTGCTGACCTTTGCGATCTTGCAGTTTCAGGGCTCGTGGAACGATTTCGTCGGGCCGCTGCTGTTTCTGCAACGGCCGCAGCTGATGACGCTGACGGTCGGCATGAGCTTTTTCCGCTACCAGTACACCAATGATCTGACGGCGATTCTGGTCGGCGCGATGTTCAACGCGATCCCGATGCTGGTTCTGTTCTTTATTTTCAGCAAGTACTACATCGAGGGGACCAGCTACAGCGGCCTGGCCGGGCAGTGATTCAGGCCCTCACCCTTGGTCTTGATCAGGCCCTCACTCCTGCCTCACTTCGTTTGGCTTCCCCTCTCCCGTTGCGACAGGAGAGGGGGAAGATCGTAGCGACAAAGATTGACAACAACACGAGTAGATGTGGTGTGATATTGAGCTGGCGGCCTGATAAATCACGCCCCTACAGATTGATCTACCATTTCAAATGTAAAACGTTTATCCTATCCTCCTGGTTCTCGGTTCTCGGTTCTCGTTCTTCCCATTGTTCTTTGTTCTGTTGTTCTTTGTTCTGCGCCCAGAGGGCACCCGGATTCTTGGTTCTTGGTTCTTCCGTTTGTTCTTCCTCCTTGCAAACGAATTGCGAGATTGTGGTAGTATGGAAGGAAGCGTTTAGGATCTCGCCAGGTTTGCAGCGCGACAAACGAGCCGCCAGGAGGACGTACGCCGATGCTGCGCCTTTTACCCATAAACGCGACCCTGTCTGTACCCTGCGAAAGGCATCACGATGACGAATAACCCCCATAATCTGACGCCTGTTCGTCGCGCGCCGTCCGTCGCCATTGCATTTCGGACGCTGGTGCGCACGCTCCGCCACGGGTACGACAACCTCTTTACGCTGCTGCTGATCAGCGTCTTCTGGTATGCCGCCGCGATCTTGGTCCTCCCGATCGGCGTTGCTACCGCTGGGCTTCATCGCGTGGTCCAACCGATGACCGAGGAGCGCAGCGCTGACTGGCGCAACTTCTACCGCTACATGCGTGCCGATCTGCGCTGGGGCTCGCTGCTCGCGCTGATCATGATTCTGGGCTTTATCCTGATTCAGATCAATATTCGCTTCTATGGCGCGGCCGAGTCGTCGGTCTTGCAGTTTATCGCGATCCTGTTCGGCACCTTTTTGATCGTCTGGTCGGGCATGGCGCTGTTTGTGTTTCCGCTGGCGCTGCGCCAGGAGGAGCAGCAGGTGCGCACAACGTTGCGTAACGCCGTGATCATGGTGTTTGCCAACGCGCCAGGCGTGCTGATCTCGCTGATCCTGCTGATCATCCTGGTAGTGGTGCTGGTGCTGGTACCGCCGCTCTTCGCGATCGTGCCCGGGGTGGTGGCGCTGTGGGGCGCGGAGAACGCCCGCATGCTGCTCGTCGGCTCCGGCTACATCCAGAAAGACGAGATCGCCGACCGGGAGCGCGTGAAAAAATAGCGCGTGCGCAGCGCCCGGCAATCGACATTCGAGCGCTGCCGGCACATTTGACAGACTTAGTATACTCGTACCATTCTGCATCATAGCTCGTGGATTAAGGAACATCGTCGATCGACAGCGCCGTCGATACGTCCAGGTCATCGCCGACCGCACCGATAGGCTCGACACACCGCTGCACACGGAATTTGTATCGTGCTGGTATGCATGTTGCTGCTATACCGAAAGCTACTCAGGTAGCGTTCCAGCATAAATCCCGCTGTGCTGGCTGACATAGTGGTCAGTGCCGTCTGGTTGTCCCGCGATGGCGTGGGAGTCAACGACGGCAAAGGAGCATATATGGCCCATCGACGGAGTTTTGCGTGGTTGCTCTTGATGGCGATCCTCGTTCCGATCCTGGCTGCGTGTGGCGGCGGCGGTGGCGAAGCAACGCCATCAGGCGCGGCATCGCCCGCAGCGTCAGCGTCGGCGGCAGC
>DASWTQ010000116.1:0-6742 GCA_036402055.1 Herpetosiphonaceae bacterium
CTGCTGGTCGTGATCGTGGCGCTGTCGCGCATCCGGCTGGGCGCGCACTGGCCCAGCGATGTGGCGGCGGGCGCGATCCTGGGCGGCGCGTGGCTGGCGGTGCTGATCGTCGCGTTGCGCCGGGCCGAATCGCACCGCGCCGCCGGTTGAGCTTTAGCTGCGCGCCCAGTACTGCTGGTCGTGCTCGGCGACCTGCCCGACGATCCATTTGTAGGAAGTCAGCTCGTGCAGCGCCATCGGGCCGCGCGCGTGGAGCTTCTGCGTGCTGACCGCGACCTCCGCGCCCAGGCCGAACTGGCCACCGTCGTTGAAGCGCGTCGAAGCGTTGACAAAGACCGCCGCCGAATCGACCTCGTCCACAAAGCGCGTGGCAGCCTGCGGATCTTCGGTCAGGATCGCGTCGGAGTGGCCGGTGCTGTAGCGCCAGATGTGATCCAGTGCCTGGTCCAGCCCGTCGACGACGCGCACCGATAGCACCAGCGCCAGAAACTCGGTGCCCCAGTCGCTGTCGACGGCGGGAACAACGCGGTCGCCCGCGCTGGTCAGCAGCGCCATGGCTTCGGGATCGGCGCGCAGCTCGACGCCCGCCGCCGCCAGGTCCGCGCCTACCAGCGGCAGCAGATCCGGCGCGATCTCACGCTGGACCAGCAGCGTATCCAGCGCATTGCAGGCGCTTGGTCGCTGGATCTTGGCGTTATGGATCACCGGAAGCGCGCGCTCGATGTTGGCCGTCGCGTCGACAAACATGTGGCACACGCCCAGCCCGCCGGTGATCACCGGAATCGTGGCGTTCTCGCGGCAGAACTGGTGCAGGCCCGCGCCGCCGCGTGGAATGATCATATCGACGTACTGATCCAGCTTCAGCAGCTCCAGCACGCGATCACGGCTGGGATCGGCGATCACCTGTACGGCGTCGTCGGGCAGGCCCGTGGTTTCAAGCGCCTGCCGGATCGCCGCGACCAGCGCCGCGTTGGAGCGCACCGTTTCTTTGCCGCCGCGCAGCACTACTGCGTTGCCGGTCTTGAGACACAGCGCCGCGACGTCGACGGTTACATTCGGCCGCGACTCGTAGATCACGCCGACGACGCCGATCGGCACGCGCCGCCGATAGATGCTCAGGCCATTGGGCAACGTGCGCTCGTCGAAGCGCTCGCCGACCGGATCGCTCAGCGTGGTCACATGCTCGACGTCGGCGGCGATCGCGCTGAGACGCTGGGGCGTGAGCCGCAGCCGGTCGATCAGAGCCTCCGACAGGCCGTTGCGCTGTGCATCGGCCACGTCCTGCTCATTCGCCGCCAGAATCGCCGACTCGTCGCTACGTAGCTCGGCCGCGATCGCGAGCAGCGCCCGATCTTTGGTCTCGGTCGGCAGCGTTGCCAGCCGGCGCGCGGCAGCTTTGGCGCGCTGTCCGATTGAGATAAGCGTTGGTGTTTCCATAGTAACGTCCTTCGGAGAACCAAGAACCTAGAACCGGGTTCGTCTTGGTTCTTAGTTCTTGGTTCTTGGTTCTTTAATTCACCATCACCATATCGTCGCGGTGGACGACCTCCGGCCCGTAGGTATAGCCCAGAATCTCCTCGATCTGAGCCGAGTGCTTGCCGCCGATCAGTCCAAGATCGCCAGAGCGATACTGGGTCAGGCCGCGCGCCAGCTCGATGCCTTGCTCGTTAAAGATGCGGATCGTCTGGCCGCGATCGAACGCGCCGTCGATGCGCACGATCCCGGCCGGCAGCAGGCTGCGTCCCTGCTCGCGCAGCGCTCTTACAGCTCCTGCGTCGATCACCACGCGACTCTGGCGGGCGGTCTCGGCTAGAATCCAGCGCTTGCGCGCCTCCAGACGTGTGGCGCGGGCGTGCAGCCGCGTGCCGATCGGCGTGCCCTGCGCGGCCTGCACGATCACGTTGGGCGCCTCGCCCGCCGCGATGATGACCTCGATACCGGCTCGCGTGGCCAGATCTGCCGCTTGAATCTTTGTGCGCATGCCGCCGGTGCCGCGATGGCTGCCCGCGTCGCCGGCCAGCGCCCAGATCGACTCGTCGATCAGCGGCACATCCGGGATCAGCCTGGCCGTCGTGTCGACGCGCGGGTCGGCGCTGAACAGGCCCGGTCGATCGGTGCAGATCAGCAGCATGTCGGCGTCGACCAGATTGGCGACCAGCGCGGAGAGCGTGTCGTTATCGCCGACCTTGATCTCGTCCACGGCTACCGCATCGTTCTCGTTGACGATCGGCAGCACGCCGCGCTCGACGCAGCCGAGCAGGGCGTTGCGAGCGTTGAGATAGCGTCGACGGTCGCGCAGATCGTCGCGGGTCAGCAGCGTCTGCGCGACTGGAATACCATAAATATCGGCCAGCTGCGCGTACAAATGCATCAGCCGGCTCTGACCGATCGCCGCGAAGAGCTGCTTCTCGGGCAGGTTGCGCTTACGCGGCGGAAAGCCGAGCTGCTCCCAGCCGGCCAGCACAGCGCCCGACGTGACCAGGATCGGCTGGGCTCCCAGGTCGCGCAGCGCCGCGATCTGGCGAATCAGCTCGACCATGCGCGGCCGGTGCAGCCGATCGGTGCCTGCTGTCAATACGCTGGTGCCGAGCTTGACGACGACGCGGCGGTAGCGGAGGGGTTGGGTCATACGATCTGTCCAGGGTAGGTGGTTTGCGTGCTGAAGTGTACCACGGGAGGACGGAGAACCAAACGAAGAACCTAGAACCAAAGGGGCCAAGGAATAGACGAACAAAGGAACAAACAAACAAGGGAACAAGCGAACAGAGAACCATGAAGTACCGACTCTTCCTCCTCGACTACCGCAGTGGGAGAGGAGGTGCCGCGCCAGCGGCGGGGATGAGAGCCTTGCCCAGAACAAAGAAAGTACCTTTTGTTCCTTTGTTCCCTTGTTCCTTCGCTTGCGCGCACGGCGAGTTGCAGCATGTGCTATGCTCTCATACTGGAAAGCAAATGTTTTACGCCGCGCGGAGGTGGTTTACGCTGCTCTGTGGTACACCACGGGCCGGGCGAGTTACCTATGCCGATAGAAGATAGGCGATTGATTTGCTAAATAGCGAGGTTACGCTATCATACACGAACAGGTAAAAAAGCCAAGCTAACCCCAAGCCCAAACGAGAGGCGATAGAGATGTGTGTCCCACCTGCTAGAAACTGTTTTGTGCCTGCTTGTACTTTCGCACAGCGAGGGACGTCGTGAGCAATAGACCGTCAAACGATCGTGGTGGTCGGCGTCCTGGCCAGCGAGTCGAGCCATCGCTGCCGCTGAGCCAGGTCGGGCGCGAGGAAGCGCCGCTGCTGATTCCGATCCAGCCCAGCAGCACGACCGAGGAAATCTGCGCTCTGGTACGCGAGGCTGGAGCTTCCCGGGTTGAGCTGCTGGTGCCGGACGGCACGCGGGCGCTGCAAAGCATTGCTGGCAACGAGATGCTGCGCGAGGCAGCCAGGGCGGCCAATGTTCGTGTAACGTTGTTTACAGCGGACGAGAAAACTACCGACGCCGCGCGCTTTGCCAAGCTGGATGTGGTCAGCGTCGGCGGAACGGTGTCCGCGCCGCGTCCAGGCGATACCGCACGACGGCCAACCGGCCAGCGTCCCGCGATCCAGCCTTCGCTGCCGCCGATCCAGCCCCGCACCCCGACCGCTTCTCAATCCAACGTTTCCAGCACGCCGCTCAACACATCCGATGCCGATTTTCTATCGCAGCTTGAGGCGCTGGATCAAAACTCGTTCGATGAGCCGCCACGAGTCCAGCAATCCAGCCAGGGCGCGTTGATGTACGACGTTCCCGGCGACATCGGCGTGCAGCGTCCGGCGCAGAACGACGACGAGTGGCAGGCTGCGTTCGGCGAGCTGGACTCGGCGATCCTCAACGCGCCAGACGAGGACGAGCCGCTGCCGCCACCGCCACCGCGCCGTCGCCGGCAGCGCCCGGTTGCCGACCCCGATCGTCCGCCGCGTCCGTCGCTGCTGGGCGCGATCCTGGGCGTGCTGCCGCAGCGCAATCGCCGGGCTGTGGACACCACCGATATGCCCGAAGACGACGGCTTTCGCATGTCGCGGCCGGAGCGCACGCCCGAGGAAGCAGCCGCGCGTCGGCGTCAGTCGCGCAATCTGCTGTTGGGTCCGCTGCTGGCGCTGCTTCTGTTCGTCGGCCTGATCCTGATCGTCCTGGGCGCGACCGGCTCGTTCGATCCACGCCAGGTTTTGAACCTGGCCGGTCTGGGCAGCGCGCCACAGGTCGCGATCGAGCCGCCGCTGAGCAGCACCGATGTCGTTACCTTCACCGATCAGATCGTGCCGCTCGTCACCACGCCGATCACCGATCCATCGTCGATCAATGTGCAGGGCGTGCTGCTGAGCGCGCCGGTTGAGGTAACGCTTCAGGGCACCGCTGTGCAACAGTCGGTCGTGCCGATCGGCTTTGCCAGGGGCAGCGTGACGTTCCGCAACCAGACGTCGCAGCCGGTCACTATCCCGGCCGGAACGATTGTCTCGGCAGGTGGCCAGGAATTTGTCTTCGATGGCGATGTTACGGTGCCCGCCAGCCAGGACACCGGCCAGGCGCTGGTCTACGGCTTCGCCGAGGGCACGCTGACCGCGCGCTTGCCGGGCGCGCAGGGCAATATCCCGCCCGGAACGATTACCCAGGTGCCCAATCTGACCAGCCGCCAGTTCTCGGTTACGCAGGGAGCCGCGTTCACCGGCGGCACCGATCAAGAAGTCACGATTGTTTCGCCTGACGATGTCAATCCGCTGCTGCCGCAGGCGCTGACGCAGCTGTACGCGCAGGGCATCCAGAATCTTCAGAACCAGGTGCAGGCGCAGCCCAACCTCACGCTCTACAGCAATGCTATCACGCCGACCGAAGAGTTCTTGAAATCGCTGCCGCCTGAAGAATATACTGCTGTCTTCCCGCCGATCGGCCAGGTAGCGCAGGACGGCACGTTCACGGTGCAGGTGTTCCGCACCTTTGAGGCGCTGGCTAGCCCGGTCGATAAGCCGCTCGACGCGGAGCTGAAGCGCGCGCTGACCAACAAGATCCGCGTCGAGCGACCGGATCTGGCCAATGCCGCGATCTCGATCACAGGCTGGCAGCGCGGCGAACAGGGTCTGATCGTGAACGCGGTCGCCGTGCCAAGCGGCGGCTACGAGGAGCTGCCCGAGGCGACGACTCAGCAGATTATCGAAGGGATTCGCGGCAAGAGTCGCGCGGAGGCCGAGGAATTTCTCCGTCAGCTTCAGGAAGAAGGCCAGATCCGTGGCTTTACGCTGCCCGAGGACTGGCAGACGGTGCCCGAGGATGTTGGTGTCTCGATCGCCGGTGCGGCAGGCGGCGCGGGCCAGTGATGAATGGGCGGATTATCGCGCTCGACGTGGGCGACAAGCGTATCGGCGTGGCGACGTGCGATCCTATGGGAATCGTGGTGCGTCCGGTTGGCGTGGTGCAGGCCGAGCCACGTGAGCGCGCGCTGGCCGAGATTCAGCGCATCGTCCACGACGAGGAGGCGGTCTCGATTGTGGTTGGGCTGCCGCTCACCCTGCGCGGCGAAGAAGGCCCGCAGGCCAAGCGCGTGCTGGATTTCGTGGAGGCGCTCAAGGGCGTGCTGACGATTCCGTTTGTGATGCGCGACGAGCGCTATACCAGCGTCGAAGCCCAGCGCATCATCGACGAGCGCGGCGGGAAGCGCAAGAAGCAGCGGCGCGGCGAGGTCGACGAGATCGCGGCCACGTTGATTTTGCAGGATTATCTGAACGAGCTTCAGATGCAGCGACCGGCGCCGCGTCCCCTGGACGAGGACGATCTGATCGACTGGCAGTAGGCTTGGATTTCACAATCGACAATTATTCGTAGGGGCGTGATAAATCACGCCCTTTACGTTTTATCATCTCGCTGAATTCTGGTTGCTTTGCGCCAATTTGTATTTGTAGAGGCGTATTGCAATACGTTCCTACGTTTTTTATCGCCGCCTGATTATCCGATTTGATTCTTACGACTGGCTTTCCCGCGTTTCTTCCAAAACATCGGCGACCAGCTCCTGCGGCACATCGTCACGCACGATCGTCGCGCCGATCTGTGTGGGCAGCACCCAGCGCACGCGGCTGGATCGCACTTTTTTGTCGCTGCCGATACGCCGAAGCACGCGCTGTGAATCGATCGTCGCCGGGATGCGCGTAGGCAGGCCGAACGATTGGAGAACTTCGCGCTGCTCGTCGAGCGCTGCCTGATTGAAGATGCCCAGCTTGACGGCAAGCAGCCCGGCCGCCATCATGCCGATCGCGATCGCTTCGCCATGCCGGAGCGTGAAGCCGCTCTCGATCTCGATCGCGTGGCCGATGGTGTGACCGTAGTTGAGCATGATTCGACCGCCGTGCTCGCGCTCGTCGCCGCTTACCACGCGGACTTTGTGCCCTGCGGCCCGGCGAATCAGCGTGCCCGTGATCGGCTCCTCAAGATCGAGCACTGCCCGCGCGTGCCGCTTAAGCTCGGCAAACAGCCCCGCATCGCCGATCACACCATGCTTGATCGCCTCAGCCCAGCCAGCCGCGCGCTCGGCAGCATCCAGTGTCGTCAAAACGCCCGTATCGGCCAGCACCAGCGCCGGCTGATGAAACGCGCCGATCAGATTCTTGCCGACCGCGTGATCGACGCCGGTTTTGCCGCCGATCGCGCTATCGACCATCGCCAGGATTGTGGTGGGCAGCTGGATCACCGGGATGCCGCGCAGCACCGACGCGGCGAC
>DASWTQ010000117.1:0-10231 GCA_036402055.1 Herpetosiphonaceae bacterium
GCATAGTCAGGTTGCACCATCCTCGCCGGTTATATACGCCACTCAGCTCCAACCGGTCCCAACCAAACAATAGCCATGACCCGCCTATAAGCGCGTAGCACTCGGCCGCATAACTGCCTATCAAGATCCGGCTTGACAGAGGCGATTCGTCATGCTATAAAAGTGAGTGAGCGCTCACTCATTAGGATACACATTGTGAAGAAGCTACCCCAGGAACAACTGAGCAGCCTGCGCCGCAATCAAATTCTTGATGCTGCCGGCAAGCTGTTCGCCACTAAAGGGTTTCACCCTACGACGACCAAAGATGTTGCGCGCGAAGCCGGACTGGCCGAGGGCACGATCTACATCTACTTCAAAAACAAACCGGCGCTGCTGCTGGGCATCATGGAGCGGATGCAGTCCGCCGCACTCCAAAACATTGACGCATCACGGGCTGTAGATATGGATTTGACGGAATTTATCAGCACATACATCCAGCATCCGCTGACCGTTTTCCAGGCGAGCAACTTTGAGCTGTTTAAGGTTGTTGTGTCTGAAATACTGGTCAACCAGGAGCTGCGGGAACACTACTACGAGCAGCTGGTCGCGCCAACGATCGGTATGGGCGAAGCGTTTTTTCAGCAGTGGGCGGAGCAACACGGTATGGCACCGATCCATACCAAGCTCCTCATGCACACTCTTTCCAGCCTGGTAATCGGCCTGATCGTCCAGCGGATCATCGGCGACAGCACGCTGGAAGCGGAGTGGGACCACTTACCCACCTATATCAGTGAATTACTGCTACACGGAATCGGAGGCAGCCAGCAATGACCACAGCATTTCCCATTTCCACACCCTTGAGCGGGCTCCGGTCGATCGACATCACCGACGCCCGGTTCAAGGCTAACCCATTTCCGTTTTACGCGCGGTTACGCGACGAAGCGCCCGTATTTCCGGTCACGATCTCGGTACGCGGCAAGCAGCGCGCCTGGCTTGTCACGCGCTACGACGATGTGCTCGCCGTCCTCAAGGATGACCAGCGATTTGTCAAGGATCGGCGCAACGCGATGTCACCCGCACAGCTTAAAAAAGCGCCGCGCATGCCGGCGCTGTTCAAATCACTTGAGCGCAACTTACTGGGGCTGGACGGCGCAGATCACGATCGTCTGAAGGCTCTGGTTCACAAAGCTTTCACGCCGCGCATGGTCGAGCAGATGCGCGATCAAACCCAGGCGCAGGTCGATGCAATCCTTGACCGGGCCGAACGCCATGGTGGCATGGAGCTGATCGGTGATCTCGCGCTGCCCGTACCGCTTACGATCATCGGGCGCATCCTGGGCGTGCCGCAGGAAGACGAGGCCAAGTTCGGTCGCTGGGCCAGCGCCTTTACCACCATCAGCTCGCGTAACCCGATCTTCGCGCTCCCCTCGATCCTGCGCTTCATCAACTATCCCCGCACCCTGATCGCCAGGCGGCGGGCAGCTCCCAAGGATGATTTAATCTCGGCGCTGGTGCAAGCGCGGGAAGGTAACGATCAGCTCACCGACGATGAAATCGTGGCGATGGTGGTGTTGTTGCTCACGGCGGGCCACGAAACAACGGTCAATCTGATCGGTAGTGGCACGTTGGCGCTGCTCCAGCATCCCGATCAGCTGGCGCGGCTGCGTGAGGAGCCCACGCTGATCAAATCCGCAATCGAAGAGCTTGTACGCTTTGTGGTACCGGCGGAGATGGCGACCGAACGTTATGCAGCCGAAGACGTGACCATCGCCGAAACGACGATCCCCAAAGGCGAGCTGGTGCTGGCGGTGATCGCATCCGCCAACCGTGATCCCAGGCACTTCGACCAGCCGGATGGGCTGAACATTACCCGCACAAACAACAAACATTTGTCGTTCGGTCAGGGCATCCATTACTGTCTGGGCGCGCCACTGTCGCGGCTGGAAGGACAGATTGCGATTAGCACGCTGGTCAAGCGTGCGCCCAATCTCCGGTTGAAGGTTGCGCCTGATCAACTGCGCTGGCGCGGAAGCTTTATCGTGCGCGGGCTGGAAGCGTTACCCGTGGCGCTGTAGCGGTGATCATCGTCGCTCCACTGCTCGGCGTCATGCCAGACTATCGGGTCTGCACGGCAGCAGTTCGATATCTGGATCGCTAGTGTGGTCTTACGCCGCACCTGCACGATCCCACTTTTCGGATGCGCAGCCGCCCCGGTGCTACAATAAAGATCGTTCTGATTGCGGCCATCCAGACGTGTGTACCTACGGAAAGGAGCCCAACGATGAGCGACGCCATTTCCCGAAGCAGCGCTAGTCCCAGCGATACGTTTCGCGCCGCCCGCGATATGCTGTGGCGGCACCGCACCGACTATGACGCCGCCGTGCGCGAGTTCAAGTGGCCCGAGCTTCAGCACTTCAACTGGGCGCTCGACTGGTTCGACGTGATCGCGCGCGACAACGATCGCCCGGCGCTGATCATTGTCGAGGAGGACGGCGCGGAAACCCGCCGCTCCTTCGCCGAGATGGCGCAGCGCTCGAATCGGGTGGCAAACTGGCTGCGGCAGCAGGGCGTCGCGCGCGGCGATCGCCTGATCGTGATGCTGGGCAACCAGGTTGAGCTGTGGGAGACGATCCTGGCGGCCATGAAGCTCGGCGCGGTGATCATTCCCGCCGCAACGCTGCTGCGTCCCGTGGACCTGCACGATCGAGTCGAGCGTGGACGGGCGCGGCATGTGATTGCTCGCTCGGCTGATGCCGCCAAATTTGCTGATGTCGCCGGCAGCTACACGCGCATCGCGGTGGGCGAGCCGGTGGACGGCTGGCTCGCGTACGCAGACGCCGATCGCGCCTCTGCCGATTTCATGCCCGACGGCGAGACGCTGGCCAGCGATCCGCTGCTGCTGTATTTCACCTCGGGCACCACGGCGCGGCCCAAGCTTGTCGAGCATACGCATGTCTCGTATCCGGTCGGGCACCTTTCCACGATGTACTGGATCGGGCTTCAGGCCGGCGACGTGCATCTCAACGTCGCATCGCCGGGCTGGGCCAAGCACGCCTGGAGCAATGTGTTCGCGCCCTGGAACGCCGAGGCCACCGTGTTTCTGTACAACTACACGCGCTTCAACGCCAGGGCGCTGCTGGAACAGATCAGCCGCCACGGCGTGACGACCTTCTGCGCGCCGCCCACGGTGTGGCGTATGCTGATCCAGGAAGATCTCACAGCCTGGCAGGTACCGCTGCGCGAAGTCGTCGGCGCGGGCGAGCCGCTGAACCCCGAGGTGATCGAGCAGGTGCGTCGTGCCTGGGGCCTCACGATCCGCGATGGCTTCGGGCAGACCGAGACCACCGCGCAGGTCGGGAACTCGCCTGGCCAGCCGGTCAAACCAGGATCGATGGGCCGTCCGCTGCCCGGCTACACGGTCGCGCTGCTCGACCCGATCAGCTCGCAGCTGGCCGACGAAGGCGAGATCTGTCTTGACCTCAGCGCCCGCCCGCTTGGCGTGATGGTCGGCTACCGCGACGACCCCGAGCGAACGGCCGAGGTCATGCGCGACGGCTACTACCACACCGGCGATGTGGCGGCGCGTGACGCGGACGGCTATATCACCTATGTTGGCCGCACCGACGATGTGTTCAAGTCGTCCGACTATCGTGTCTCGCCGTTTGAGCTGGAAAGTGTATTGATCGAGCACGCGGCCGTAGCCGAAGCCGCCGTCGTGCCCGCGCCCGATCCGATCCGGCTGGCCGTGCCCAAGGCGTACATCGTGCTGGCATCCGGCTGGGAGCCCACCGCCGCGACCGCCGAAACGATCCTGCGCTTCTGCCGCGAGCGTCTGCCGGCCTACAGCCGTGTCCGTCGCATCGAATTCGCCGAGCTGCCCAAAACGATCTCCGGCAAGATCCGCCGTGTCGAGCTGCGTGAGCGCGAGCGACAGCCACGCGGCGATACCGACGCCCCGGGCGTCGAGTTCAGCGAGGACGATTTTCCACAGCTCAAACAGTAAGCACGCGATAGCCTCAAGAGGGTGGCCTGATCGCCGCCCTCCGCTCCTCGATCACCAGCCGTTGCGAAGCCACCACGCAGCGGTATGGCGCCTTCTCTTGCGCGGTCGTGGGCTCCGGTACACTTACATTATCACCGAGGCCGTAACGGAATAGTCGCTGCTGCGTTCTAACACATATCCACACCCTGGCTTGAGATCCAGAAAGGAAACCATCCTGCGCCGCGCGCCGGCTCGCTGTTGCTCGGTATGCTTCTGAGCGGCATCAGCGCCTTTGTCGCGTCTTGCAGCCCCATCATCAGAATGCAGCCGGTCCAGATCGAGCTTGCCCCATAAATCGCAGGGGCTATTCTTGGTTCTTGGTTCTTGGTTCTTGGTTCTTGGTTCTTGGTTCTTCGCTCCCTGTTCTTGGTTCTTGGTTCTTGGTTCTTCGCTCCCTGTTCTTGGTTCTTTGAGAAAGGAACACCCATGACTACCCATACCTATCGACGGGGCGGGCTCAGCATCCTGGCGAGCCTCTTGATGCTTCTTGGTCTGCTCAGCCCGGCCGCCACAGCTGCGCCGCGCTGCTTTGCCGAGACCGGCCAATGTCTCGACGGGCGCTTCCGCGAGTATTGGGAGCAGAGCGGCGGCCTGGCCGTCTTTGGCTTTCCGATCACCGCTGCGGAGAACGCGCCCAGCCGCGAAACGGGACAGATCTATCTCACTCAGTGGCTGGAGCGTAATCGCTTCGAGCTGCATCCAGAGAATCAGGCACCGTACGATGTGCTGCTCGGGCGGCTCGGCGACGATCGGCTTCAGCAGCAGGGCCGCGACTGGCAAACGTTTCCCAAGGCCGATCCCGGCGCGGCGCACTATTTCACCCAGACCGGCCACGCGATCGCGCACGAGCCCTTCTGGCGCTACTGGAGCACGCATGGCCTGGAGCTGGGCGATCGCGGGGTGAGCGAGCGCGAAAGCCTGGCGCTCTTCGGGCTGCCGATCTCGGAGCCGGCGCTGGAAACCAACGCCAGCGGCGACACCGTGCTGACGCAGTGGTTTGAGCGTGCGCGCTTCGAGGATCATGGCGCCAGCGGCGTACTGCTCGGTCTGCTCGGCGGCGAGATCACAGCGGCCGGCGCGCTGCCTGAGCCGTCTGCGCCACCCGCCGGCGCGCCGACCGCTGTACCGCCGACGCCCACCACGATTCCAACGCCTCGGCCGACACCAACCGCCGCGCCGACAGCTCCACCGCAAGCCGACTGCGATCCTGCCTATCCGACCGTCTGCATCCCATCGCCGCCGCCGGATCTTGACTGCGGCCAGATTCGCCACCGCAACTTCCGCGTCTTGCCGCCCGATCCGCATCGCTTCGACGGCGATCACGATGGGATTGGCTGCGAAACCTAAGCTCGATCCCGCCGCTTAAAGGGTCACCGCTCCCTGATTCGCATCATGGAGCGGTGACAGCACCAGGATCGAGCTACGCGTTCTATTCGTCGCGTGCGGATGGCGGGTCGGACGTAACGCCGTCGTCGGTGACAGCTGACCGCGTGGGCAGACGGTAGGCGGCGAGCACCGCCAGCCCAACCACTGCGAGCATGAGCAGATCCTGGCGGAGCACACCTGACCCTGTGCCGCTCGTCGTGCTGCTGTGAGCGATGAACGCCCCGCCGATCCCGGTGCCGATCGCGCTGCCCAGCATATTCATCAGTTGCAGGCCCGCAGTCGCCCGGCCTTCCTGCCCATCTTGCGCGTGCTCAAGCACCACCAGCGACAGCGTCGAGTAGGCTACGCCCATGCCCAGCCCGGCCAGCGCCCAGGCCAGTGGCGCCAGCGCCGCAGGCACGAGCGGATGCAGCAGGGCGGCGGTCGCGACGATCCCCAGCGCCGTGAGCACCAGGCCAGCCCAGACCAGCTGGCGACGACCGCGAATCGGTGCCAGCCGCGCCTGGAGCCAGGCTCCCGTCGTCCAGGTTACGGTCGCGGCAGTCAGAGCGAGGCCGGCGCTCGTCGTGCTCTGGCCCCGAACCGTCGTCAGCGCCAGCGGCACGAACGCATCGACGCCGAAGAAGGCCATATTCAGCAGGCCGCTAACCACGATCGCCGCCGGCAGCGCCGCCGCAGCCCAGAGCGTCCCAGGCGGCAACAGGTACTGCAACGCCGGCACGGCAACGATCAGCCCGCCTGCGATCAAGCCGACACGCGGCAGCACGCCCTCCACGCCGATGCCGGTAAGCAGTAATCCTGCGCCCAGCGCCAGCCCCACAGCGGCGAGCGCGCGCCGCCAGTCTGGAGGAGCGGCCGGATTACCGTCGAGACTGCGCAGACCATGCAGTGCCAGACCGCCAGCGCCCACCATCACAGGAACCAGCCCCAGAAAAACCCAGCGCCAGCCCACGATCTCGGCGACCACGGCCGCGAGACCCGGCCCGATCAGCCCCGGTATGACCCAGGCGCTCGAAAGCACCGCCAGCATCTGCGGCTTAAGCTCGGACGGATAGCCGCGCGCAATCGCGATGTAGGAGATCGAGCCGATGACGCCGGCGCCCAGCCCTTGAACCGCACGGCCGACGATCAGCATTGGCATCGTGGCGGCAAAACCACTGACGAGCAGGCCCAGCACAAAGAGCGCCACGCCCACCAGAAACGGCCGCGCCGGCCCTAAGCGGTCGGCCTCGCCGCCGGCGACAGTAACGCCGATCAGATTCGTGAGCATGAACGCGCTGAAGGCCCAGCCGTACAATTGGAGGCCACCCAGATCCCGGCTGGTGAGCGGCAGGATCGTCGCCACGGCCAGCGCCTCAAACGCGGCTCCAACGACCGTCAGGACCAGGCCGATCGTGAGCCAGCGATGTGACGTATCCCAGATCCGAGGCGCCGCCACCTGCGACGGTCCCTCTCTACTTTGTTCGTTGGTATGTATAGTTTCTACCTTCAGCATCTGCTTCTCCTTAAGCGCGCGGTCCAGTCCGCCTTCAGTGTGAACGATCACGCTGCTACTGCGCAGTATAAAGCGCATGCAAGATACAGGCATCGGACTGAGGGCGGTTCCGCTACCTGGTCTAATGGTCACGCGGCGTAGGACGTGCGGATCAGTCGACGGGCCGCTGCGGCGCAGGGAGCAGGGCGATCGCGTAGCCAGCCAGCACAAAAGTTTCACATGCAGTACACTGTGCGGTGTTCAACCCGTGAATATGCAGGAGGGGATTTGCTATGGATCAGTTTGCAGATTGGACCGAGAAGCTACAAGAAGCTGAGACACACATCGAGGCCGCCTACAGCGTGCTGGCGGAGTTGCAGGCCGAGCTAAAGGAAGCAGGCCGCAAAAAAGATATGTCGGCGATCGCTGAGGTTGTCGAGCGGCTGGCGCGCTACGGTCGCCTGTTTGAAGATATTCGCAGTTCGTGGGCGGAGCATGAGTCCTGAAAGGCACATGATCGAGCAGCTGGAGCAGGTCGGGTTGGCCGTTATGCCTCACCCTGGCCTGCTCCGTAGCGACGCGCCCAGCGAATCAGGCGATTCAGCCAGCGCTGGCCGCGCGGCATTCGTCCCAGGCGGCTGATCCCGTTCTGCATCACCCACAGGTAGAGATCGGCCTCGGTGCGCGCGGGAACGTAGCGCCACAGATCGCTGGTGCAAATACCCGCCACCAGGGGAACGTACACGGTATCGTACCAGTCACACACGGCCTCTTCGCTGCTGACCGGCGTACCACGCATGGCGCTCAAACAGGCGCGCTGCCAGTTGATATGCCGGATCAGCTCAAGATAGCCGCCCAGATGGCTGACATCGATCACACACCCTGGCCGCAGCTGGCCTAGATTGGTCCAGGCGAAGAAATCAGCCTGCTCTTCCAGGCGAATCAGATCCGCCAGATCCAGGTCCGGCGTCAGCGGCACATCGACGACCAGCTCCGTCACATGCGCTCGAATATCGGCCTGTCCCGCCTGACGTGCCACAGAGACACGGTGGTTGCCGTCGGCGACAAAATAGATCCCGCTGAGCTTGTACAGCTCGATCGGCGGCAGCTCAAGCTGCTCAGCACGGGCGCGGCTGACCTGTTTCCAGCGACCGGCGGTTCGTGTCGTCAGGGGCCGGAAGCGACGATCGAAATCGTGAGAGCGACCCTGACTCCCGACAATCGCGGGCAGCGGCACGACCTGAATTCCCCGATCGTACTGGCCACGAACCACGAGACGAGCGCGCACCTCGGCCAGCGGCAGGAGGTCGTGGGGCATGCCGCGCAGCCGATCCAGGAATGCACCTATAAACGCCTGACGCCGGGCTGTTTCGAAGTCGGTGTCGGCGGGATTCTCGATATAGGGTGGAAGCATCATGCCACCCATTCCTTTCGCGTGCTGGCTAGAGATCGTCTGCCCTGAGGATGGCTGCGTAGAGTGGACAAATGACCGATGATAGTACCAGCAGCGCCTGTAGTATCATGCTGGTTGAGCTGCGCCCGTTTCTGCGTAGGAGGCCGAGCCGTGCGTGCAGTGAGGCAGGAGCCTGACTCATAAGGATCAATGCAGGCGGCAGCGCGAACGTCACAAGTCGGATTCTAGCGTGCGCAGGCAGCCGCAATCAAGAGGCTAAAGATGTACACAGTCAGATCAAAAGACGGTACGTCGATCGCGTTCGATCGTCTGGGCCAGGGTCCGATCCTGATCATGGTTGGCGGCGCGCTCCAACATCGCGCGCTCGACCGGGTGATCGGGCAGCGGGCGGAGGCGCTGGCCCAGCACTTTACCGTGATCCAGTACGATCGTCGCGGGCGCGGCGATAGCGGCGACACACAGCCGTACGAGGTCGCGCGTGAGATCGAAGACCTGGAAGCCGTGATCGACGCGGTTGGCGGTGAGGCGTTTGTGCTGGGGATGTCTTCGGGCGGCGCGCTGGCGCTGGAGGCGGCGCCTCGGCTTAGCGCGAAGATCAAAAAGCTTGCGCTGTATGAAGTTCCCTACAATGACGACCCGGCGGCCCGCGCATCGTGGCAGCGCTTTGCCGTCGAGCAGCGCTCCCTGCTCGCCGCCGATCGTCGCGAGGATGCGCTGGTACGCTTTATGCGCCAGCTCGATACCGATCCTGAGCAGATCGAGGCCACGCGCCGCAGCCCGGTCTGGCCGATGCTTGCGGCCGTCGCCCCGACGCTGGCCTACGATCTTGCTGTGCTCGGCCCTGACAACTCGATACCCGCCGAGCGTATCGCCGCTGTGGCCGTGCCGACGCTGGTGCTGGACGGCGGCGCGAGCTTTGCGTTCATCCATGCGACCTCAAACACACTCGCAAGCTTGCTGCCCAACGCCGAGCAGCGCACGCTGGCAGGCGAGACGCACGCCGTGAGCGCGGAGGTGCTGGCGGCGGCGCTGGTCGAGTTTTTCGGCAGCTGATCCCTTCTCAGCCGTCGAGCTTAAAGCGCAGGCCGTACGGGCTTAACGTGCCGGGCAGCGGGCGGTCGGCGCGGAGCCAGGCGGGCGATTGCAGCCACACCGCTCGATCCGCCAGCACGGCCGAGAGCATCGCGCTGCTCACCAGGAGCACCAGATTCTTGCCGGGGCAGATCGCCGGGCCTGCGCTGAACGGGATCAGCGGCCAGTCATCTCCGGCGCTCTGATCCAGCCACAGATCGGGCGTGAAGCGGTTGGCGTAGGGCACGCGCTGATCGTCGCGGTGGAAGAACGACGCAAACGTGATCAGGCCGGTCTGCGCGGGCAACATGCCGGTTTCCCAGGCGGTAGGCGTGGTCGTCTGGCGCAGCACCATGGGCGTCGTCGGCCAGAGGCGCGTCGCCTCAAGCACACACGCGCGCAGATACGGCAGCTCCGGCAGCCGCGAATCGTCGCGATCCTTGATCTCCTGGCGGGCCTGTGCCGCCTGCTCGGGATGCGTGGCCAGCAGCGCCAGCGTTCGAAACGTAGTCATGCCCGCCGGATCGAACGCAAACAGCCACTGCGGCACCTGCTGCTCGGGCGCGGTCGTGCGTGTGGTCGGCGTAGCGGCCATGATATTTGCCAGGCTGCCTGGCTCGGCGCGATCGAGATGCTGCTGCAAGCGCGCGTAGAACTGAGCGCGCAGCTTGCGGCGCCTGGGACGCAGAAAGGCCCAGTTGGCGTCGGCGCGCAGCTCGGCGATCAGCTGCGTCAGCTCGTGATCCTCGCGCGCGGCATCGCCGGCCACAACCCGCCGCACATGCTCCGGCGCCAGGATCAAGGCGTAAGGCCACAGCGGCGGTGTGCGCAGCAGCAGAGGTCCGGTGCCGTACTTGTTGCGCAG
>DASWTQ010000118.1:0-3769 GCA_036402055.1 Herpetosiphonaceae bacterium
GAGCCTCAACACCATGATCAGCCGCCACGAAATCCTGCGGACCACGTTCAAGCTGGCTGATGGGCGACCAACCCAGGTGATCGCGCCACCTGCACCGATCGACCTGCCTGTTGTCGACCTGCGCCACCTGCCCGTCGATGAGCGCGAGACCACGGCGCGCGAGCTGGTGAGCGTGGAGGCGCACACGCCCTTTGATCTCGATCGCGGCCCGCTGCTGCGCGTCACCCTGATCCAGATGGACGACAGCGAGTCGCTGGTGCTGTTCACGCTGCATCACATCATCGCCGACGGCTGGTCGACTGGCGTGATTGTGCGCGAGTTCGGCCCGCTCTACAGCGCCTTTGCGCGGGATGAGCAGCCGGCGCTGCCCGACCTGGCGATCCAGTATGCCGACTTCGCCGTGTGGCAGCGCGAGTGGCTTCAGGGCGATGTGCTCCAGCAGCAGCTCAGCTACTGGCGACAGCAGCTCGGCGACGAAAGCAGCCGGGGCGCCGTCCCGCTGCTGGACCTGCCCACCGATCGACCACGGCCTCCGGCGCCATCTTATGCTGGCGAGACCATCAAGTTTACGCTGCCGCAGGCGCTCACCGATGAAGTTGTCGCCCTGAGTCAGCGCGAGCAGGTCACGCCCTTCATGACGCTGCTGGCCGCCTTCCAGGTGCTGCTGTTCCGCTACAGCGGCCAGGACGACATCGCGGTCGGCACGCCGATAGCCAACCGCAACCGCCGCGAGATCGAGCCGCTGATCGGCTGTTTCATCAATACGCTGGTGATCCGCACCGATCTGTCGGGCGTGCCCTCGTTCCATGAGCTGCTGGGCCGCGTTCGCCAGTCGACGCTGGGCGCCTACGATCATCAAGATCTGCCCTTCGAGGTGCTGGTCGATGCGCTTCATCCGACACGCCGGCTGAGCCACAATCCGCTCTTCCAGGTGATGTTTACCCTCCAGAACACGCCGCGTGTCGCCATCGAAACGCCTGATCTGCATCTGGCGCCTGTGGATATCGAGTACCAGCGCGCCAAGTTCGATCTGACGCTGACCATGAGTGAGACGCCCGCCGGACTCGTCGGCGCGCTGGAGTACCGGACGGATCTGTTTGACACCACGACGATCGAGCGCATGGCGGGACACTTCCAGACGCTGCTGGCCACGATCGTCGGCGATCCCCAGCAGCGCATCGATCGCCTGCCACTGCTGCCCGACCAGGAGCAACAAATCCTACAGTCGTGGAACGCCACACGGATCACGACGGCTCCTGAGCGCTGGGTTCACGAGCTTTTTGAAGATCAGGTCGCGCGCACACCCGAGGCGGTGGCGCTGATCCTTGATGCCGAGCAGCTGACCTATGCCGAGCTTAACCGGCGCGCCAATCAGCTCGCGCATCATCTGCGCCAGATCGGCGTCCGGCAGGAGTCGCTGGTCGCGGTCTGCCTCCATCGCTCGACGGATCTGGTTGTCGCGCTGCTGGCGATCCTCAAGGCCGGCGGCTGCTACGTCCCGCTCGATCCGGCCTATCCCGCCGATCGTCTGCGCTGGATGCTCGACGATACCCAGGCCGCCGTGATCGTGTCCAGCTCATACCAGCAGGCGCTGCTGCCGGCTCACTCCGCGCATGTTCTCTGCCTGGACACCGACAGCGCGCTGATCGACCAGCAGCCGACGACGACGCCGGAAGCTTTCAGCAGCGGCGCGAGCCTGGCGTATATCATCTACACCTCGGGATCGACCGGCAGGCCCAAGGGCGTAGGCGTCGGTCATGCCGCGCTTGTCGAGCACACGGTTGGCATCGCCGAGCTGTATGAGCTAGAGCCCCAGGACCGTGTGCTGGAATTTGCCTCGCCTAGCTTCGACGTGTCGATCGAACAGATCCTGCCGACGCTGATCAGCGGTGCCTGCCTGGTTCTGCGCAGCGCCGATCTTTGGAGTCCTGACGAGTTTACAAATATCATCGTTCAGAAGCGCCTGACGGTGCTGAATCTGCCGCCGGTCTACTATCGCGCCTGGATGCTGGCGCTGGCCGAGGCGAACACACCGTTTCCACAGCAGCCGCGCTTGATCATCGTCGGCGGCGAGGCGTTCCCACCTGATACCGCGCGGCTGTGGCGGCGGCTGGAGCACGGCGCGACACGTCTGCTCAACGCCTACGGCCCGACCGAAACGATCATCACCGCCACGCTGTACGACATGAGTGCCGCACACGACGCCCATGCTTTGCTCAGCAGCGTGCCGATCGGGCGGCCGATTGTAGAGCGCACCGCGTATGTCCTCGATCGGGAAGGCGCGCAGGTGCCGATCGGCGTGGCGGGTGAGCTGTACCTGGGCGGATCGCTGCTGGCGCGCGGCTACCTCAATCGTCCCGACCTGACGGCCACACAGTTCGTGCCCGACCCGTTCAGCCAGCTGCCGGGCGCACGTCTCTACAAAACCGGCGATCTGGTGCGCTACCTGGCCGACGGCACAATCGAGTTTTTAGGGCGGGTCGACCAGCAGGTCAAAGTGCGCGGCTTCCGCATCGAGCTGGGCGAGATCGAAGCCGTGCTGGCGACGCATCCTGCCGTACAGACGGCGCTGGTGGTGCTGCGCGACGAGCGGCTGGTCGCGTACGTCGTCGAGAACCAAGAACCGAGAACCCAGAACCAAGGGGTTGAGGAGGACGGTTCTAAGTTCTTGGTTCTTGGTTCTGCGTTGCGCGAGTTCCTGGCGCAACGCTTGCCCGAGTACATGGTGCCGAGCACGTTCGTCGTGCTCCCGGCGCTGCCGCTCACGCCCAACGGCAAAATCGATCGCAAGGCGCTGCCCGCACTTGGGAGCACACAGATCGGTGACGGCGAGAGCTTTGCTGCTCCGCGTACGCCAGACGAAGAGCTGATCGCCGGCGTGTGGGCCAGCGTGCTGGGCGTGGCGCGCGTCGGCATCCACGATAACTTTTTCGCGCTGGGCGGTCACTCGCTGCTGGCGACGCAGGTCGTGAGCCGCCTGCGCCAGGTGCTCAGCGTCGAGCTGCCGCTACGCGTGCTTTTTGAAGCGCCGACCGTCGCCGGATTGGCCGCGCAGCTCTCCTCGCAGCGTGCCGAAACACAGAGCCCGCTTCAGCCCGTGGATCGATCCGGCCCGCTGCCGCTCTCGTTTGCCCAGCAGCGCCTGTGGTTCCTCGATCAGCTGGAGCCGGGCAGCCCACTCTATAACCTTCCGGCCGGTCTCCGTCTCAGGGGCACGCTCGACCGCGACGCGCTGCGCCAGAGTCTTGATCTGCTCGTCGCGCGTCACGAGTCGCTGCGCACCACGTTTGCCGCCGTGCATGGTCAGCCAATCCAGGTGATCGCGCCCGCCGCGCCGATTGACCTAGCAACCATCGATCTACGCTCCCTGCCGCTGAACGAGCGCCAGGCGGCGGCGCTGGAGCTGGCGATGAGAGAGGCCCGGCAGCCCTTCGATCTTCAGCGCGGCCCGTTGCTGCGCGCAACCCTGGTCCTGCTCGATCAGGACGAGTACCTGCTGCTCTTCACACTGCATCACATCATCACCGATGGCTGGTCGCTGGGCGTGCTCATTCGCGAAGTCGCCACGACCTACCAGGCGCTCTCCAGCCAGCGCCCGCATCCAGAAAACACACGACTACCGGAGTTGCCGATTCAGTACGCCGACTACGCCGTGTGGCAGCGCGAGTGGCTTCAGGGCGATGTGCTCCATCAGCAGCTCGATTACTGGCGACAGCAATTACAGGGCAGCATCCCGCTCGATCTGCCGACCGACCGGCCCCGACCGTCG
>DASWTQ010000119.1:0-6260 GCA_036402055.1 Herpetosiphonaceae bacterium
GATCCAGCTCCAGCCGGTGATGATCGATATGCGCTGAAAGAAGCCGGCGGGAGCGCTCGGATCGGGCTGGGCGAATGCACCCGCTGTGATGAAGAAAACCACAACCAGGATGCCGGTCACGATCGAATAGGCAGCCCAGCCGCGCCACACAGGATCGCCGGCGAAGCGCCGCGCCAGCACGAAGCAGGCGGCAGGCAGCGCCACAAAAACTACCAGACTGACCAGATCGTGGAGCATGCCGTGCAGCGTTGCCTCGGTCGACGCGTCAGGTGGATAGCCCAGCACCGTATCCGTCACAAAAATGCCCGCCCCGATCAGCCCTAGCCCGAAGCTGCCCAGCAGGATCGGGCCCCAGGTCGCGCTTTTGCCGGGGTACAGCACACGCCGCAGCCCGAGCGCAAAGCAGAAGACGAGCGCGCCACAGACGATAAAGTTCGTGATCTGCATCCACCCCTGCTCGCCCTGGCTCAGCGAGCTGACAAAGTGGTGCCAGGCGATGTAGTTGGGCCGCGTCGCTCCCTCGATCAGAAAAACGATGATGAAGAGCAGCGGGCCAATCCCGCCGCAGGCCAGCAGACGTTTGATCGCCAATGACGGTGCTGCCATCACGAAATGCTCCTTGTTGGAATGCTGTGTGCGGCTCTACGCAGCGCTATGTCAAGATGTTACTGATCTGACAACAGCCTGTCAATCATTGAACCATCAGCCTATGATTCCGGTGATAGAAGTAGTCACGCGTGCTCGACGCCCTTGATCCGAGGTTTGAAGCGCTGGAGCGGCTCTGCGACACGCCGGATCGCTGCTCTAGGTCTAAATGCGATTGTGGAAATCAGTCTTAAGCCCTACAGAATCGCCGCCGGAATCGATCCAGATTTTGCGCTCGTCCGCATTCTTCTTAATGTGATTCGTCGATAGGAGAGATGTATGCACCCGCAATTCTGGCTGGACTCCTGGGATCGTGAAGGCAGCGCGACGAGTTTCCATCGCCAAGATATTCACCCCTACGTGGTTAAGTATGCCCATCCTGAAATGCTGCGCGGCAAGCGAGTGCTGGTACCGCTGTGCGGCAAAACCAATGATCTTCTGTGGTTCGCTCAGCATGCCGAACATGTGATCGGGGTGGAATTAGTAGACAAAGCTATTCTTCAGTTTTTTGAGCAGAACGCGCTTCCCTACACCAAAACCAGCGACTACCGCTATGAGAGCGGACGCATCACGATGTTGCAGCGCGATATTTTCGACGTCACGCCTGAGGATGTGGGCACGCTCGATTTTGTGTATGATCGCGCCGCGCTGGTAGCACTGCCGCTGGATCTGCGGCTGCGCTACGTGACCAAGCTGGATAACCTGCTTCCGGTTGGCGCCCAGCAGCTGGTTGTGACGCTCGAATACGCGCCGGTGATGGCCGAGCCTCCGTTTAGTATCGCCCCGGACGAGACAAGCGCCTACTATCAGGCGCGCTACATGGTTGAGCATATCGAGCAGCCGGAGCGCCCTGAGCATCGCATGATCCCTAAGTTTGGCCTGAGCTTCCTGAAAGAGCACGCCTTCAGGCTGACTAAGCTCGCGCCACCGATGATCGCCTGATTGTGACGCCTCGATGAGCTGATACTTTCCAGCCTCGACGTCTGTTTCCTCCCCTTGATCGCCAGCGCATGATGCTCCATCCCCCGCATGCGCTGGCGATCGCTTTGTTTGCCGCCGCACGCACGCATGCTCCTCATGCGATCCACACAGGCCAATTTTGCGTCAAGGCGTGGTATTGGGCTATAGTGTGCTCAGTTTCACCATCAGTGGCGATCCGATCGCCGGATTGAGCGTGCATGTATGAGTAGCCAACACCAGCTTTACCGCTGCGCCTGGGCGGACAACGATCCGTTGATGCGCGACTATCACGACCGAGAATGGGGCGTGCCTGAGCACGATAGCCGGGCGCTCTGGGAAAAGCTGATGCTCGACGGATTCCAGGCCGGGCTGTCGTGGATCACGATCCTGCGCAAGCGCGAGGCGTTTCGCGAGGCGTTTCAGGGCTTCGATCCAGCAATCGTGGCGCGCTTCGACGAGGACGACATCGCACGGCTGCTGGCCGATCCTGGGATTGTGCGCTCCCGCGCCAAGATCGCGGCAACCATCGGCAACGCGCGGACCTATCTCGCCATGGCCGAGAAGGGCGAAGATTTCTCGACGCTGGTCTGGTCGATGGTCGGCGGCTCGCCGATCCAGAACTCCTGGCAGAGCACGAGCGCGCTGCCAGCCAAGACGCCGCTCTCGGAGCAGATCTCGGCAGCGCTGAAACGTCGCGGCTTCAAGTTTGTCGGCCCGGTGATCGTCTATGCGTGGATGCAGGCAACCGGCATGGTTAACGATCACGAGGTCCGCTGCTTTCGCTATGACGCGCTTCAGCGCTGAGAACATGAGCACAGATTGTGGGGGCGCGGCGGTGCCCTACAAGCGTTTGCCCATGCTCACCACATCGTCGATCGTGAAGCCCAGCCGCTTATAAAACGCGATCACGTCGGTGTTGGATGTGCGAATCTGTAAGTTGATTTTGGGACAGCCTGCGGCCTGGAGCAGCGCGGTCGCTTCTTCAACCATGCGCCGCCCGATGCCGTGGCGCTGGTGCTCGGGCGATACCGCGAGATAGTTCAGCCAGCCCCGGTGGCCTTCGTAGCCGGCCATGATCGTCGCGATGACGGTTGTGTCGAGCACGCCCACGAGAAACATGTGTGGCTGGACCTCGATCTTCAGTGCAATATCACGCTGCGGATCGTTCCAGGGCACGACCAGGTTGCACTGGTGCCAGAGTGCGATCACCTGGGCCTCGTCGGCGGCCTGGTATGGTCGAATCGACAAAGATATGTTGTTGATCATGCGGCAACTATAGCACGAACGATCCGTGTTGCGGATGCTTGACCGGCGCGGAGACAGCAGGCGAACTACATAGCGCGCTCCGCTTCCACGGCCTCGCGAAATTCCCGAAATACTCGCGCCAGATCGGTGAGTGCATAATGAGCATTCAGGCCGCTCGGATTTGGTAAAAGCCATAGGCTGGCCGATCCTAGCCCTTCTGCCTGCCGCCCGATCTGCGCCTTGGGCCGCTGGAACGCGCTGCGGTAGGCGCTGATACCAAGGATCGCCACGACGTGCGGCCGGTAGCGCTCGACAAGCGTGTGCAAGCGCTGACCGCCAGCAGCTAGCTCTTCTGCCGACAGCTCATCAGCCCTTGCCGTCGCCCGCGCTACCAGGCTGGTAATGCCGTAGCCGAGGCGCAATAGCTCGTGCTCCTCGGACGGCGCGAGCAGCCGATCGGTAAAGCCGGCCGCGTGGAGCGTCGGCCAGAAACGATTGCCCGGCTTCGCAAAATGATGTCCGGTAGCACCAGAATACAGGCCGGGATTAATGCCGCAGAATAAGACGCGCAGATCGGGCGCGATCAGGTCGGGAACGGTGTTGCCCTCGGCAGCCGCAAGATCGGCTTTGGTTGGTTTGTGCGTGCTCCTCATGCCGCTATCGAGAGCAAGACAGGTACCGGCGTTTCAGCGGTGCGGACGGCTTAGCGGCTCAGCGTTTCGGCCAGCCGCTCGATCAGCGTGAAGGCGATGCGCAGGCCAAGATCCGGCTGATCGCGGTTTGCCAGCGCAACGCTGGTGATCGTGTGTCCATGTGCGTCGGATACGTGTAACACGCCTGCGGAGTAGCCCGGCCCGCCGCCGCCATGTCCGGCCATAACGCCATAGCTCGACTGTGGATCGATCATCAGCCCGAGGCCATACGCCGGCTGTCGAAAAAGCGGGTGTGTATGCGGCACAAGCACCGGTGTGAGCATCGCCGCGCGGCTTTGGGAGCGGAGCAGCTCCCCGCTAAAGATCGCGTCGATCAGGCGGGCAAGCTCCGAGGCTGTGCTGACGACCACGCGATGCGATACCCAGCCAGGATCGTACAGCGCCCGAATGTCTTGCAACGTGTCGTCTGACGTGAAGAAGGAGCTATAGCCCGGCGTCAGCGATTGTGCATCGGCCAGGCTTTGGGCCATAAAAGTATGCCGCAGCTCCAGCGGCGCGAAGAGTCGCTCGTGGAGCACGCTGTGGAGCGGCATCTGCCGAACGGCCTCGATCACCTGGCCGAGCAGCAAGTAGCCGATATTCGAGTAGGCCCAGCCTTGCTCCGGCGGGAACGCCCATCCCCGCGCCAGCGTATGCGCCAGAAATTCGGCGGATGTCCAGGCATGCATCGGATCGGCGCGCAGGGCTTCAAAATAGATCGGCAGACCGCCGTAATCGGGCAGACCGCCTGTGTGATTCAGGATTTGCCGAATGGTCACGGGAGTTTCCAGTGGAGCCTGTGGCAAATACGTTTGAATCGGCGTATCGAGCGCGATCTGCTCCTGCTCAACTAGCTGTAAGATCACCGTGGCAAGCAGCGTTTTGGTCACGCTGTAGATATAAAATTGAGCATCTGTGTCAAGCGCCGTCGTCTGTTCGTGATCGCGAAAGCCAACACTGGATGCAAACACCGGACGGCCGTCGAGCACAAGCGCGACAGCGGCACCTGGAGTTGCGCTTGTCGCCAGCACCTGCGACACAGCCTGCGCGAGTTGTTCGTGTAGCTCTGGACCCTGCGTCGAGCTGGAATTGCTGAACGTCATAGAACCTCCGTATCTCGCCGCGTTAGTGTAGCAGATCAAACACGCCGCCCGACGATCGTACAATACAGCAACGACATGAGGAGGATAGCTCATGACTGGCGAACCCTACACGGTTGTTCCAATCGGCTATGTTCAATCGACGCTGACCGATCGTGCTGCTGCGCCTAAACAAGGCCGGGAAGGCGCGCCCGCAGCCTGGCTCGTCTTCAACCCCGAGGTCCGCGACGGCCTGCGCGATGTGCAGGTCGGCGATGATGTGCTGGTGCTTACCTGGCTGGATCGCAGCGACCGCGATGTGCTGCTGGTGCATCCGCGCGACGATATGTCGCAGCCCGAGCGCGGCGTTTTTAGCACTCGCTCCGCCGAACGCCCGAACCCGATCGGGCTGCACCGGGTGCGGGTCATCGCTCGCGCCGACGATCTGCGTTTGCAGGTCGAGCCGCTGGAGGCGCTGGACCAGACGCCGATTCTGGATCTGAAGCCTGTGCTGGCAGATGTGGCTGAGGCGTGAAGAGTATGAGGCTAAAGCCTATTCAGGCCCACATGCTATACTAATGTCGATTTCAATGAGGAGCGAATATGGCGGAACTGCTTAATCGCATCACCATCGATCCACACATAGCGCATGGAAAACCAACCATTCGCGGGCTACGTTATCCGGTTGAGATGGTCCTGGAATGGCTCAGCTCGGGTATGACCGTCGATGAGATTCTGGCAGACTACGAAGATTTAGAGCGTGAGGATATATTGGCGGTATTTGCATTTGCCGCACGCCTTGCGCAGGTCAAGCGTGTGGATTCGATCGCTGCATGAAGTTTCTGATTGATGCACATCTCCCTCGCCGCCTCGCGTCCGTCTGCGTGAAGCGGGACATGATGCTGTGCATACCCTGGATCTGCCAAACAAGAATCGAACAACAGATGCCCAAATCAACACCATTTCTGAGCAAGAGCAGCGCGTCGTTATTACCAAAGATGCCGATTTTGTCTCCTCATTTCTTCTAGAACGAAAACCTTATAAGTTATTACTCGTTTCAACTGGAAACGTGACCAATAATGAGCTTGAAGCACTACTTCTCCCCGCGCTTCCGATGATTGAGTCGGCCTTTCATACGCATAGCTACATCGAGTTAAGCCGCCGTACTTTGATAATCCACATCTGAATTTTTCCTGTATCAAAAAGCACCACTAACCGCTCCTCCTGACGGCTTCTATCTGATGAAAGGCCAGCCATGAACAGCGATCAAACCGCGCCCACAACGATCGACGAGTATATCGCCGGGTTTCCGCAGGACATACAGGCGATTCTGCAACAGATCCGGCAGACAATCAAAGCAGCCGCGCCAGAGGCCGAAGAAACCATCAAGTATCAAATGCCGACCTTTATGCTGAAAGGCAACCTGGTGTATTTCGCCGCGTTCAAAAAGCACATTGGGTTTTATCCGGTGCCGTCAGGGATCGAGGCGTTCAAAGATGAGCTAGCTGTCTATAAGCAGGGCAAAGGCTCGATCCAGTTTCCACTCGATCAGCCGATGCCGCTCGATCTGATCAGCCGGATTGTGAAGTGGCGCGTGCAGGAGAATCTGGAACGAGCGGCGGCAAAGGCCAGGAAACGA
>DASWTQ010000120.1:0-7532 GCA_036402055.1 Herpetosiphonaceae bacterium
CACGACGTTTCAGCTTGCAGACGGGCAGCCGGCGCAGGTGATCGCGGGCGCGCACAGCTTTAGCCTGCCGGTTCACGATCTTGCAGCGCAGCCCGCCGCCGATGGCGAAGCCCAGATCACGCAGTTCGTCGAGCACGAGGCGCAGCGACCCTTTGACCTGGCGCACGGCCCTTTGATCCGCGCCTATCTCCTGCGGCTTAGCCCGGAGCAGCATACGCTCTGCCTGAGCGTGCACCACATCGTGTGGGATGGCTGGTCGCTGGGGATTTTCTACCGTGAGCTGGCGGCGCTGTACGAGATCTATAGCACCGCCGCAGCCTACGAGATTCCCGCGCGGCTGGCTGCCGCTCTGCCGCCTTTGCGCACCCAGTACGCCGATCATGCGATCTGGCAGCGCGATTATCTTCAGGGCGCGGTTCTGGATCAGCAGCTGAGCTACTGGAAGCAGCAGCTCGCCGGTATGCCGCCTCACATCGATCTGCCGACCGATCGGCCGCGCCCTGCTGTACAGACCTTCCACGGAGCCGAGCAGAGCATTGTGCTGCCGGCGGCGCTAACATCCGCGCTGACCAGCTTGAGCCAGCAGGAGGGTGTGACGCTCTTCATGACGCTGCTGACCGCGTTCAAGATCGTCCTCCAGCGCTACACGGCCCAGAGCGACATCGTGATCGGCGTGCCGATCGCCAACCGCAATCGCAGCGAGATCGAAGGCTTGATCGGCTGTTTCGTCAACACGCTGGTCCTGCGCACGGATCTGTCGGGCGATCTGCGCTTCCGCGATCTGCTGCGCCGGGTGCGCGAGACGGCGCTGGGCGCGTATGCGCATCAAGACCTGCCCTTCGAGAAGCTGGTCGAGGAGCTGCGGCCGGAGCGCGATCTCAGCCGCACGCCGCTGGTCCAGATCACCTTCCAGCTCATCGGCCGCGCCTCCAACCGCTTCGAGATGACCGGCCTCGACGTGCGCTCGATGGGCGTCTCAAGCAATAGCGCCAAGTTCGATCTTGAGCTACAGCTGATCGAGATCGGCGACGAGATCATCGCGGCGGCGGTGTATAACACGGATCTCTTCGAGGAAACGACGATCGTGCGGCTGCTGCGGCACCTTGAGATCGTGCTCAACGCCGTTGCGGCCAATAGCGAGCGGCGGCTGAGCGACCTACCGCTGCTGACCGACGCCGAGCGACGGCTGATGCTCCACGACTGGAACGCGACCGCCCACGCGCTGCCGGCTGAGACGACCATCGTCGAGGCGTTTGAGGCGCAGGTTGGTCGCACGCCGGACGCGATCGCGGTGGCCTACGCGGCGGATCGCCTGACCTTCGGCGATCTCAACGCCCAGGCCAACCGGCTGGCGCATCACCTGCGGCGGCTCGGCGTCGGCCCCGATGTGATCGTGGGCCTGTGTGTCGAGCGCTCAACTGATATGCTGGTCGGCATGCTCGGCATCCTCAAGGCGGGCGGCGCGTACCTGCCGCTCGATCCGAGCTATCCGGTCGAGCGGCTGCGCTTTATGCTGGCGGATACCGCCGCGCCGGTGCTGGTCACGCATGGCCGCGTGAGCGACGATCTCCATCTGCACGCCGCGCATGTTGTGTGTCTGGACACCGCAGCCCTGGAAGACTACTCGGCCGTCGATCCGCCGCACAGCGCGACCGCCCGCAGCCTGGCCTACATTATCTACACCTCGGGCTCCACGGGACGGCCCAAGGGCGTGCAGGTCGAGCATCGCTCGGTGCTCAACCTGCTGACCGGCCTGCGCGAAACGATCTATGCCGAGTATGGCGCGCAGAAGCGGCGGCTGCGCATCGGCCTGAACGCCTCGATCGCCTTTGACTCGTCGGTGAAGCAGCTGATCCAGCTGCTGGACGGCCACACGCTGGATGTGCTGCCCGAGGCGCTGCGCCGCGATAACCAGGCGTTCGTCGCCTATCTGCGGGAGCGCGAGATCCAGGTGCTGGATTGTACGCCGACGCTGCTGCAAACCCTGCTCGATGCCGGACTCCAGACCGGCACTGCGCTGGAGCGGCTGCTGATCGGCGGCGAGCAGATCGGCGGCGAGCTGTGGGATGGGCTGGCCGCTCAGTGCCCGCCGATCGCCTACAACGTGTACGGCCCGACCGAGTGTACCGTCAACGCGACGGCCTGCGAGATCGTCGCTTACACCGAGCCGACGATCGGGCGGGCGCTGGCTAACACCCGCGTGTATATTCTCGACTCGCATCTCAACCCGGTGCCGGTGGGCGTGGCGGGCGAGATCTACCTCGGCGGGCCGAGCGTCGCGCGCGGCTATCGCAGCCGGCCGGATCTGACCGCCGAGCGCTTCATTCCCGATCCGTTCAGCGGCGAGCCAGGAGCGCGGCTCTACAAAACCGGCGACTGTGGCCGCTACCGAGCGGATGGCCGGATCGAATTTCTGGGCCGGCTGGATCACCAGGTCAAGCTGCGCGGCTACCGCATCGAGCTGGGCGAGATCCAGGCCGTGCTGAGGACGCATCCAGCCGTGCGCGAGGCGCTGGCGATCGTGCGCGAAGACCAGCCGGGCGATAAACGCTTAGTTGCGTACGTGGTCGAGAACCAAGAACCAAGAACCAAGAACCAAGAAGATTCAGCCGAACCCGGTTCTAGGTTCTCGGTTCTAGGTTCTTCCGAACTCCGCCAATACCTGAAAGATCGTCTGCCCGACTACATGCTGCCCAGCGCCTACGTGCTGCTGGATGCGTTCCCGCTGCTGCCCAACGGCAAGCTCGATCGCAAGGCGCTGCCTGCGCCGGATGGAGCGC
The DNA here is from genome assembly GCA_036402055.1 of Herpetosiphonaceae bacterium. Classification (GTDB taxonomy): domain Bacteria; phylum Chloroflexota; class Chloroflexia; order Chloroflexales; family Kallotenuaceae; genus LB3-1. The sequence continues at coordinate 2,781 of DASWTQ010000120.1, forward strand.
GGCCGGAGCTTGAGCATGTGTATGTTGCGCCGCAGAGCCAGCTTGAGCGCGTGATCGCCGGCGTCTGGCAGTCGATCCTGGGCGTCAACCAGGTTGGCCTGCACGACAATTTCTTCGACCTGGGCGGCCACTCGCTGCTGATGGTCCAGGTGCAGGGCAAGCTCCAGGCGATCCTGAGCAAAAACGTGCCGCTGGTCGATATGTTCCGCTATTCCACGATCAAAGACCTGGCCAAACATCTGCACCAGGACCAGGCTCCTTCCTTCGAGACCAACCGTGATCGAGCCAAGACCCGTCGCGAGTCGCTGATGCAACAGCGCCAGCTACGCCACAACCAGCAAGCGTCGCGCAGAGCACAAGGAGTCCAGGATGAGTAGCGCCGATGGGTTCAGGACCGAAGTTGCAGTCATTGGCATGGCCGGGCGCTTTCCGGGCGCCGCCGATGCCGACGAGCTGTGGCGAAACCTGCGCGACGGCAAAGAAAGCATTATCACGTTCTCGGACGAGGATCTAGCGGCTGCCGGGATCGATTCGAGCGTGCTCGAAGATCCGCAGTATGTTAAGCGCCGGGGCTTTTTGAAAAACATCGCGGAGTTTGCGGCCTCGTTCTTCGGCATGACACCGCGTGAGGCCGAGATCACCGATCCGCAGCAGCGCTTTTTCCTGGAATGCGCCTGGGAAGCCCTGGAGCACGCCGGCTACGACGCCGAGCAGTTCCCCGGTCTGATCGGCGTGTACGGCGGGACCAGCGCTAACAGCTACCAGCATCTGCTGTACGCCCACGCGCAGACGCTCAAGGCCGTCGGGCATTTGCAGGCCGACATCGGCAACGCGCGCGACTACCTGACGACGCGTGTCTCCTACAAAATGAATCTCAGCGGCCCGAGCGTGGTGGTGCAGACGGCCTGCTCGACCTCGCTGGTGGCGGTGCATATGGCCTGCCAGAGCCTGCTCAGCGGCGAGTGCGATCTGGCGCTGGCCGGCGGCGTCTCGATCCAGGTGCCGCAGCAGGGAGGCTACTACTACCAGGAGGGTGGCGTGGCCGCGCCGGATGGTCGCTGCCGCGCCTTCGACGCGCAGGCTCAGGGAGCAGTGCCCGGCAGCGGCGTGGGCATCGTGGTGCTCAAGCGCTTGCAGGACGCGCTCGACGACGGCGACACGATCCACGCGGTGATCAAAGGCAGCGCGATCAACAACGACGGCGCCAACAAAGCCGGTTTTACCGCGCCCAGCGTCGAGGGCCAGGCGCGCGTGATCGTCGAGGCGCTCACGCTGGCCGGCGTCGAGCCCGACACGATCTCGTATGTCGAGACGCACGGCACCGGCACGATCCTGGGTGATCCGATCGAAATCAAAGCGCTGACCGAGGCTTTCCGCAGCGGCACCGACCGCAGGCAGTTTTGCGCGATCGGCTCGGTCAAAACCAATCTCGGTCATCTCGACGTGGCGGCGGGCGTGACCGGGCTGATCAAGGCCGTGCTGGCGCTCAAGCATCGTCAGCTGCCCGCGAGCCTCCACTTCGAGACGCCGAATCCCGAGCTGGATCTCGACAGCAGCCCGTTCTACGTCAACACCCAACTGACCGATTGGCGCTCAAACGGCGCACCGTGCCGGGCCGGCGTCAGCTCGTTTGGCATCGGCGGCACCAACGCGCATGTGATCCTGGAAGAAGCGCCGCCGCCCATACCGACTACGGCGGCTCGTCCCTGGCAGCTGCTCACGCTCTCGGCCAAAACCGAAACCGCGCTGGAAACGGCTACCGGCAATCTGGTCGCGCATCTTGAGGCCAATCCTCACGTCGATCTGGCCGATGTCGCCTACACGCTGCTGCGCGGCCGGCGCAAGTTCGAGCATCGCCGGGTGCTGGTCTGCCGCGATCGCGATGATGCGCTCCAAGCTCTGCGGCGGCGCGATCCGGCCCGGATCTACACCACCTGGCAGAACGCCTCCGATCGTCCGGTGGCCTGGATGTTTCCCGGCCAGGGCGCACAATATGTCGGCATGGGCGCCGAGCTGTACCGCCACGAGCCGGCGTTTCGCCGCGAGGTCGATCGCTGCTGTGAGCTGCTCAAGCCGCACCTGAAGCTGGATCTGCGCGGCGTGCTGTATCCGACGACGACGCAGACCGAAACCGCAGCGCAGCAGCTTCAGCAGACCGCGCTCGCGCAGCCGGCGCTGTTTGTGATCGAGTATGCGCTGGCGCGGCTCTGGCAGGAGTGGGGCGTCGAGCCGCAGGCGCTGATCGGCCACTCGATCGGCGAGTACGTCGCGGCCACGCTGGCGGGCGTGATGACGCTTGAGGATGCGCTGCTGCTCGTCGCAACCCGTGGGCGGTTGATGCAGTCGCTGCCCGGTGGCGCGATGCTGAGCGTGCCGCTGGCCGAGCACATGCTGACGCCGCTACTCGGTCCTGGCCTGGAGATCGCGGCGGTGAACAGCCCGATCCACTGCGTCGTCTCCGGCACCCACGCGGCGATCGATGCATTCCAGGCGCAGCTGGCCGAGCAGAACATTAAGAGCCGCCAGCTGCATACCTCGCACGCCTTTCACTCGGCCGCCATGGAGCCGATCCTCGATGCTTTCGAGGCCGTGGTACGCACCGTCGATCTTCAGCCGCCGGCGATTCCGTACATTTCAAGTCTGACCGGCACCTGGATCACGGCGGCTGAGGCGACCGATCCGCGCTACTGGGCCGACCAGCTGCGCCAGCCGGTTCGTTTCGCGCAGGGCATCGCGACGTTAGCCGAGGAGCCCACGCTGATCTTCCTTGAGGTTGGGCCAGGGACCACGCTCAACAGTCTGGTCCGCAAGCAGGTCGATCCGCGCGGCGAGCAGCTGGTGGTCTCGGCCATGCGCCACCCCGACGATCGCCAGGCCGATCTCGCCGTGCTGCTGTCGGCGCTGGGCCAGCTCTGGCTGGCGGGCGCGGCGATCGATGGCGCGGGCCTGTACGCGCACCAGTCGCGGCGCCGAGTGCCGCTGCCGAGCTATCCCTTCGAGCGCCAGACCTACTGGATCGGCGGCGAGGTGCAGGCCGCTCAGCAGCAGGCCGAGATCGTCGGGAACCGCGCAGTCCCAGCCGAGATCGCGGAGGTCGCGCCGGCGCTGCATCCACGTCCGCAGCGGCTGCGGCCCTACGTCGAGCCCAGCAGCCCGATCGAGGAGCACATCGCCACGATCTGGCAGGACTTGATCGGCATCGAGCAGGTCGGCAGCAACGATCATTTCTTCGAGATCGGCGGCAACTCGCTGGTCGCCAGCCTGCTGGTCGCCCGTCTGCGCGACACCTTTCCAGTTGAAGTTCCTCTCCGGCACATCTTCGACTACGCGACTGTCGCCGAGCTGGCAACGGCGATCGAGTCGCTGCTGATCGAGAAGCTCACAGCCATCCCAGACGACCAGATCCCGAGCCTCAGCCCTTCCGCCTGACGTGAAGAGTGGAGTTGAACCATGATCGATCGAGATCATCTTGCCCAACAGCGAGCAAAGCTATCATCGGCCAAGCAGGCTTTGCTGGAACAATGGACCCGTCGGAACGGATCGACCCCCACGACCACCATTCCACGCCGTTCTCCAGACGAGCCGCCGCCGCTCTCGTTTGCGCAAGAGCGCCTGTGGTTTCTGGATCGGCTCGCGCCGGGAGCGTCGGCCTACAATCTGCCGCTGATGCTGCGCCTGAAGGGCCAGCTCGATTACGCGGCTTTGCAGCAGAGCGCCAATCTGCTGGGCCAGCGCCACGAGACGCTGCGCACAACCTTTCCCACTGTCGACGGCCTGCCGCTTCAGGTGATCGCGCCCACGCAGCAGATCGCGGTGCCGCTGGTCGATCTCAGCGCGGAGCCCGCCGCCGAGCAGTCCGCCGCCGTCGCCAGGCTGGTCGCCGCCGAGGTCGATCGCCCGTTCGATTTGGCGCACGGCCCGCTGCTGCGCCTGACACTATTTCGTCTATCCGATCAGGAGCACAGGCTGCTGCTGGTGATGCACCATATCGTCGGCGACGGCTGGTCACTGCGGGTGTACATCGGCGATCTGATGGATCTGTACCGCGCCTGTGTCAAGCACGCCGCCAGCGGGAATCCTGAGCCCATGGCCTCGCCGCTGCCCGAGCTGCCGATCCAGTATGCCGATTTCGCGGCCTGGCAGCGCCAGCGGCTTCAGGGCGATCATCTCGATCAGCAGCTCGACTACTGGAAAGAGCAGCTCGCCGGCGCGACGACGATTCTGGAGCTGCCCACGGATCGGCCACGGCCGGCAGTGCAGACCTATGCGGCCGCCTGGCACTTTTTGCAGCTGCCCGAGTCGCTGATGGATCGGCTCAAAGCCTTGAGCCAGCAGCAGGGCACGACCATGTACATGACGCTGCTGGCGGCTTTCAAAACCTTGCTCTACCGCTACACCGGCCAGGAAGATATTTTGGTCGGAACGCCGATCGCCAACCGCAACTGGGTCGAAACTGAGGGCTTGATCGGCTGTTTCGTCAACACGCTGGTGCTGCGTACACAGCTCTCGGGCTCGACGACGTTTCGCGAGCTGCTGGGCCGCGTGCGTGAGACCGCGCTGGGCACGTTCGCCCACATGGACACGCCGTTCGAAAAGGTTGTCGAGGCGGTCCAGCCCGAGCGCAACATGAGCCACACGCCGCTGTTTCAGGTGCTGTTCAGCCTGCAAAACGTGCCGCCGCCGAGCAAGGATAGCGCGGATCTGGCCGTCAGCCTGGTACGCATCGAGCGCGCGACCACGCAGTTCGATCTG
>DASWTQ010000121.1:0-14901 GCA_036402055.1 Herpetosiphonaceae bacterium
GGAGCATGGCCTCGAACGTAGCCGCATTTGTGCTGCGGCCACAGCTCAACAGCGCGAACTTTAGCGACGGCACCGATCCACGCATCACCGTCGACGCCCAGCCACGCGTCGGGCTGCGCCAGCAGGCGACACTGCTGCTGCATCAGGTGGTAGCGCCGCCGAATCAGCCGCTGACCTACACGCTCACGCCACGGCCACGAGACGCCGAGAGCGATCCGCTGATCTTCGACGCCGACGGCGTGGACGACGGAACCTATCTCGTGCGGCTGCGCGTGGACGGCGCGGAGAGCGAGCTAGAGCAAGTAACCGATGACACGCAGCCGAACTACCGCGAGTTCATCGGGCCAACCGTGGTGATCTCGTGAGCACGCCGGCGATCGACAGCTGGACGACGGCCAACCAGCGCTACACGCAGGCGGCGCTGACGCTGCTGCGCGCGACGTTGGAGCAGCACACGCAGCCGTTATCAGCCGGCAGCCCATCGATCGAGGAGGCGCGGCTGGCGCTGGACGAGATCCGGCGATCGCTGCCTGCTCCGGCCGCGCTGGAGCAGATCGGCACCACGTTTGGGCTTTCGGCCTTTGAGCGCGATCTGCTGCTGCTCTGCGCCGGAGTCGAGCTGGACTCGTCGTTTGGGCCGCTGTGCGCCGCCGCCCACAACGATCCGTCGCGCCCATACCCGACCTTTAGCCTGGCGCTGGCCTGTCTGCCCGACGCACACTGGAGCGCGCTCACGCCCGGCAGTCCGCTGCGGCGCTGGCGGCTGATCGAAGTTGCGGCGGGCAGCGCGCTGACCCAGAGTCCGCTGCGCATCGACGAGCGGGTGCTACACCATCTGGCGGGCACCGCACATCTCGACGAGCGGCTGGTCGGCATCGTCGAGCCGGTTCAGGCGTCGAGCGGGCTGGTGCCATCGCACGCGGCGCTGGTCGAGCGGATTGTCGCGACGATGACAGAGGCTTCGAGCAGCACAGCGCTGCCGGTGATTCAGCTTTGCGGCGCGGAAACCACCGATAAGCGCACGATCGCCGCCGCTGCGTGCAGCACGCTGGGATTGCGGCTGAGCCTGCTCGCGGCCGATCTGGTGCCGACCGCAGCCGGCGATCTGGAAGCGCTGATCTGTCTCTGGGAGCGTGAGGCCGCGCTGACGAGCACGGCGCTGCTGCTGGACTGCGACGGCTTCGATCTGAGCGACACCGTGCGCAACGCCGCGCTGACCCGACTGATCGAGCGGATGCAGTGTGTGCTGATCGTGGCGACTCGCGAACGGCGGCGCATCCTTGGGCGGCCCACGCTGATCCTGGATGTGCACAAGCCGAGCCACGTCGAGCAGCGCGCGATCTGGCAGAGCGCGCTGGGAGCCACAACAGCACAGCTCAACGGCCAGGTGGATACGATCGTCGCGCAGTTCGACCTGAGCACCGCCACGATTCTGGCGGCGAGCGCCGAGGCCCTGGGCCACACTCCCGAGCAGGATGCCGGCGCGGTGATCTGGAACGCCTGCCGGACGCACACGCGCTCACGACTCGACGAGCTGGCGCAGCGCATCACGCCCGCCGCCGGCTGGGACGATCTGGTGCTGCCCGAGACACAGCGCCAGATTCTGCGCGAGATCGTCGCGCACGTGCGGCGACGCATGACGGTCTACGACACCTGGGGCTTTGCCGCCAAATCGCCGCGTGGCCTGGGCATTAGCGCGCTCTTCGCGGGCGAGAGCGGCACCGGCAAAACGCTGGCGGCTGAGGTGATGGCTCACGAGCTGCGCCTGGATCTGTATCACATCGATCTGTCGTCGGTGGTCAGCAAATATATCGGCGAGACCGAGAAAAACCTGCGGCGGGTCTTCGATGCGGCCGAAGAGGGCGGCGCGATCCTGCTCTTCGACGAGGCCGACGCGCTCTTCGGCAAGCGCTCCGAGGTCAAAGACAGCCACGATCGCTACGCCAACATCGAGGTCAGCTACCTGTTGCAGCGCATGGAAGCCTATCGCGGCCTGGCGATCCTGACGACCAATCTCAAGAGCGCGATCGACACCGCGTTTCTGCGCCGCATCCGCTTCGTCGTGCAGTTTCCGTTCCCGGATGCCGCGCAGCGCGCCGAGATCTGGCGGCGGATCTTTCCGCCAGCCACGCCCACCGAGCAGCTGGACATCGCGAAGCTGGCGCGGCTCAACATTACGGGCGGCAATATTCGGAATATTGCGCTCAACGCCGCGTTTCTCGCCGCCGACGCCGCCGAGCCGGTGCGCATGAAGCATCTGCTGCGGGCCGCGCGCACCGAATATCTCAAGCTCGAAAAGACGCTGACCGAAGTCGAGGCCGGAGGCTGGCAATGAACGAGCAGCACGAATCACAGACCACTCAGCGCAGATCGATCACGGAGGCGGCTCCGACACCTGCGCCGGCGGTACAGATTCAGATCGGCGAGCTGGTGCTGCATGGCCTGGATCACGTCCGATCGGCCGGGGCGCGCTACGATCTCGGGGCGGCCGTGGAACACGAGCTGGCGCGGCTGCTGGCTGAGCAAGGCATTCCGCCTGGTCTGAGTCAGGCCGGAATCGTGGCGCGGCTGAGCGGCGGCAGCTTTGAGGTCGCGTCCGGCTCGCCGCCCGACACGCTTGGCGCGCAGATCGCCGAGGCCGTCTATCGAGGATTGCAGCGATGAGCACCAGAGCACAGCCACAGCAGAGCAAAGCACCGCCGTCCTTCACTCCGGCACGCATCGGCCGGCTCCAGCGCAAGTGTGCCTGCGGCGGCTCTCCTGGACCGGACGGCGAGTGCGCGGCGTGTCGCAAGCAGCGCTTGGAGCGCCAGGCCAGCAGCCAGACCACACCCGCTACCGCGCCGCCGATCGTAGAAGACGCGCTGCGCTCAGCCGGTCAGCCGCTCGACGCTGCCACACGCGCATTCATGGAGCCACGCTTCGGCCACGACTTCGGCAAGGTGCGCGTGCATACCGGATCACAGGCTGACGAATCGGCTCACGCCGTGAGCGCGCTCGCCTACACCGTGGGCCGCGACATCGTTTTTCGCGCCGATCAGTACCAGCCCGCATCAAGATCCGGCCAGCGGCTGCTGGCGCACGAGCTAGCCCACGTGGTACAGCAAGGCTTCGGCAGTGGCGCGATCCAGGCCAAGCTGGCGATCAGCCACCCGGGCGACGCATACGAGCACGAGGCTGATCGGGTCGCCGACCGCATCATGCGCATGCCCGATCCGGCGCCACGCCTTCAGGCCAAATGCGCATGCGGCGCTCACTCTGCGGCCGGCGGCGAGTGCGCCGAGTGCCGCCAGAATCGTGAGCTGGGAGTGCAGCGCGTAGCCGACGATCACGCCCAGGATTCGCCGCTGGCTCTGTCACACTCGCCGTATGGACTCTTCAGGAACGGCGGCGGCCAGCAGCAGCCTCCTCCCCCTCCACAGCCGGTAGCGCCTGTGGCTCCTAACCAGAATCAAGCCCAAACGATCGAAAACGCGCGCCGAGCTGCCGCCATTCGTACGCAGGTAGCGCTGATGCGGATAACCGGCACGGTCGCGCCCGGCCCACCACGAACTGATCCTGGCGAGGACATGCGCCGCCGGGCACGCAATCTGGCCCGCGTGATGTTTGAGTGGGATAACCCGAACATGGAGCAGGTCGAAGAGATCGTAAGCTCGATGGTCACGCGGCTCATGAACCCACAGGTGATGGTCGCCGGGCCTAAAGATCCTGAGTGCGGCACTCGCGCCGCCTACGTGCGCGGCCTGCGCCCACCGATCATCCTGTGTCCGACCTTCTTCGGCAGCTCGGCGGAGCAGCAGATCCGCACGATGATCCACGAGGCGGCGCATCTGGCGCGTATCGGCAGCGGGGCGCTCGGCGAAAGCTACTGCGTGATCTTTGACTGCCAGACCTCGTGCGGCGGCTTCGACTCGGCGGACTCCTGGGCACAATTCGTTCATTGTCTGAGCGGGCAAACTCCCGATCAGCCGCCCGTCATTCAGGGCCAGCCCGGCGGTGCAGGACAACAACCCGGCAGCGGAGGCAGACCATGACCACCTTTCCCGGCTCGCCACAGGTGCAAAAAGGCGCGATCATCGGCCTCGATCCGTTCAATCCGCTGGCCAGCGTGATCGTGTTTCAGTACAACCCCGACACGATGACGCGTACGGTGACGGCGCGGACCACGGGCGGCAACTCGGATCGCGGCGAGGCGCTGCGGCTCAAAGGCCCGCCCGAAGAAAAGATCTCGTGTGAGGTCGAGATCGACGCCACAGATCAGCTTGAGCGCGCGCAGTTTCCCGCCACCGCGCTGGGCCTGTACCCGACGCTGGCCTCGCTGGAGATGCTGCTGTATCCCAAGTCGGCGCTGACGATCGCCAACGAGGTGCTGGCCGCCACCGGCGTGATCGAAATTATTCCGCCCGAGGCGCCGCTCACGCTCTTTGTCTGGGGCGTCCAGCGTGTGCTGCCGGTGCGCCTGACGCAGTTCACCATCACCGAGGAAGCCTACGATCCCAATCTCAACCCGATCCGCGCCAAGGTTCGGCTCGATCTCCAGGTGCTGAGCTACTACGACCTGGGCCTGCTCAGCGCGGGCGGCGCGCTCTTCATGGCGCACCAGGTCAGCAAAGAGGTCATGGCGACGATCGGCGGCGTGAGCACGATCGCGGGGGCAGTGGGGTGACGGAGAACCAAGAACCAAGAACCAAGAACCGGAGACGAACCAAGAACCAAGAACAAAAAGCGAGGACCGACCTTCCCCGTCGCCTGCCGCAGTGGGAGAGGGGGTGGCCCGCAGGCCGGGGGTGAGGGCCACGAAAGCACAACAGAACAAAGGAACAAGGGAACAAAGGGGAACGGAGAACCAAGAACTGAAAAGTACCGATACTCCCCTCGCCTGCCGCACAGGAGTGGGAAAGGGCCCCACGACGGCGGGCAAGGGGTTGGGGGTGAGGGCCAATGTTCGATCCGACCAGCCGCTACTACAGCCTGGAGACCGTCAAGCTGGAAATCACCGACGCCGACGGCGCGCCGCGCGTGATCGCCTACAAGCGCCGCCGCTTCATCCCGCCCGCCGACGGCCAGACCACGCTCGTCGAGCATACCGTGACCCAGGGCGAGCGGCTCGACAATATCACGGCGCGCTACCTGGGCGATCCCTTGCAGTTCTGGCGGATCTGCGATGCCAACCTGGCGCTCGATCCCGAGGAGCTGACCGACGAGACCGGACGCACGATCGCGATCACAATGCCGAAGCTTTGAGAGGCCGCGATGCTAGCAAGCACGCTTGGAATTCGCCTGATCCTGCTGGTGGGCAACACCGTACCGCTGCCCGCCTCGTATGCTGTCACCAGCGCGCTGAGCAACCTCGAAGTCACCAACGACTCCGACCAGGGCGACGGCTTTCAGATGACCTTCACGCTCGGCAAAGATCGCGTGGTGGACTACGGGCTGCTGCTCGACGGCACGTTCGATCCGTTCAACCGCGTGATCATCGGCGTGCTGCTCGGCGTCACACCCGAGGTGCTGATCGACGGCGTGATCACGCATCACCAGATCACGCCCAGCAACGATCCGGGCATGTCCACGCTGACCGTCACCGGCAAAGACGTGAGCGCGATGCTCGACCTTGAGGAGAAAAACGAGAAGTTCGAGAACCAGCCCGACTCCGTGATCGTGATGCGGCTGATCGCGCAGTACGCACAGTTCGGGCTGATCCCGCAGGCCACGCCGACCTTCGACATTCCGTTGATGATCGATCGGATTCCACGCCAGCAGGAGACCGATCTGCGGTTTATCAAGCGACTGGCCGAGCGCAACGGCTTCGTCTTTTATGTCGAGCCGCTGACCTTTGGCGTGAACACCGCCTACTGGGGGCCCGAGAATCGGCTGGGCCTGCCGCAGCCTGCGCTGACGATGAACATGGGCCACTCGACCAACGTCACGTCGCTGAATTTTTCGCACGACGCGCTCGCGCCGGTCGGTACGCAGGGCAGCATCGTCGAGCCCATCACCAAGATCAACATTCCGATCCCATCACTGCCATCGCTGCGCGTGCCGCCGCTGGCGCTGTCGCCGACACCCGCCCGCCGCACCGTGCTGCTGCGCGACGTCGCCAACCAGAGCCCGGGCCAGGCAGCCACCTCGGCGGTCGCGGCTGTCACGCGCTCGCCCGACTCAGTGACCGGCACGGGCGAGCTTGAGACCGTGCGCTACGGCGGCATCCTGCGGGCGCGCAAGCTGGTAGGCGTGCGCGGCGCGGGATTCTCGTACAACGGCAACTACTACGTACAGCGTGTCAGCCACCGGATCGAGCGCGGCACCTACACGCAAAGCTTTTCGCTCAAAAGAGAAGGGACCGGTGCGTTGCTGCCGGTGGTACGACCATGACCAGCAATTTCTACGGCAAATTTCGCGGCGTCGTGACCGACATTCAAGATCCCGAGCAGATCGGGCGGATTCGGGCCAGAGTTGCCGATGTGATGGGCGGCCTGGAGAGCGGCTGGGCCATGCCGGCCTTTCCCTTCGCCGGCAGCGGGATGGGCTTTTTCGCGCTGCCCAAGGTCGGCGCGGGCGTCTGGATCGAGTTCGAGCACGGCGATCCCGAGTATCCGATCTGGTCCGGCTGCTGGTACGGCTCGCGCGCCGAGGTGCCGCCGCCGCTGCTCCTGGCGCTGCCCGGCAAAAAAGTGCTGCTCAAGACCGAGGGCGGCCACAGCATCATCCTCGACGATACGCCCGGCATCGGCGGCATCACCCTGGAAACGTCGAGCGGCCAGAAGATCGTGCTGAGCGCGCAGGGCGTCGAGATCACCACCGGCCAGGGCGGCACGATCAAAATGACCGGGCCGCAGGTCTCGATCAATAACGGCGCGCTGGAGGTGATCTAATGCCTGGATTTTTGCTGCATCAGGGCGCGACCGTGATCTGCATGCACGGCGGTCAGGCCATGCCGACCGCGCCCAATCCGCGCGTGAAAGTCAGCGGACAGCCGATCGTCACCCAGAGCGCGCCCCACACCGTCGCGGGCTGCCCGTTCAACGTCAGCGGCGCTCCCAGCCCGTGCGTCACCGCCCAGTGGGTCACGGCGGCAACACGTGTCATGGCCGGCGGCGTGCCGGTGCTGCTTCAGGATAGCCAGGCGATCTGCGCGCCCAACGGAACCGGCGTCAACATCCTGGTCACTCAGACCCGCGTGCGAGGTACGTGATGCAGATCGATTATCCGTTTCATTTCGACCGGCGCGGCCACACCGCCGACACGAGCGAGGACGAGCATATTCGCGATCTGATCGAGCAGGTGCTGTTTACCGCGCCCGGCGAGCGCGTCAACCGGCCGACCTTCGGCAGCGGCCTGCTTCAGCTCGTCTTCGCGCCCAACAGCGACGTGCTGGCGGCGGCCACTCAAGCCTCGGTGCAGGGCGCGCTCCAGCAGTGGCTCGGCGATCTGATCCAGATCGAGGCAGTCCAGGTGCGCGCGCTCGACTCGACGCTTGAGGTGCTGATCCAGTATGTCGTGCGCCGCAGCCAGCAGCGCCAGGTCGCGCAGTTTCAGCGAGCCGTGCCATGAGTACCCAGTACCGCTGCAATAACCAGAATCGCCGGGATTTCGTGCGCGCACCGCGTGCGGGCGATGGAACGCCGCTCACGCCGACGATCAACGGCATCGATTTTCTGGAGGTCGAGCCCGACCAGCGCACGCTGCGGGTGACCTTTCTACACAATCTGCCGGGCACGCCTACCGATCCGGTGCCGCCCACGCCGGCGCTGACTCCCGCCAATCTCAAGATCGAAGGCGGCGTACGCATCAAGAATCTGCGCGTGCAGAGCGTCAGCGCCGACGGCGATGTGCTCACGGTCGTCGCCGATCGCGCGGGCGATTTCTCGACCTACACGCTGCGGCTGGTCCAGGGGCCGAACACCGACGCGCCGCCGAGCAACTTTGATCCGCAGCTTTCGGCGATCCCGTTCTCGTTCAAGGTCGATTGCCCGAGCGAGTTCGACTGCGCGCCGGAGGGGGATTGCCCGCCCGAGCGACTGCCCGAGCCCGAGATCGACTACCTGGCCAAGGATTACACCAGCTTTCGCCGCCTGATGCTCGATCGCATGAGCGCGCTGATGCCGCAGTGGCGCGAGCGCAACGCCGCCGATATGCAGATCGCGCTGGTAGAGCTGCTGGCCTACGCGGGCGATCGGCTGAGCTACTTTCAGGATGCCGTCGCGACCGAGGCCTATCTCGGCACGGCCCGCAAGCGCGTCTCAGTGCGGCGTCACGCCCGGCTGCTCGACTATGTCATGCACGACGGCTGCAATGCCCGCGCCTGGGTGCATTTCGTGGTCACGCCCGGCGGCGCGCTGGACGGCGGCACGCTCGACGTGGGCGCGATCCTGCTGACCGGCGGCGCGACCGAGGCCGTCATGGTCAATCCGAATCGGCTGCAAGAGATTCTGGCCGAGCGACCGCTGGTGTTCGAGACCAGAATCGGCGTGCGGTTGCGCTCCGTCCACAACGAGATCAACTTCTACACCTGGGACGATACCGGCTGCTGCCTGCCGCGCGGCGCCACTCGCGCTACGCTGCTCGACAAGCCGGGAACGCCGCTTCAGCTTCAGGTCGGCGATGTGCTGATCTTTGAGGAAGTGATCAGCCCGACAACCGGCCGTCCAGCCGACGCCGATCCGGCCCAGCGCCACGCGGTACGATTGACCGCCGTGCAGCCCACAACCGATGTTCTGCACAACACGGCGATCGTCGAGATTGCGTGGAGCACCGCCGACGCGCTACCGTTTCCGTTGTGCATCTCCGCCGAGGTCAGCGACCGCAGCGGCAACCGGCTGATCTCGAATGCCAGCGTGGCGCGCGGCAACATCGCGCTGGCCGACCATGGCCGCACGATCACGAATGAAGCGCTGGTTCCCGCCGAGGTGCCGGAGCAGACCGCCTACCGTCCACGGCTAGCGCGCACGGCCCTGACCTACGCGGGACCGCTGGATCTCAGCTCGGCCAGCGCGGCGCTGCGCTGGGATGTGCGGCAGTCGCGGCCAAGCATCACGCTGCGCGGCGAAGAGCGCACCTGGCATCCGCAGGCCGATCTGCTGGGCAGCGATGGCTTTCGTACAGAGTTTGTGGTCGAGATGGAGAGCGACGGCCGGGCCTATCTGCGCTTCGGCGACGGCGCGCTGGGCAAGCAGCCCGCTCCCGGCGCCAACTTCAGCGCGACCTATCGCGTGGGCAACGGGCAGATCGGCAATGTCGGGCGCGGCGCGATCGGGCGGATTGTCAGGAGCGGCGGCGGCCTCGACGGCGTGCGCAATCCCATGCCGGCGGTCGGCGGCAGCGAGCCCGAGCTGATGGAGCAGGTCCGGCTGTACGCGCCGCAGGCGTTCCGCGTCCAGGAGCGCGCCGTCACCGAGGCCGACTACTCCGAGGTTGCGCGGCGACATCCCGAGGTGCAGCAGGCCGTGGCGCGCATTCGCTGGACCGGCAGCTGGTATACGGTCTTTGTGACGATCGATCGAACCGGTGGCCTGCCCGTCGACGACGACTTCAAAGACGAGATTCGCGCGCATCTTGAGCGCTACCGCATCGCGGGCTACGACCTGGAGATCGCCGCGCCGGTCTTTGTGCCGCTGGATCTGCTGCTCTCGATCTGCGTCAAGCCGGGCTACTTCCGCTCCAACGTCAAGGAAGCGCTGCTGATCGCGCTGAGCAGCGCCCAGTTTGCGAGCGGATCGCGTGGCTTCTTCCATCCCGACAACTTCACCTTCGGCCAGCCGGTCTATCTCAGCCAGATCTACGAGGCCGCCATGCGCGTCACCGGCGTCGCGTCGGTCGATGTGCTGCGCTTCCAGCGCTGGGGCAAGGCCGCCAACCAGGAGATCGAATCTGGCCTGCTTGCGCTCGGCCCGATCGAGGTAGCGCGGCTGGACAACGATCCGAATTTTCCCGAGAACGGCAAGCTTGAGATTCAATCGCGAGGCGGCCTATGAGCGATTCTCTCGATCCCTGCGGCTGCTGTGAGGGCGTCTCGCCGCTGACTCCGGTGCTGCTCGACAACCGGCCCGGCCTGGCGGCGCTGGCCTATCGCGTGGGCACGCACGGCAGCTTCAAAGCGACGATGCAAAGCGCGATCGCCCAGCAGCCCGGCCTCGACGCTCTGACCTCCCGCGACGACGCCGATCCATCGATCGCGCTGATCGACGCCTGCGCCACGATGCTCGACGTGCTGGCCTTCTACCAGGAGCGCATCGCCAACGAGGGCTTTTTACGCACCGCCACGGAGCGCCGCTCGATCCTTGAGCTGGCCCGCGAGGTCGGCTACGAGCTGAATCCGGGCGTCGCCGCCAGCACCTATCTGGCCTTCACCATGGAAGAAGCGCCGGGCTCGCCCGCGACCACGCCGATCGACACTGGCACCCGCGTGCAAAGCCTGCCCGGCCCCGGCGAGCAGCCGCAGACCTTCGAGACCACGCAGCCGATCACCGCGCATGTGGCCTGGAACGCGCTCCGGCCGCAGAGCAGCCAGCCGCAGACGCTCAAGATCAAAAGCGGCCAGCTGTATCTCGTGGCCGGCAACAACCAGGAGATCGTCGCCCAGCGCCTGTACATCGCCGGGACGCAGACCAATCTCAAGGCCGGCGATCGGCTGCTGGTGGTGAGCGGCTCCAACGCGCTGCCGATCCTGATCAAGACCGTGACCGTCGAGAGCGATCGCAGTCGCACGCGGCTGGATCTCGATGTGGCCGCGATCGGATCGACGCCGCTGCCGGCACCACCGCCCACGCTGAACTACGATCCGCCCGTGATGACCGGCGGCACGCCGAACTTCGCGCCGCTGCCCTTCACCAAAGGCAACATCAGCACCTTTGTCCTCAGCCGCCGCTGGCGTGAGCGCGATCTGGCAACCTTTCTGACGGCCAATCGCTGGGACGGCCAGGAGTTGCTGAAGTATGTCAACGCGCCCGCCGCCGGCGCCGCAACAACCAGTCTGCTGGCCTTTCGATCGCGCGTAGGCTTCTTCGGCAACAACGCGCCGCTCTACGACATCCTGTTCCCACCAGCCAGCGCGACCAGAGCCGGCGGCAATCTCACGCTGCGCGCCGCCTCCGACGAAACGTTCGGCGAGTCGCGCGCGTTGCTCACCAGCCCGAGCGCCGGAAATCTGGCTCAGCAGTCACCGATCGTCAAAAGCACCTTCGATCCCGACTGGGACTCGGGCGGCGGTCGCTCGATCTGGACCGATTCGCTGGAACGCTACTACTCCGCCGGCGACATCTTCGACGTGTATCTTGAGCGCGCGCTGCCGGATGTTGTGCGCAATAGCTGGACACTCTTCACTAGCTCCACCGCCGGACCGATCGCCTACCGCGTGACCGAGGTCGGCGAGGCGTCGCTGGCGGACTTTGGCATGAGCGCGCGGGCGACTGGTCTCAAGCTGGCGAAGCCCAACGGCGCGGCGCTGACCACCGCCGACAAAATCGCGAGCTTCAAGTTCCGCCGCACCACCGCCCACGTCCAGAGCGAGGCGCTGCCCCTGGATCGGCTGCCGATCGAAGAGCAGGTCGCGCAGGGAACCACGGCGCTACTGCTCGATCGCATGGTGCTGGAGCTTCAGGCCGGTCAGGTTGTGATCCTCAGCGGCGAGCAGGCGGATGCGCCGGGCGTGACCCGCAGCGAGATCGTCACGCTCAAAGAGATCATCCACTTCGACGGCCTGACTACGCTGATTTTCACCAGCGGCCTGCTGTGGAGCTACACGCGTAGCACGGTGACGATCAACGCCAACGTCGCGCTGAGCACGCACGGCGAGACCAAACGCGAGGTGCTCGGCAGTGGCGATGCCGCGCAGCCGCTGCAAAAGTTCCTGCTCAAACAGGCGCCGCTGACCTATATCTCGGCGCCGACCGCGACCGGATCGGCCAGCACGCTTGAGGTGCGCGTCAACGATATTTTGTGGAGCGAGGTTTCGTCGCTGTACAGCCTCACGCCCCGCGATCGGGTCTACATCACGCGCACCGGCGACGACAGCAAAACCACGGTCCAGTTCGGCGATGGCGGCTCAGGCGCGCGTCCGCCAAGCGGCGTCGAGAACATCGTCGCGACGTACCGCGTGGGCACCGGGCTGGCGGGACTGGTCAAAGCCGGACAGCTCAGCCTGCTGATGACACGGCCGCTCGGCGTCAAAGGCGTGATCAATCCGCTGGCTCCGACCGGCGCGGAAGATCCCGAAAGCCGCGATCGAGCCCGCGACAACGCGCCGCTGACGGTGCTCACGCTGGGCCGGATCGTTTCGCTGCAAGATTTCGAGGATTTCGCGCGCGCCTTCGCCGGGATCGGCAAAGCCCAGGCGACCTGGCTCTGGTCCGGCGAGCACCGGCTGATCTATCTCACGATCGCGGCGGCCAACGGCGATGTCGTCAGCCCGACCTCGGAGCTGTACCGCAATCTCACGGCCGCGATCGACCTGGCGCGCGATCCGATCCAGCAGGTCGCGATCGATTCCTACACGCCGATCGCCTTCAATGTCGAGGCCAAAATCCTGGTGCGGCTCGGCTACCTGGCCGATAAGGTCAAAACTGCGGTCACAGATGCGCTCAAGCAAAGCTTTGCCTTCGAGCAGCGCGGCTTTGGGCAGGCCGTGACCAAGAGCGAAGTCCTGGCGGTGATCCAGGCTGTCGCAGGCGTAGAGGCCGCCGATCTCGACGCGCTCTATCTCGTCGGGCAGGCCGCGATCGTCAACGAGCGGCTGCCGGTCCAGACCGCGCACTGGGACGCCGCAGCATTCACGCCGACGCCCAGGCCCGCCGAGCTGCTGACGATCAGCCGCGACGGAATCACGCTGACGGAGATGACACGATGACCAACGCTCCGATCGATAAGCTCTATGATCTGCTGCCGGCGATCTATCGCATCCGCGACGACGAGCAGGGCCAGCCGCTCAAAGCGCTGCTCACGGTGCTCGCCGAGCAATTGCAGGTCGTCGAGAACGACATCGCGCAGCTCTACGATAACTGGTTCATCGAAACCTGCGACGAGTGGGTCGCGCCCTACATCGGCGATCTGCTGCGCGTGCGTGGGCTGCATCCCGTCACCACGACGACCTTCAGCCAGCGGGCGCAGGTCGCCAACACGCTGCGCTATCGTCGCCGCAAAGGCACCGCCACGATGCTGGAGCAGCTGGCCCGCGACACCACCGGCTGGAACGCGCGCGCCGTCGAGTTCTTCCAGCTGCTGGCGACGACGCAGCATGTCAATCATGTGCGGTTGCCCAATGTGCGCACGCCGGATCTTCGTGATGTGAATACGCTTGAGCTGCTCGACACGCCCTTCGATACGATCGCGCACACCGCCGACGTGCGCCGGATCGCCAGTGGACGTGGCAAGCACAATATACTGAACATCGGGATCTTTCTGTGGCGGCTGCAATCCTACCCGCTGCTCAAAGCCGAGCCGGCCGCGCAGGGACCGCGCCGCTTCCGCTTTAGCTCGCTCGGCAACGACGCGCCGCTCTTCAACCAGCCGCAGACCGAGACCGACATCGCCAGCAGCGCGGGCGAGATCAACGTGCCGGGAACGCTGCGGCGCTATCCGCTCTACGCCGAGCTTGAGGCGCTGCGCCAGGCGCTGGTCGACGAGCAAACGCCGCAGCTAAGCTACTTCGCCGATCCGCCGGTCTTTGAGATCTTTCTCGACGGCAGCGCGATCGCCGTGCCGCCCGACCAGATCTTGATCTGCAATCTCGCCGAGTGGCGACAGCCGCCCACCAGCAAAAGCTACACCCGCCGCGACGGAACCTCGGTCAGCCGCACGATCCGCGTGGCCGTCGATCCGGTGCTGGGTCGCATCGCGCTGCCTGCGGGCGCACCGCCGACCAGCGTGCAGGTCAGCTACTCCTATGGCTTCAGCGGCAACCTCGGCGGCGGACCATACGAGCGCCGCCAGCCGCCGCAGAAATTGGGTCCGTCAGAGCCCTTCCGCGTGGACACCATCGCCGATCCCGACGCGTTCGGCTCGCTGATCCGCGTCTCGGCTACCGCCGTCACGACGATCTCGGCGGCGCTGACGCTCTGGAATCCGGCCACGCCGCGCACGGTGATCCAGATCGACGACAACCGCAGCTACGCCGAAACGCTGACGATTCCGATGACCGGGAGCGAGCTGATTATCCAGGCAGCCAACGGCAAGCGCCCGACTTTGCAGGGCGACATCGTGGTCACCGGCGGCGAGCAGCAGGCGCGGCTGACGATCAACGGGCTGCTGATCGCGGGCCAGATTCGCGTCGAGGACAATCTGCCCGAGCTGAATCTGCTGCACTGCACGCTGGTGCCCGGCCGCGATCTCGACGAGTCCGGGCTACCCACCGAGCCGGAGCGCCCCAGCCTGGTGGTAGACGCGGCCAACGAGCGGCTGCGCCTCGTGATCGATCACTGCATCGTCGGGCCGCTGCGCCTCCCTGCGACGATCGATCGGCTGCGCACCGTGGACAGCATCGTCGACTCGCCCGCCGCACGGCCGCTGCCGGCGCTGGTCGGCGGCAATCTGGCCGGATCGCTCACGCTCAGCTCGGCCACGCCAACCGTCAACATCACGATCGGCGACGAAGGTCCGCATTCCGCTACTCTCGCCGCCGTTCCCGGCACACCAGCCCAGGCGCGCGATCAGCTTCAGGCCGCGATCCAGGCTGCGCACACCAGCCCGGCGTTTACCGACGCCCGTGTGCTGATGGTCGCCAATCGATTGATCGTGCTGCCGGGAACGCTCAGCCGCATCACGATCGCCGACGCCGAAGACGATCCGACCGCTACCGAGCTGCGCCTGACTACGGCGACGGCTCGGCGCGTCGCGGCATTTGTCAGCCGGCCGCTGACGCCGTTTCCCACGCTTGATGCCGCGACGCCCACCGTCAACGTCACGATCGGC
>DASWTQ010000122.1:0-2751 GCA_036402055.1 Herpetosiphonaceae bacterium
ATATTCGAGAGACGCTGGGCCGGATTGCCGACAAACGTTTCCAGCACCGTCTGGTAGTGCGCGGCGAGTCGCTCAATGGTCGCGGCATCGAACAGATCGGTGTTGTACTCAATCCCGACGTGCAGGCCATGCGCGTGCTCCACGATCTCAAACGAAAGATCGAACTTGGCAGCCGTGAAGTTGGGCGGCAGCGGTCGCAAGGTGAGCTCCGGCAGCGACAGCTCGCCGACCGGCGTGTTTTGAAGCGTGAAGAGCACCTGGAACAGCGGCGATCGGCTCAGATCGCGATTGACCTGAATCTCGTCGACCAGCCGCTCAAAAGGCACGTGCTGCTGAGCATAGGCGCCCAGCGCTACCTCGCGCACGCGATGCAGCACGTCTTGCAGCGTCGGGTTGCCGCGCAGGTCGGTACGCAGCACCAGCGTGTTGACGAACAACCCGATCAGATGCTCCAGCGCCACATGCGTGCGGCCCGCGATCGGCGAGCCAACCACGATGTCGTCCTGGCCGCTGTAGCGCGAGAGCAGGATCTGGAACGCGCCGAGCAGCGTCATGAAGAGCGTCACGCCTTCGCGCTGGCTCAGCGTGACCAGGTCGGCGCTCAGTGGCTGGGGCAACACATGCAGATAGCGCGCGCCATTGAAGGTCTGGACGGCAGGGCGCGGACGATCGGTCGGCAGCGCTAAGCCTTCGGGCAGGCCCGCCAGCTGCTGACGCCAGTACGCCAGCGCGGCTTCCAGCACGTCTTCCTGAAGCAGCTGGCGCTGCCAGACCGCGTAGTCGGCGTACTGGATCGTGAGATCCGGCAGCTGTAGCTGATCGTGCTGCGACCGAGCGCCGGCGAACGTGGCATACAGCGTCGCAAGCTCACGGATGAACACGCCCATCGACCAGCCATCGGCGGCGATGTGATGCACGGTGATCGCGACGATATGCTCGTCGGGGCCGAGCCGGATCAGCAGGCAGCGCAGCAGCCGGCCCTCGCTCAGATCGAAGGGCTGCTGAGCCTGATCGAGCAGCAGCTGCTGAATTTCGGCCTCACGCTCCGGGGCGAGCAGAGACTCCAGATCGACCAGCGGCAGCGCGACCGGCTGCGGCGGAACGATGACCTGATACGGCGTGCCCTCGGGCGCGATAAACGCTGTGCGCAGCGCCTCGTGTCGCTGGACGATCGCGCTTATGCTTTGCTCAAGCACGGCATAGCTCAGCGCGCCGCTCAGGTGGACGGCAAACGGCATGTGGTAGGCCGCGCTCTCGGGATCGAGATGCTGCAAGAACCACAGGCGCTGCTGCGCAAACGACAGCGGCAGCTCGCCGTCACGAGCGGCAACCGGAATCGTCGCCAGCGTGTCTTCGGCCGGGGCGGCTGTGGCCGTGGCGATGCGCTGCGCAATGCCCGCGATCGTGCCGGCGTCGAAGAATTCGCCGAGCGACAGCGTGGTACTGAACGTGTCGCGAATGCGCGAGAGCACCTGCGTTGCCAGCAGCGAGTGACCGCCCAGGTCGAAAAAGGTATCGTGGATGCCGATCGGCGCGATACCCAGCAGATCCTGCCACAGGTCCACGAGTGCTCGCTCGATCGGCGTCGTCGGCGCGACATACATGGTCGGCAGATTTGGCCGGGCGTACTGCGTGCCGGTCGGCGTGATCGTGATCTCCGATTCCTGTGTCGCACGGGCGGCGCGACGAGCCAGCAAATCGCCGGTCGCGACGACGATCGACTGCGAGCCGGGAGCGTCCAGGATGCGCCGGAAAACCTCGACGGTCTCGGCCTCGTCCATCGTCCACTCGTCGGCGCTGCTGCCGGCCGGCGCGTCCCAGGCAACGCTGAGCCAGGTCGCCGGGCTGTGCTGGCTGCACTGCCGCGCAAACGTGTGCATCAACGCGATCGTGCCGGCTCCCGCGAGATCCGCATGGCTCACCAGCGGAGCGAGCGGCGCGTGCAGCAGCACGAAATCCAGATCGGCCGGATCGAGCTGCGTGAGCGCTTCAAGGCGGCAGCGGGTCTCGTTCAGCGACCTCGCGATCTGCTCGGCGGTCTGGGCCGTAGAGTCGGGCTCGACGCCATGAATCACGCCGTGGATCGCGCCCCACTGCTGCTGCGCGATGTCGATCGCGGCTGCTGGATCATCAGCCTGGAGCAGCAGAATCTCAGCTCCGGCGTGCTCCAGGGCCTGCAAGCGGCGGATCGCCTCGGCGGTGGCTGCGTCGGCGGTTGCCAGCGCACGAGCCCACGCCTCGCGCTGCGGGAATTCGGCCGGAGCAACCAGCACCAGCCGGGCCTGGACGGTGTGCGCCAGATGCTCGGCTAGCGCCAGCCCGATCATGCTGACGCCTTCGGTCAGGAGATACACACCGTGGCGGCGCAGCCCTGCCGCCGGTGAGGCGATCCGCTCCCACCGCTGCGGCTCAAAGATCTGCTGCCAGCGCCGATTCTGGCGGTAGGCGACCGGCTCGTCGCCGGCGTCGGCGGTCAGCTCGGCGATGATCTGATCCAGCTGTCGTCGATTGAGCGATCTGTCGCCGCTCAGATCCAGGCTGCGGCAGCTCAGCTGCGACGATGCGCTTGCCAGCGCCTGGATCACGCCGGCTGCGGGAGCGTTCGCCAGCGCCAGAGCTTCGGTGCCCAGCACATCCTGCGCAGCGCTCGTCAGCACTGTGAGATCGATCGGGCCGGGAAGCTGAGCGCGGCCGAGCGTTTGCCCGAACGCGATCAGGCTTTGCATGTCGCAGCGCGGCTGATCGTCGTGA
>DASWTQ010000123.1:0-18999 GCA_036402055.1 Herpetosiphonaceae bacterium
TCGATCGTGCCGATGCGTAGCCCGCTGGGCCGATCCCAGTCCGCAGCGCCATCGCTCGGGATCAGATTTTTGTTGGTGATGATGTTGGCGCGCTGGAGGCGCTGCGCTACCGCCAGCCCGCCGCCGAACTGGCTCACCTCCGCGATCACCTGGTGCGTGGTCGTGAAGCCGCGCGCCTTGCCCAGCACCGGCACGCCCCGCCGATCGAGTGCGGCTGCCAGCGCCTGCGAGTTGCGGACAATCTGCGCCATATACTGTTTGCCGAACGCCAGCATCTCCGCCGCCGAGACAGCCAGCGCCGCCACACGGTTGACCTGATGCGTCGCCGCCAGCACCGGAAACGCCGCGTTGGTCAATCCCTCGGTCAGCGCGCCGTCGTTCCACATCATCATGCCGCTCTGCGGACCGCTAAACGTCTTGCCCGCCGATCCCGTCAGCACCGCTGCGCCCTCGTTGAGCGGATCTTGAAACTGACCGCCCGCGATCAGCCCGGCCTGATGCGCGCCGTCATAGATCACGCGGCCACCCCACTCGGCGACAATCTCCTGGATCTCGCGCACGGGATACGGAAAGAGCGTCATCGACAGGCCCAGCACTGCCAGCTTGGGCCGTACGCGCTGAGCCTCGCGGCGAAACGCTTCGAGATCTACCGTCAGCTCGATCGGGTCGAAGGGCAGATCGATGATGTTGAGGCCACGCATCCCGGCCGGGCCGTCGACGCGGTTGCTGGAGTGGCCGCCGAAGGGCTGCGCGACGCTCATGATCGTGTCGCCGGGCTCGGTGAGCGCGTAGTACACCGCCATGTTGCCGAGCATACTGCCCATCAGCCGGTGCTCGGCGTAGTTGCAGCGAAACGCTTTCTTGAGCAGCTCGATACACAGCGCCTCGATCTCGTCGATATGTTTGGTGCCCGCGAACCAGCGGTTGATCGCGCCGATGTGGCCTTCTGCCGCCCGCGTGCCGACCTCCGAGGCCAGCAGCGATCGCACCATCGGGCTGGTCGGCGCTTCGGGAGCCAGCAGGTTGACGCAGGATCGGCCGCGCCATTCCTCGTTGCGCGCGACGGCATCGATCACGGCCTGCGCCAGCTCACGACCAGACGCGGCCTCGTCGAGGATTGTACGCGCCCAGGAGAGCATCTCGGTATCATGAACTTCGTGTTGCATGGTTGCGGTCATTGTTTTATTCCTCCGTTTGATTGGCTGCGGGCTTGCGTCCGGCCCGGCGCGGCGTCTGCGGCTCGGCTTTGCGCGTCAGATGTTCGGCCAGCATCTCGCTGGCAGCGGTGATATGTCCCTTCAGGATCGCGCAGGCTGTCGTCTCGTCGTGCTGCTCACAGGCGGACAGCAGCGCCCGGTGCTCTTGCTGTGACTGCGCTTGATGCTGCATGGTCACCAGGATCACGCGCATGTAGCGATCGACGCTGCTGTGCAACGTCGTGATCGTCGCGAGCAGCCGTGGGCGCTGCGCCGGAGCGTAGAGCGCCGCGTGAAACTCCCAGTTGAGCGTGCTCCAGCGCGTTACCTCGGCTTCGTGATCCAGCTCGTCGAGGATCGCGCGGGCCTGCGTGAGCACTCGTGGCGTAAGCCTGGGCAGCGCCAGCCGCAGCGCCAGCGTTTCAAGCGCCACCCGCATCTCGGCGATCTCCTCAGCCTCTGCCGCCGACAGCGCGGCCACAACTGCCCCACGATTCGGATAGAAGACGACCAGCCCTTCGGCCTCCAGACGGCGCAGCGCCTCGCGAACCGGGATTTTGCTCAGCCCCAGCTCGGCCGCTAGCTCATCCTGGCGTAGCGCCTGCCCATCTTGAAAGACGCCGGCCATGATCGCCTGGCGTAGCACATGCGCGACCACTTCCGGCGTGCTGCGGTAGCGCGACGATGCGTCGACCATGAGTTCGTTGAGTTCCATACGCTGATTGTATAATCGTATACGATTGGAGTCAATAGGCGAGTTTGCAAACGGTGCTATCATAGCCGCACTCGTCAGCGCTATCAGGTGGCTGTCAGATTAAACATATACTTCGCTAACAAAAAATAAGGTACTATGGCATCGTAAGGAGATAAACGATCTCCAAGTGGTTCTGGGAGAACCAAAGGAAGTACCGCCATGCAACTGGATCAGATCCGACCCGAGTACGCGATTAAAGGCATTCACCATATCACCCTGGTCAGCTCCGACGCGCAGCGCACCGTCGATTTTTATACGCGTCTGCTGGGCCTGCGAATGGTCAAGCAAACGGTCAACTTCGACGATCCGGGCAGCTACCATCTGTATTTCGGCGACGAGCTGGGGCGGCCCGGCACGATCGTAACGTTCTTCGAGTGGCCGCACGCCGGCAAGGGTCGGACGGGCATCGGCGGGACGCATCATTTCGCGCTGCTGACGGAGACGACCGAGTCGCTGCTGAAGTGGAAGCGCTGGCTTACCGATAACGGCGTGGCGGTCGATGGCGTGTATGATCGCACCTACTTTCGCTCGATCTACTTCCGCGATCCTGACGGCGTGATCGTCGAGATCGCGACGCGCGGTCCCGGCTGGAGCGTGGACGAAGAGCCGGCTCACTGGGGCGAGCAAGCATTTCTGCCGCCGCCGGATCGCACGATTCGCCAGCGCGACGAGGCCCGCATTCGCGCCGAAACCTGGTCCGAGCCGGTCTCAGCGATCAGCTCGGACATGCAGCTGCCGGGCCTGCATCACATCACCGCGTTCGCCAGCGACATCGAGCGCACGGGCGTCTTCTACAACGAACTGCTCGGATTGCGGCTGGTCAAGCGCACCGTCAACTTCGACGATCCGACAGCGCCGCACTATTATTTCGCCGCGCCGGACGGCCACCCAGGCAGCGTGATCACCTACTTTGGCTATGGTGGCCGGATGCGCCACGCGCAGATGGGCGCGGGCCTGACGCATCACTTCGCGCTTGAGGTCGGCTCGGAGGATGCACAGCACTTCTGGCGCGAGCGGCTGATGGAGGCCGGGCTACGGCCGACGCCGATTCTGGATCGCCAGTACTTCAACTCGATCTACTTCCACGATCCCGACGGCCATATCGTGGAGCTGGCGACCTCGCAGCCGGGCTTTGCGATCGACGAGGCGCCGGCAGAGCTGGGCCGGCATCTCAAGCTGCCGCCGTGGCTCGAATCGTCGCGGGCGGGAATTGAGGCAGGACTGAAGCCATTACAGGTTAGACAGCCGGAAACGCAGGAGATTGCACACAATGACGCAGAATAAACCACAGACCGAGCTGGGCCTGATCCATCAGGTGCGCGTGCCGCAGCAGGAGCCGCCCGCAGCCGGCTATCCGGCGATCGTCGCGATCCACGGCCGGGGCAGCAACGCCGGCGATCTGATCGAGCTGGCGCCCTATTTCGGCGCGGACTGGCTGACGATCACGCCGCAGGCACCGCTGGAGCTGGGCTTCGGCTACCACTGGTACGAAGTGCTGCAAGTCGGCGATCCCGAGCCCCAGGGCTTTGGCCGCAGTATCGAGCTGCTGCGCGAGTTCATCGGCAAGCTACCGGCCGCGTACCAGGTCGATCCGCAGCGCATCTTTCTGATGGGCTTCAGCCAGGGCTCGGTGATGAGCTTCGCGCTGGGCCTGACCGAGCCGGAGCGCTACGCCGGAATCGTGGCGATGAGCGGCTATATCGCCCGGCAAACCCAGCGTGACGCCGAGCGTGAGCGGCTGGCCAACCTGCCGATCCTGATCACGCATGGCACCCGCGACGCCGTGATCCCGGTCAGCTTTGGCCGCGAGGCGCGCGAGTGGCTGGGCGGCACACCGGCGCAGCTTGAGTATCACGAGTACCCGATGGGCCACCAGGTCAGCGAGGCCAGCCTCAACGACGTCGTGCACTGGCTGCACCAGCACAAGCACACCGGCAGCGATCGCGCGGCGAGTTGAAAAAAATCCGTAATCGTAGCAAGATCAAGGGCGTGCCACTGGCACGCCTTTCTGTATTCGATCTGCTTGAAAAGGAACAGCGTATGCCTTATCTGCTCGGCCTGGATGTCGGCACCAGCGGCGCGAAGGCCGTATTGATCGCCGACGATGGACGCGTGCTGGCGACGGCGACCGAAGAATATCCGCTCTCAACGCCACAGCCGCTGTGGAGCGAGCAAGATCCGGCTGATTGGTGGCGCGGCAGCCAGGCTGCGCTACGTCGTGTCGTGGCCGAGAGCGGCGTTGAGTCTGGTGAGATCGTGGGGCTGGGATTGACCGGGCAGATGCACGGCGCGGTTTTTCTGGACGCGCAAGACGCCGTGATTCGGCCGGCGCTGCTGTGGAACGACGGCCGGACGCAGGCGCAGTGCGACGAGATCACGGCGCTGGTCGGCGCGGAGCAGCTGATCGAGATCGCGGGCAATCCGGCGCTGACCGGCTTTCAAGCGCCCAAGCTGCTCTGGCTGCGCGAGCACGAGCCCGAGCACTACGCGCGGGTGCGACGGCTGCTGCTGCCCAAAGATTATATCCGGCTCATGCTCACCGGCGAGTACGCCTCGGATGCGTCGGATGCTGCCGGGACGCTGCTGCTGGATCTCAAGCGCCGCGACTGGTCGGACACGATCCTGTCGACGCTGGAGATTCCGCGCGAGTGGCTGCCGCGTGTCTACGAAGGCCCGGAGGTGACCGGGAAGCTGCGCGCCGACGTGGCCGAGTCGCTGGGATTGGCGGCCGGTCTGCCGGTCGTGGCGGGCGGCGGCGATAACGCGGCGGCGGCGATCGGTACCGGCATTATTCGCGAGGGCGTGATCAGCGCGTCGATCGGCACCAGCGGCGTGCTCTTCGCCCACAGCGATACGATTCGTCTCGATCCGCAGGGACGTTTGCACAGCTTCTGCCACGCCGCGCCGGACGCCTATCACCTGATGGCGGTCACGCTGAGCGCGGGCGGCTCGTTCCAGTGGCTGCGCAATCTGCTGCGCGAGATCGCCGCTCCTGAGCCGGCGCTGGGCTACGATCGGCTGGTGGCGCTGGCTGAGCATACGCCGCCGGGAGCGGAGGGACTGCTGTTCCTGCCCTATCTTTCCGGCGAGCGCACGCCGCACCGCGATCCGCTGGCGCGTGGCGCGTTCATCGGGCTGACGCAGCGCCACACGCTGGGCCACATGGTGCGCGCGGTGATGGAGGGCGTCGTGTTTAGTTTGCGCGACGGCCAGGAGATCATGGCTGAGCTGGGCCTGCCGCTCAACGAGGTTCGCGCGATCGGCGGCGGGGCGCGCAGTGCAGTCTGGCGGCAGATCCAGTCCGACATTCTGGGCACGCCGATCGTGACGATGCGCGCCGAGGAAGGCCCGGCCTTCGGTGCGGCGCTGCTGGCCGGCGTGGGCGCGCAGCTCTACCCGGATGTGCAATCCGCCGTCGAGGTCGCCGTCGCCACCGCCGACACGATCGACCCGCAGCCGGATTCGCGGCGCGTCTACGATGATCTGTACGGGCTGTATCGCCAGCTCTACGGCGTGCTCAAGCCAACCTTTGGCGGGCTGGCGGGATAGCTCGGCTACTCCTGGGCGCGCAAGAACTGCTCGATCTCGTCGCGGCTGGGCAGCGAGGCCATCGCGCCCGGCCGCGTGGTCGCGATCGCGCCCGCCGCGCTGGCGTAGCGTAGGACTATAGTCAGATCCTGGCCTTTTGCCAAACCAGCCGCCAGCGCGCCCACAAATGCATCGCCGGCGCCAACAGTATCGACCGGCGTCACCGCAAACGGCGCGATCGCTTGCTCGCCCTCGGCTGTGACCAGCAGCGCTCCCTGCGCGCCCAGCGTCACCACAACCGCGCCGCAGCCCTGGGCCAGCAGCGCCTGAGCAGCATCGGAGGGCCGCGCCTGTGTGCCAAGCACCTGCGCGACCTCGACCTCGTTCGGCACCAGCACATCGGTCGTGGCGAAAAGCGCGGATGGCAGCCGCTGCGCGGGGGCGGGCGTCAGGATTACCGTCGTTCCTGCGGCGCGGGCCAGCTGTGCCGCGTGGAGTGTGGTTTCGAGCGGCACTTCCAGCTGGAGCAGCAGCACGCCGGCGCTGCGAATCTGCTCGGCAGCACGATCGATGTCGGCGGTCGTGAGCGCGCCGTTCGCGCCGGGTATCACCACGATGTTGTTCTCGCCGCTCTCCTCCACCAGGATTACGGCCGTGCCGGTCGGCTGCGGGTCGTCGCTCTGCACCTGCGCCGCGTCGATGCCTTCGTCGTGGAGCGCCTGCGTGATGCGCCGGCCGAAATCGTCAGCACCGACGCGCGCGACCATCGCCACGCTTGCGCCCATGCGCCGGGCCGCGACCGCCTGGTTTAGACCCTTGCCGCCCAGATAGGTATCGAACGACGTTCCGGTCAACGTCTCGCCCGGCAGCGGCAGGCGCGGCACTCTGGCGACCAGGTCCATATTGCACGAGCCGACCACGACGACGGAAGCAGGCGCTGAAATGCGATGGGTTAAAGATGGGTCCATATGTATAACTAAATCCCTGGAACAAACCGGCACACTTCTGAACTCATCTCCGTAGCAGGCTTCGGAGGACAGCGCTGGCGGTTGTGCTCGTTGTAAATACCACTGGCGAGAGTTAATTCTGTTTTCCTTGATTAAGCAAGCTCGTAGTAAGAGCAACTTGTGCTTGATGATCCTATAATAGCATGAGCCATCCCTGCGCTCTCTTCCCGATACTCGTCTGTATCAGGTAATATCGATTAGCCATACAGAAGCAATGGTTCCAGCTAATGATTTGAGAAAATTATGTTAAAGGGAGGTCGTGTTATGCTACACATTCGGTTTGCTCCAGCTACACTTTCCCTGTTCGTTGGCACACTCATTTTATTCTCTTTGGACACGCAAGCACTTCATGCACAGGCTCCTACGCTTCAGTTTCTAGAAAACACTCCCCTTTCTTTCACAATAACGGATACTCCAACAGTATTTATACAAAATAAATCTTCAGAAGAGCTTGCATTAAGCTTTCGTGCTGTCGTGTATGATGATGAAGGTCGTAGTCAGCCATTAGATGTGACTGTATCGCCCAATTCTCAGATAGCTGCCTTTACGACACAGGCTTATACCTTCAAATTTACACTTCCAGATTCTCCTACTCTTACCAGTGGCGCTGGATTCATTGAAGTTGCTCCTCCTGCCGAATCTGGTATTGGACACGGTGTTCGTCAATTGACACTCAGTCCTGAGCCAGTACCATTCTTTGAAAATATGCTTACTCTTCCCTTGAAGCTAGCATCGCTGGTGGTTATCATCGTATTTTTTGTACTCCTTGCGACGAGACATCTGAGTCCATCTTTTGATATGTTGGGAGCTTCAGGCTGGGATTTTAAGAACAGTTGGGCTTCTACCACGACCATTGGCACTGTTTTCCTTAATGCTGCGCTGCTCGCCCTTCTTCCTCAGAAGAATAATGCTGCTATAGCGGCGTTAGGTGCTGTTTTTGCTATTTTCGTGATTATTGCTCCATTTATTTATAATACCTTTACTCGGCAAGTAGGACAACAAATTCAAGGTAATTCATCCGTATATCTGATTTCTTGTTTATTTACACTATGGGGTGTTTTTGGTTCACTTTGCATTGGGTCTATATTAGTGAGTAAAGTTTCTTGGCAGAGCGTCATAAATGATCCGCTGATAGCGTATATAACGTGGTTACCACGGGTACTTATAGCGATGACATTCGTATACGCTGGAATTACCATGTTTTTGAATGTGAAAAAGCAGACTGGGGCAGCGACAGCCGAGCAGGGGAAGCGAGAGCAAGCGAATCTCACTATCGAAGAACTGAAGAAAGATATTCTAGCTAAGTCAGCAGCGTAGGTGCAGCAGAGCAGGAGAAATCACGGACAATGGCATCTGGGTCTGAGCAAGATCGGGCAGAGGCTAGTAAGGCATCGAATGCGGCGCATGTAGCGCTGTCCGATGCTATAGAAGCAGTAATCGATCAGCCGCTTCGCTCGACAGTACACCATTCTCAACCGGTGACTATTCCACTCCTCTAGTACATGTTTGGGGACAGTCAGCGATTCAAAAACTGCGCTCATCTGGTCGCACAGGCGCAACGCCAAACGCGATCAGCCGGCCGATGATGCGGCTGGTCCACGGCAGGCGCAGCGCGAGTCGCAGCAGGCGCGGCAGACACAGCGGCTCGGCCGACGACAGTGCCCGGCTCACGATCCGCTGATGGGTCAGGCCCTGGATCGCCTGGATGATCCGTGTAGGCCACTCACGGCGGCGCTGAACTGTCCGCAGATCGCGCAGTGATAACCGTCCGGTTTGGAGCGGCACGGCCAGCTGTCGGGCTGCTGCAGCCGCATCCTGGATCGCGTAGTTGATGCCGATGCCGCCCACGGGTGACATCACATGCGCTGCGTCGCCGATCAGGAGCAGGCCAGGCTGGAACCACTGCGCCAGATGGCTCGACTCGACCGAGAGCAGCGCGCCCTGCTGCCAGCTCGTCAGCAGCTGTAGCCGATCGGCCAGCTCCGGCGCGATCTGAGCGATCGATCGGCGCAGCGCGGGCAGACCGGCGGCTCGCAGCTGAGCATAGCTGCCCTTGGCGATGATATAGCCAATATCCCAGTAGTCGAAGTGATCCATCAGCACCAGCAGGCTGCGCGATCCAAAGCGAAAGAGCGCACCCGCCGACTCGGGATCGTCCGGCAGGCGCGGCAGGCGAAACCAGAACACATCCATCGGCGGCGCGCTGGCTCTGGGTTGAAGACCGGCGAGCTTACGCAGCCGCGAGAATCGTCCATCGGCGCCGACCGTCAGCAGCGCGCGGATCTCGTGTGCTCCGTCGTGGCTTTGATAGCGCACCCCGCGCACAACGCCGCCCCCCTCGATCAAAGCCTGGACCGTCGCGCCCATGATGATGCGGGCATGAGGATAGCGCAGCACCTCGGCGGCCAGAAAGTCCAGAAAATGAACCTGCGGCAGCATCGTGATGTAGGGATAGTGCGTCTTGAGTCGGGTGAAGTCGGCAAACACCAGCGGCCCCGAGCCGGTTTGGACCGTGAAGTTGTGAATCTTGACGTGGCGCTGCTCAAGCAGCCGCTCGGCCAGGCCGATCTGATCCAGCAATTCCATCACCGCCGGGCTAATCGTGTTACCCCGAAAATCGCGATCGAAATCAGTGTGTGCTTCGAGCAGCGTCACCGGGATGCCCTGGCGGGCCAGCAGCAGCGTCAGCACCATTCCGGCCGGTCCGCCGCCGACAACACAGCAGGTTGTGTGCTGCACGCTCGCGTTTGATTGCGGATCAGCGCTTGATTCTGGTTGCGGCGCGAGTCGTCGAACAGCCACAGCGTCCTCTCTTCTCCTGGCTGGCTCCTGTGTGCAAGCTGCGGGCCGTGAGTGGAACAAAGCGTGCGCCCGGCGCTGGAGCGCACGCTGCTTCGATCTCATGGACGTAGTTGGACGTTAAGCGTCCCTCAATACCATGTGGCTGGCACGGTCGTTTGCCCATAGTTGTTCCAGCCCCAGCAGGCAACGGAGCCGTCGCTGCGTATGCCGCAGTTATGCCGCCAGCCGAGACTGATCTGGGTAAAGGTGCCACTTGGTGCTGTGGTTTGCCCATAATCGTTATAGCCCCAGCAGACCAGGATGCTATCGGTGCGCACGGCACAATTAGCGTTGTTGCCTGCATCGACCTGGATAAACGTCCCGGTTGGTGGAGTGCGTTGTCCCTGGTCATTAGCTCCCCAGCAGACAATGGTGCTATCGGTGCGCAGGCCGCAGGTATGATCTACTCCCGAACTAACGTGAGTAAAGGCACCACTTGGTGGAGAGGCTTGCAAGTACGTATCAGCTCCCCAGCAGGCGACAGTTGTATCCGTTCGTACACCGCACGTATGGTTGTATCCCGCGTCGACCTGCGTAAAGGTGCCGGTGGGCGGTGTTGCTCTCCCGTAGGTGGTGGCGCCCCAGCAAGCCACCGTCTTATCGGTACGTACGCCACAGGCATGATACTCGCCCGCGTCGACCTGAGTAAAGGTACCTGTGGGCGGTGTAGACTGTCCACTGCCATTGTTGCCCCAACAGGCCAGGGTTTGATTAGTGCGGATGGCACAGTTAAAGTGCCTCCCTGCACTGACCTGAATGAAGGTGCCGCTAGGTGGTGTCTCCTCTCCATAGGCATTGCTACCCCAGCAGATAATGGTGCTATCGGTGCGGAGACCACAGGAGTGGGTATACTCCACGCTGACCCGGAGCAGGCTACCATTCCAATACAACAGGCGGTTGGGCGTTCCAGCTGGATTGTTCTGGATAACATTCTGGGTGGCGCTGGCGATCAACCAGCTATTGATTGTGGGTTGTGGCGCGTCACCGTTGGTGGCTTTGTAGAGCGCGGCGACACCGGCGACAAACGCTGTGGCCTGCGAGGTGCCGCTCAGCGTGTTGGTCGTGCCGTTGAGCCAGGTAGAGGTGATGCCCGCACCCGGCGCGTAGCTGTCGATACACGTGCCGTAGCTGGAAGACGTGTAGCGCTGATCCGTGCGGGTGGAAGCTGCGGCCGTGAAGGCTGCGCTCACGTTGGCCGGCGCCAGCGCGCAACCATCGCTGTTCCCATTCCCGGCGGCTACGGCGACAAAAACACCACTGGCGATCAGATCCTGAATGGCGAGCTGCAAGGTAAGGCTGTTGGCTGCGGTCACATCTTTGGGCGCGACGGCCAGGGTCGCCACAGCCGGCTTGACGGCGTTGGTTTTGACCCAATCAAGGCCACGCAGGGCATCGGACAGAAACCCCTGGGCATCACACTGGAGCACGCGCACGCCGCGCAGGCTGACCTGCTTGGCGACGCCATACGTGCTGCCGCCGACGATCCCGGCCAGATGCGTGCCGTGGCCATGACAGTCATTGCCGCTCTCGCCAAACGCATCGTAGACGTTCTGGGCGCGGGTGCCAAAGTCGGGATGATTCGCTTGCAAGCCGCTGTCGATGACGTAGGCGGTGACACCGGCGCCCGCAGTGGTGTAGGTGTAGCTGCCGGAGAGCGGCAGCGCGCGCTGGTCGAGGCGATCCAGGCCCCACAGCCCGCTGGTCGGATCGATGATTTGTGTGCCGGTGGCCACCATGATCTGATCGGCTTCGACTACGGCGACGTCAGGATAGCGTGTGAGGGCGGTGCGTTGTCCGGCATTGAGGGTTGCCAGAAAGCCGTTAAGTACGCGGCTGTAGACGTGTTTGGGCGTGACGCCCACATCTCGGGCGACGGCTCGGGCATCGCGGCCCGGCTTGATGGCGACGATGTACTGGTCGGCGATGGCGGGGACGCTGGCGCGACTCGGCTGAGCGGCGGCGCTGAATGGATGAATCGTGCTTGCCAGCAGCACCCCGACGCTTACGAGCAGAATAATGATCCGTGGCATAGCTTCTCCATCGTGCATTGATTAGCGAGTGAAGCTGGACCGCCTGTGTAACGGTCCAGCTTCATGCTCGCGTTTGTCAGCTATTGACTTTGTGGCGGTGTGGACTGCCCGTACTGGTCACTACCCCAGCATGCAAGCGTGTTGTTAGTACGCAGGCCGCAGGTGTGATAGCTCCCCCCACTGACCTGGGTAAACGTGCCAGTAGGCGCGTTGATTTGCCCATAGGTGTTCTCGCCCCAGCAGGCGACGGTGCCATCAGTACGGACCGCGCATGTGTGACTTTCGCCCGAACTCAGGCTGGTAAAGGAGCCGGATGGTGGAGTAGCCTGCCCTGCACTGTTGGAACCCCAGCAGGCGAGGGTGTTATCGGTGCGAAGTCCGCAGGTATGCAGGTAGCCCCTGCTGACCTGTTTGAAGGTGCCGGTGGGCGGCGTCCCCTGGCCGTAGTTGTTGATACCCCAGCAGGCGACGGTTTGATCGGTGCGGATCGCGCAGTTGCCACTGGTATATGCGCTGACCTGGACGAAGGTGCCGCTGGGAGCATTGGTTTGGCCGGAGTCATTCCGACCCCAGCAGGCCAGCGCGCCGGTGGTGCGGACCGCGCAGGTGTGAAAGCCGCCCGCGCTGAGCTGCGTAAAGGAACCGGTGGGCGGCGTAGCCTGACCGTAATCATTCAGGCCCCAGCAGACAAGCGTTTGATCAGGACGGATACCACAACCGTGGCGGCTGCCTGCATCCGCGTAGGTGAACGATCCCCTTGGCGGGAGCGCCTGCGCAGAGCTGTTCCAACCCCAGCAGGCCAGAGTCTGATCGAGGCCGAGGCCGCATGTGTACAAGTTGCCACTGCTGACAAGGCTAAAGAAGCCCCTGGGAGGCGCAGCTTGCCCCGACGTGTTGCTGCCCCAGCAGATGAGCGATTGATCCGTGTGTATGCCGCAGGTAAAGTTGTCTCCCGTATCGACTTGTGTGTACGTGCTGGTGGGTGGCGTGGCTTGTCCATAATCATTATTTCCCCAGCAAGCTATCGTGCTGGTGGTGCGGACGGCGCAGGTATGCGCGAGACCACCTGTGCCGATCTGCTTGAAGGTGCCGGTGGGTGGGGTGGCCTGTCCATCGGTGTTGCGGCCCCAGCAGGCAATGGTCTGATCCGTGCGGATCGCGCAGCTGTGGTAGCCATTCGCGCTGAGCTGGGTAAAGGTGCCGGTGGGTGGGGTGGCCTGCCCATCGGTGTTGCGACCCCAGCAAGCCAAGGTTTGATCCGTACGGATCGCGCAGGTGTGCTGTAAACCAGACCTTACTTGGGTGAAGGAGCCGGTAGGCGGTGTGGCCTGGCCGTAGTCGTTCAGGCCCCAGCAGACGAGCGCTTGATTGGAACGAACGCCACAGGCATGGTTGCCGCCCGCGCTGAGGGAGGTAAAGGTGCCTGTCGGTGGGGTGGACTTGCCATAGCTCGTGCTGCCCCAGCAGGCCAGGGTGTTATCTGTGCGCCGAGCGCAGGTGTACGAGCCACCGGCGCTGATCTGGACAAAGGAACCTGTGGGCGGAGTAGCTTGCCCTGAGCTATTGTTGCCCCAGCAGATTAACGCGTTATTGCTGTCGATGGCACAGGTGTGGGTGGTGCCACCGCTCACCGCCTTATAGGTGCGCGTGAATGAGCCGACGTAGAGCAGGCGGTTGGGCGTGCCAGCCGGATTGTTCTGGATCACGTTGGGCGTGGCATTGGCGGTCAGCCAGCTATTGAGAGTGGCCTGGGGCGCGTCGCCGTGAGCGGCCTTGTAGAGCGCTGCCACACCCGCCACGAACGCCGTCGCCTGCGAGGTGCCGCTCAGCGTGTCGGTGCTGTTGTTGAGCGCAGTGGAGGTGATGCCCGCGCCCGGCGCGTAGCTGTCCACGCACGGGCCGTAGTTGGAGCCTACATAATGCTGATCGGTGCGGGTGGAGGCGGCGACCGTGAAGGCGGCGCTGACGTTGGCTGGCGCAAGGGTACAGGCATCGGTGGGCGTGGCGGCACTGGGATCGTTGCCGGCGGAGACGGCCGCGAAGATGCCAGCCGCGATCAGATTGGTGACCGAGGTTTCCAGCTGGACTGAGGGTGAGAACGGGCTAAAGGCCAGTGTGGCCACGGCGGGCTTCACGGCATTGGTCGCCACCCAATCGATGCCCGCGATGGTGCTGCCAATGGAGCCTTGCCCATAGCAGTCCAGCACGCGTACGCCGCGCAGCGTGACCTGCTTGGCGACACCATAGGTTGTGCTGCCGACGATGCCCGCGAGATGGGTGCCATGGCCATGGCAATCGACGCCATCTTGACCGCTGGCCGTCAATATGTCACGGCCATTCGCCGCGCGCCCGCCAAACTCAGGATGACTAAAGAGGATACCGCTGTCGATGATGTAAGCCGTCACGCCCGCGCCGCTGGTGGTGTAGGTGTAGCTGCTGGAGAGCGGCAGCGCGCGTTGATCGATGCGGTCGAGGCCCCAATTGTCGTTGGTCGCATTGATTGTTTGGGTTCCGGTAGCGACGACGAGCTGATCCGGCTCGATCAGTGTCACGTCGGGATGGCGCTCAAGCGCCGTGTGTTGTCCGGCGTTGAGGGTTGCGGCAAAGCCGTTGAGCACACGGCTGTAGACGTACTTAGGCGTGACACCCAGCGCGCGGGCAAGACCGTGCGCATCACGATCCGGCTTGAGCGCCACAATATACTGGTCTTTGAGCACTCCCGGTGCGTCAGGGTCGCGACGAGGCTGTTCGGCTGCGGCGATTGGATGAGTCGCTGTCGCCAGCAGCATGCCGACGATGACGATCAAGCTCAGTAAGCGCTGCATAGGGTATGCTCCTTTCTTCCCCTGGTTACGATCTGCGTAAGACTCACCCACGCATCACCGCTTCAATTCGATCTGATCCACTTTGAAGGAGCCGGAGCCACGCACGGGCGCAAAGACGATGCCTTGCACACGTGTGAGCGTGAGGCCATCGTTGGGGGCGCCGGCGGGCTGCCAGGTGGTGCTGCGCTGGAAGGCGCTCCACGGGATGGTGATATGTCGCCAGACGGTGCTGTTGTCTTGCAGCTCGTAGACGAAGCGCTCAGACGTGTCCTGGCTGCTGCCCGGCACGTCAGTATCTTGCAGCTCGAAGCGGATGGTGTTGCCGCTGTTGCTGCCCAGGAACCAGAACTCGATCCGGGCGTAGCTGCTCCAATCCGGCTTGGCCCCCGTGAAATCCAGGTACACGCCTGCCCAGCCGCCGCTCGGCACGCCGTAGCTAACGCTTATCCCGTAGCTGCCGACCTGACCCGGCGTAGCAAGCTGCGGGCTGATGCTCGATCCTCCACCGGCATAGGTTTGCCATCCTGCAACCGAGCCATTTTCGAAATCCGCGAGGATGGGATTGGTCGGTTTTGTGAGCTGGATCTGATCCACTTTGAAGGAGCCGGACCCATGAGCCGGTGCAAAGACGATGCCTTGCACATGTGTGAGCGTGAGGCCATCGTTGGGGGCGCCGGCGGGCTGCCAGGTGG
This sequence comes from Herpetosiphonaceae bacterium, assembly GCA_036402055.1. Classification (GTDB taxonomy): domain Bacteria; phylum Chloroflexota; class Chloroflexia; order Chloroflexales; family Kallotenuaceae; genus LB3-1. The sequence goes on from DASWTQ010000123.1 coordinate 14,874, forward strand.
TGCTGCGCTGGAAGGCGCTCCACGGGATGGTGATGTGCCGCCAGACGGTGCTGTTGTCTTGCAGCTCGTAGACGAAGCGCTCAGACGTGTCCTGGCTGCTGCCCGGCACGTCAGTATCTTGCAGCTCGAAGCGAATGGTGTTGCCGCTGTTGCTGCCCAGGAACCAGAACTCGATCCGCGCGTAGCTGCTCCAATCCGGCTTGGCGCTTGTGAAATCCAGGTACGCACCTGCCCAGCCGCCGCTCGGCACGCCGTAGCTGACTGTCATTCCGTGTGTCCCCAGCTGGCCAGCCGTGACGCCGGGCGTGATCACCGCACCTGTGCTGACGTAGGTCTGCCAGTTGGCAACACTGCCGGATTCAAAGCCATCGATGACCGACTTCACGGTCGTCGGATCGCTGTACAAAAGTCTGTTTGGTGTTCCGGTGATGTTGTTGGTTATTTGATTCGGCGTGGCATTGGTGGTGAGCCAGTCGTTGATCGTGGCCTGCGTCGTGTCGCCGTAGGTGGCCTTGTAGAGGGCAGCCGCGCCGGCAACAAACGCCGTGGCCTGCGAGGCACCGCTCCGGGTCTCGGTCCCGCCGCCAATCGTAGCGGAGATGATGCCTGCGCCCGGCGCGTAGCCGTCCACGCACGTACCATAGTTCGAGCCCGCATACCGCTGATCGGTGATGGTCGAGGCGGCGACGGTGAACGCGTCGTCGACACTTGCCGGCGCAAGATTACACTCCTGATCGGTGCCGTTCTTGCCCGCAGAGACCGCCACAAAGACCCCGCTATCGATCACATCCTGCACGGCCAGCTCAAGCACCAGGCTGTTACCAGCTGTAACATCTTTGGGCGCCAGGGCCAGCGTGACGACCGCCGGCTTAACCGCGTTGATCTCGACCCACTCCAGAGCACGGACGACGTCCGACAGAAAGCCCTGAGCATCGCATTGGAGCACACGGATACTGCGCAGATTGATCTGCTTTGCCACGCCATACGTGGTGCCGCCGACGATCCCGGCGATGTGGGTGCCGTGGCCGCTGCAATCCGCGCCGGTGCCGCCGGTTGGGTCGTACACATGCTGCGCGCGCGTGCCGAATTCAGGATGGCTGGTCTCCACCCCGCTGTCGATAATATAGGCGGTGACGCCGGCGCCGGTGGCGGTATAGGCGTAGCTGCCGGAGAGCGGCAGCGTGCGCTGATCGATGCGATCCAGCCCCCAGTTGCCGCTGGTCGTGTTGATGGTTTGTGTCCCCGTGGCGACCATGATCTGATCCGGCTCGATCCGGGCCACATCGGGATGATGCGCCAGCGCTGTTCGCTGCCCAGCGTTCAAGCGCGCCGCAAAGCCGTTGAGCACGCGGGTATAAACGTGTCTGGGCGTGACACCGGCGGCCCTGGCAATGGCTCGCGCATCGCGGCCCTGCTTGATCGCGACGATGTAGTGGCCGGGAATGAGTTCGTCAGGTTGAGCGGCGGCGATAGAGCGAGCTACAGAGGAGCTGGTGACGCTGGTTGCAATAGTGCTGGGCGTGAGGAGCGCACCCACGATTATAAAGAGCACAAGTAATCGCATAAACACCGTCCCCCTCCGTACATGCGACCAGCGGAGTCCAGAGCGCAATGCATCGGCTCTCGCTGGTCGCCAGGTAGAGCTATAGAAAACTCAGTCTGCTGGTAGGTCGTCTAGACGGTGACTGTTGTACCGTCGAACTTTTTGAGCGTAAAGCCGGAGAACGGCTCGTTATAGAGCGTTTTAAGATCCTGCATCAGCCGGATCGCCACCTGCTCGCCGAGCAAAATGCCCTCGCGCGCATCCGAGCGATAGTGCACGCCCGCGAAGTTGCGCGCCAGCGCAATGTTCCAGGCTAGCTTGTTCAGCTCATTGCCGACGGTCAGCGTCACGCCCGTGACCGGCTGGAGCGACAGGCCGTCGCGGCTGGCAACCACCGGGTTGGGGATCACGAAATCTTCCTTGAGATAGGCTTTCATCATCGTCACCTGCGCGCCGATGTAGACCGCATGGCCGGAGGGATAGGCCGGATGCGTGGGCGCGCCTTCGGGGAAAGCTTGCGGGAGCAGATAGCTGCCGTAGCGGTTGAAGATGCGCGTCAGAATCGGCGACACCAGGATCTCCGCGTCGATCGGATAGTTGGTGACGCCGGTCTTGTTATTGTGGATGCGACCGCCGAACTCTTCCGGTCGCAGGCGGCGATGGACCAGCCACTTCTGGTACCAGGCATGATCCAGCGCGTACTGCGCGGCCTTGGCGATCCGCACTTGCAGATCCGCATTGCCAAACGTGCCAAAGCCCGATTGTTTGGTATAGCTCAGGTACGGATTGCCGGCATCGTAGGCACCTGGGCTGAATTTCGGGTCACCGCTAAAGGCCAGGCCGGTCCGCGCATTAACGATGATATTCGCCGCGTTGAGCGCCGCCTGGTAGGGATAATCGAAGTGCACGTACTCGGCGAGATCGCGCCCGTTGCGAATATAGCGCCGTGCCTCGTCGTAAGCGGTGGTGCGAGTAGGATTTTGTCCGTTCTGGATGTTGAGCCATTCGCTGTAACCGGTCATAAAGTCGTTGGAAGGGCCGCCGGAACCCGCGTACGGCAGCGGAACGAGATTCTTCTGGATCGTCTGCTGCACGCCCTCGGGCACATCCAGATACAAGAACTGCGAGACGTACGGACCCACGTCAGTGCCAGGCGACGTGCCGCGAAAAATATTGCTGCGAGTCACAGGCGATGGGCCGCGAAAGTCGCTGAAGCTGTTAAGATCAGTCACCGCCGCGCCGATCGTGGCGTCGGTAGCGTAATCGCCGAAATACACGTCGCGGGCCAGCGCCATCGCATACAGCTCGCCCATCTCGCCGGCTACCTCGGCGCTGGCGAACTGCGGCGCGGGCGGAATATCCAGCGCGTGCGAGTCCGCGCCTTCCAGCGTGTAGTGATACGCGGCCTGAGGATTGACCAGCTTGCGCGGGCCGCCAAGCGTGATCGCCTCGAAGTTCGCGGCTGTCCCGGTGCTCAGCGCGGTGATCATTTGGGCGTACGAGTTGAGATTTACTTCGTCCAGGGTGTTGTGCGGCAGCGCCTTGGAGTAGCTGGCGATGCGGTTGCTGTAGCGCGTCTCGTCGCCGTTGTCGGGGTGGTTACCCAGCGGCTGGCTGCGCTGGAAGTTGGCGGCGGCGACGCGAATATCGCGTGCTTTATCGGCGCGGGCTGCTCCCAGCAGCGGGCCGATCTCGGCGGCTTGCGCGCTGCTGGCGGTCTGCGGCAAGACGTTGAGCGTAAATCCGGCTGCGGTCGCGCTGATAACGGCGGTGAGCGAGCTTACACGCCCAAGAAACAGGCGACGGCTTAAGCGCTGTGTTGATGTTGGGTTGGTCGGGATCGCCGGCAAAGTTGCGCCAGGATCACCGGGATCAATAGTTGCGATAGTGGCCACGGGCTCCGACGGACGTTCGGCGAGATATTCAGTTTGCTGCGGGTCGTTCATAGTCCCACCCCTAAATTCGATGTTTGAGTGAACTGGTGAACCGACGGATACGCCTTTGCTGCCCTCAGGATCGACTTCTCCCTCTCCTTCACCTCCTCCGCTGCTGATCCCTTTTGTGGCCCACTTCATGCTGTGTGCAGGACGAAATAAACGCGTCAGGTATGCAACCCTGCGAAACACAGCACGAAACTGACTCTGCGCACAAGCTATGCACAGAGATTGAAATATCTACGTTACGTAAAAAGAGTAAAAGGTACGCAAAACAAGCGTAAAGCTAAACTTAGCGCTTGCTAATGACCAAAAATAGGTATAGATAGCGGTGATATATGGGGGGTATGAGCAATATAAATCGAATTGTTTGACATGTCAATTTAATTTTGGTTAAAATGATGAGAATATATTCAGGTACTCATGTTAATTTGCTGGAGTCTATAGAAGCATTTAGATGAATAGCATAAAGGAATAACACCTTACGTAGTTAGATTGTCTGTAGTAAAGAAATAGAAAAATAGCTATAGTAATATATTGTGCTGTTAATGACAAAATTAACGGTCATATTGTCATGTTCAAGTATTGGTTTTTAGCGTATGCTAAGCACAAAAAGAGCGCCGCGATCCAGGATATGGATCGCGGCGCT
>DASWTQ010000124.1:0-2508 GCA_036402055.1 Herpetosiphonaceae bacterium
GCCGGTTTTGGGCCGCCACTCATCCAGCAGCGCCTCGTCCTCGCAGTTATCGAAGACCAGCAGGCGTGGAAGATCGCTCTCCCACTTCGTCAGCACAATCTGCACCTGTCTATCGAGCGACTGCGCCTCATACTCCGCGCCGAGATTCATACCACTCGCGCCGCCGCACGCTGCAACCTCGGATGGCACCACGGCCGGATCGGCGAAGCTCAGCCAGAAGACACCGCCCGTAAAGAGCTGCCCGTAGCGGTGCGCAAACTCACAGGCCAGCTGCGTCTTGCCGATGCCACCCAGACCAGTTGCCGCCGCGATCTGCCCGATCGCCGCCGTGCCGCCGGCTTTGAGCACCCCCGCCAGTGCCCGCAGATCATCTTCGCGGCCGACGAACAGCGGATTGCGGCTGAGCGGCATCCGAGAGCCGGAAGGCAGGGGCGCAGGATCGGGCATCTCCTCTAACTCGAGCGCCTTTGTTAGTTGTGCTTGAGAGAATGATGGATCAAGCGCTGCTCGCAATCGTTCCCAGTTAGACCTCGATGTAAAATCAATCGACACCAACTTGTCTAGCCGCTCAGGAAGGTTGCACGCTGTTTTTATCAACGGAATAAGACGCCGCGCACGGCTAGCAGGATCAAGCGTTTGCACCATCTGATCACCGAAGACAGCCCAGGCATCGGCGAGGTATTCAGGCGATAAGATCAGCAGTGTCTTGCGACTTGATGCGACAGCGCGCTCGATCTCATCAACGCGCGGTGCTCCAGCCTCAAAGCTGTGCGGAGAAATGCAGTGCAGGCTCCAGCTCTCAAGGCGCGGCAGCAGCTCCGTCTGCACCCAGCACTCATCCCTGGCGCTATACGAGATAAACACATCGTACTCGAAGGCGGGAGCAGCAGGCGGAGTAGACATCGAGCGGCCTCCTTGGCAAGCGCTAGCCGTGGTGCAACAGGCAGTCCGTGCCGGTCGTCTATAATGACGACACGAACTATAGCATTTGGAAGATATGACAGCAACACTTTACAGCGATGAGGTCTTCGCGCCCGTGGACCGCGATCTGTACCTGGAGCGGATCGCTGGGGGCAATGAGACGGAAGTTTATATAACGGATGACCGGCGCTACGTCGTCAAGCTCAAGTGCGAGCTGGGCGGCGACCTGACAGCGGCGCTCGACAACGCCCGCGCGATGCGCGCCGCCGCCGAGCAGTTCGCGGGCTGCATCGGCGAGGAGCACAGCATCCCCAGCTACTACCTGATCGCCCGCGACAGCCGCGACCGTGTGCAGGTTTTGGTGATCCAGCCGTTTGTCGCCCACGCGCACCCGCTGTTCAAGGTAGACTACGCCACACTCAACGAGGAAGAGCGCACACATGTCGCCGAGCAGCTGCGCACAATCATCAAGCGTTCGCTAAGCTTCTACGACGACACGCGCACCATGCCCGATGTGTATGGCCGCACGAGTACCAGCGCGGAAGAGCGCACACGGCTGCGCTCGCCGTGGAAGCTGCCCGAGCGGCTATGGAGCTTTCTGGTACAGCGCAACCTGCTGCGCTCCCACAATCTGCTGCTGACCAATCCGCCCGAATGCCGTGTGGTGCTGGTCGATTATGATTTTGTGCGACAAAGCCGGCTGTATCGCTGGGTCTATTACAGCGTGCGGCGATCGCTCTTCTGGCGGGATCGCGCGCTGATCTGGTGGATGCAGCGTGGTGCCAGAGTGCCGAAGGCATAGCTAAGCAGGCTGCACAATAATGCTATACTTCCTCCAGGAGGACACGTATGGCTTCTGCGCAACGATTGAAACAGCGGCTCCTGATCGAGATCGATCGGCTTCCCGAGAATGAGCTGGGTGAAGTATTAGATTTCGTTAGCTTTCTGCTCTCAAAGCAACAGTCAGCTCCCCAGGAGTCTGTTGATCCTATGCTTCAGACTACTTTGCATGGTGATCCGCTACAAGCATTTATCGGCGGCGTAGCTCACGCCTCGCTGGCACAGCAGATCGATGAGGATTTGTATGGCGCGTAAGCTGTTTGTGGACACCTGGGGCTGGCTAACACTACGCGATCGTCAGGAGTCGCGTCATCAAGCAGCAGTCGAAATCTACAATCAGTTTCATGCACGGACCGCCACCATCTACACCACAGATTATGTGCTGGATGAAACCTTTACGCTGCTGTTCAAACGGCTTCCATTCCAGCAGGCGCACGAATCAATGACGCTTCTGATGGACAGTGTGCATGCGGCGAAGATTATCTTGGAGTGGATCACGCCTGATCGCTTCGCAGCCACACACCAGCTACTCAAAAAAGTCCACGATAAACCGAATATCTCGTTCACGGATCTGACATCAATGGTTGTGATGAACGAGATGAGCACCTCGTCAATCTTGACAGGAGATGCTCATTTCACCCATGTAGATCTTGGCTTTCAACTGATCCCCTGACCGGCACCTACCCCTTGACCAGCTCCAGCCGCGCAAAACCCGCCAGCAGCCGCTTGACTCCCTGGCCCACAAAC
>DASWTQ010000125.1:0-5908 GCA_036402055.1 Herpetosiphonaceae bacterium
CGACTGATGGCCGGCAGCTGCACGCCCAGGCGATGGCGCAGCGCCGCCGCTGCGGTGCTGAAGCGCGTCGCTAGCTGGAGATCGCCTTGCTGAGCGGCGACTGCGCCCAGACCCGCCAGATTCTTGATGATACCGACCTTATCGACTACCTCCCGGCAAAGGCGCAGGCTGGTCAGATAGTGCTGCCGCGCCTCGTCGATCGCGCCCTGACGTAGCGCTGCGTCTCCAAGGCGACATAACGCGTGCGTCATGCGCAGCCGGTCGTCGACAAGCTGGCAGTAGGCCAGGCTTTGCTGCCACAGCTGCGCGGCGCGCGGATAATCTCCCTGCAAATAGGCGATGCTGCCCAGGTCGCTGGTGGTGATCGCCAGGCCCATCGCATCGTTGGGCACCTGGTCGCGGGCGATTGCCTCGGCGATGTAGCGCTCGGCCTGCTCGTGATCGCCGGCGTGGATCGCGTTCTCGCCCAGATAGAAGAGCGTGTGTACGGCCCAGCCCTCGTCGTTCAATTCCTCGGCCAGGCGCAGGCTCTGCTCGTGGAGCGCCCGGGCCTGCGCGTAATTGCCCTGCTCACGGGCCAGCTGCGCCAGACAGTTGAAGCCGATCAGGATGCCCTCAGTATGGCTCAGCGCCTGGTTGGCGGCGAGCATCTCGCTGTACAGCGCGTGGGCCTGCGCGTAGTCGCCCTGGATGTAGGCCAGCCGCCCGGCTCCATGCTGCATCCGCGCCCACAGTGCGGGATAGCGGCGGCCGTCCTGCGCCAGCAGCTGTGCCATCCAGCGCCGCCCTTCGCTGATCAAGCCCTGGACTGCCCAGAACTCCCACAGCCCGATCGCCAGCCGCAGCGCCTGCTCAAGCTCGCCGGTGTTAAGCGACCAGCTCAGCGCCGCCCGCAAGTTATCGTGCTCGGCGCGCAGCCGGCGCAGCCAGTGCTGCTGCTGCGGCCCGCAGAGAAACGGATGCGCGATCTCGATAAAGGCAACGTAGGCCGTGGCATGGCTGCGGCGCAGCGCTTCGACCTCGCCGCGCCGAATGAGCTGCTCCAGCGCATACTCGCGAATGGTCGCCAGCATGGCGAAGCGCTGCTGATCGTCCGGCCCGGCGGCGCGAACCAGCAGGCTGTGATCGATCAGCGCCGTGACGCCGCCCAGCACGTCAAGCGACGGATCGTCAGTGCTGCGGCAGATCGTCTCGGCCAGATCGAGCGTCCAGCCATTGAGGAAGACCGCAAGCCGCGCGAACAGCTTCTGCTCCTCGGGCGCGAGCAGCGCGTAGCTCCAATCGATTGTGGCGTGCAGCGTGCGATGGCGCGGCGGCAGATTGCGCGCACCCTGGCGCAGTAGATCCAGCGCTCCCTGGCCTGCGGCGGCGATCAGACGTGCCAGCAGTGTCTGTGGCGAAAGCACTTTGATGCGCGCCGCCGCCAGCTCGATCGCCAGTGGCAGGCCGTCGAGGCGCAGGCAGATCTCGGCGATCGCGGCTGCGTTCTCGCTGGTGATCTGAAATGCGGGATCGACGGCCTGCGCGCGCTGTGTGAAGAGCGCCACCGCCGGCGCGTGGACGAGCAGTTCCTCGGGCGCAAGCTGGGCCAGGCTCGGCACCGGCAGCGGCGGAACCACGAACTCTTGCTCGCCGGCAAGCCGCAGCACCGTGCGGCTCGTCACCAGGATCGTGAGGTCGGGCGCGGCCACGAGCAGCGTGCTGATCACCGGAGCCGCATCGATCACCTGCTCGAAGTTGTCCAGCACCAGCAGCAGTCGGCGCGAGCGCAGATATTGCTTGAGGCTGTCGAGGAGCGGCGTGTAGGCGACCTCGTGCAGGTCCAGCGTTTGCGCGATCGCCGGCAGCACCAGCGCGGCCTCGTCGAGCGCCGCGAGATCTACGAACCACACGCCGTCGTCAAAGCGATCCAGGAGCCGCTCCGCCACGGCCAGCGCCAGCCGCGTCTTGCCGCTGCCGCCGGCGCCCGTGAGCAGCACCAGCCGCGATTGCTCCAGCAGCCCGCAGACGGCCGTGATCTCCGCGCCGCGCCCGACAAAGCTTGTCATCTGGTGCGGCAGATTATGCGGCGTGGTCTGGGCCCACGGCTGCAACAGGCTGCGATCGATCTCGTCGCGCGCCTGCGCCAGCAGCTGATCCAGCGCCGGCTGGCGCGCCGCCTGAAGCAGCCGGTTGGTCTCGGCTTTGCTCAGCCCGAGCGTTCCTGCGACCTTGATCAGCGGCTGCCAGGTATGAGGCTTGCGCACGCCCGCGCTTTTGAGCCAGTTGTGGATCGTCTTTTTGGAAACGCCGGACGCCTGCGCCAGCCGCTCCTGGCCCCAGCCTTTCTCCTGCATCAGCTGGCGTAACACATCTGCTAACGCGGCATCGCTGCTCATGTCGTACTCCTGGCAAATCTGGGACAAAATGGGACAACTTGAGGACTTCTGTTGCGCTATGTTTCAGTATAGTCTGTTCTCAGCAGGATAGAAAGGAGCTGCACCCCTCAGCAAGCAACGCCCGAATCCTCCGCTTGATTCAACCCCGGCTGTAGATTTTCACCGTGTCTGCCCCGATTGTACCGAAAGGATCTCAATTATGAAATATGTTCGGCTGATACCCGCGCTGCTTGTCGCCCTGATGCTCCTGCTCGCCAGTTCGCCCGCCGCCGCGATCACCTATGGCGAGCCTGACGGCGAGCGACATCCGTACGTCGGCACGGTCTTTGTGGACACGCCTGACGGCCTGGCCTGGCTCTGCTCCGGCTCGCTGGTCTCGCCGACGGTCTTTGTCACGGCCGGCCACTGCACCGAAGTTGTCGAGCGGCTGGGCGGATCGGCTCAGGTCTCCTTCGCGTCGACGCTGGGGCCAGGCATGACTCTTCATCCGGCCGCGCAGGTGATCACCAATCCGGGCTTCTACCTCGGCGCGCAGCTGCCTACCCACGGCGACATCGGCGTGATCATTTTGCAATCGCCGGTGCAGCTCGACCAGTATGCGCTGCTGCCGACTGAGAATCTGCTCGACTCGCTGTCGACGCAGCGCGGTCGCCAGGATCTGTCGGTCACGATCGTCGGCTACGGCACGATCGGCATCGATAATCCTGATGGCGGCAAGCCGGCCATGACCTTCAACTACCAGCGCAACATGACGCCCGCGACGATCCTGAATCTGCGCAGCCACATGACCGACGGCGAGAACGTGCAGGTCAGCGGCAATCCCGCTCACGGCGGCGGCTCGTGCTTCGGCGACTCGGGCGGCCCGATCTTGCTGGGCGACAGCCACGTCATGATCGGCCTCAACTCCTTTGTGTTCAATGGTAACTGCGCGGGAACATCCTTCGCCTATCGCACCGACATTGCCGATGCGCGAGCGTTCCTGAGCCAATTCGTGGAGCTGCCGTAACGTGGCAGGAAGCGGTCCGGCTTCGCCCTTGGATCGCGAGATCGTCGGCGGCTGCACGGAGAGTATGCGATCGGTTGTGTGTGCTGCGGGTCGGTGCAGATGCAACAGAATCAGTCGCTGCTTTGCCAAAAGCGTGATCGTCCCGAGATCGTGAAGCCGGACCTGCGCTGATTGATCTTCAGCGCTCAACTCCGAAATGGCCTGCATCCAAAGGTATGCGGGCCATTTGGTTTTTAAAGCGCCAGCCTGTATTCGCCCCAGACCACTATCGCATCCAGCCATGTGCTGCCAATCCAGCCGATCGTAAACGTCGCACTTGTTACGGCGTTTTTTTGTGTTCGACAGCCGAGGAGAAGCTGAGAGCGGCAATTTGAGCCATCTGCCAAACGCATTTTCACCACCCGCCAAATAAAACGATTTTGAAACGATCGCCCGCTATGCTGAGGTTGTCGTAACCAGTCAAGCAGCTTGTAAAGGAGGAACACCAGCCAAAAGCAGCGGCCGGCCAGGCGGGTAGCGTGAAGGCTCACGAGTGAATTGCGACACCGAATGTGCTGCGGAGAAGACAGTTTTCAGCACGTTTAGCTCACATGGAGGACACTATGTCTATCACCACCTATGACGAGGACATCCTTCCCGAGATCGAGACGCTGGTTCCCCGAGATGTAGCGGCCTATGTAGCGGGGAATGGTTTAGTCGACGAGACGCCCGGCGCGCCCGCTATCGTACGCGATATTTCCGGCTGTGTCGCACTGATCGGCCCGCTCCAGGTGTGCTGGGATCTCAACCTGAGCATTCCAAGCGCCGTCATTTCTTTGAAGGTTGGCCCCGTGACTGTTATCTCTGGCGAGATCAGCCCGGCGCACCCGTGCCTCACCTTCAAGGGCAGCTACGGCGTCGCCAAGTGGGATCTCAACATCTGCCTCCGCATTCCTCAAAAGTCGCTTACGCTGAGTGGAAGCGCCTGCGCCACCTTTGTCGGCTGTAAGATGTTCAACATTGTGCTCTTCCGCTGGGGCCGCTTGCTGGAGGACGACGAGCTGGAGGGTGGCGAGCTGGAGGGTGGCGATTCTGGCAATGGTGTTGGGCTCGGCGTCAGTTATCCCGCCTACCAGTGTATGAAGCTCTATTCGGGCACCACCTATTGCAGCAGCAAGAAGGAGAAGAGCCATTCCGACGGCAACCAGTGGATCAAGCGCTGCATGGCTCGCTTCAATATCCGAGCGGACGATATCAACAATATTTTTGCCAGTGACAGCGTGCCGCGCGGCGCGATTCAGTGGGGCTAGGCCACAATATCACGTAGCGACCGTGCCAGTGCTTAGCTAAGCGCTGGCACGGTCGTGCATGGCAGTCGCAAGGCACTGCAATCGCTACAGCCCAACCCCGCGTTCCTATGCTATAATCCGCCGCGTTATGACGACAGCCAATTCTCATGATACTCAACGCCCGAGCATCACGGCGTTTTTTCCCGCGTACAACGATGGCGGCACGATCGGTAGCCTCGTCGTCACCACGCTGCATACTTTGGAAGAGCTGACCGACGACTACGAGGTGATCGTCGTCGAGAACGGCAGCACCGATTATACCGTCGAGGTGCTGGAGGATTTAGCCGCGCGCTACGATCGCCTGCGGGTGCTGACGCATCGCTATAGCCTGGGCTACGGCGGCGCGCTGCGGGTAGGCTTTGCCAGCGCGACCAAAGATCTGGTCTTCTACACCGACGGCGACGCGCAGTACGATCCACGCGAGCTAAAGCTGCTGGTGCCGCACATGCAGCCGGGCGTGGATGTGGTCAACGGCTACAAGATCAGCCGCTCGGACCCGCTGCACCGCAAGATCATCGGCCGCGTGTACCATCATTTCGTCAAGCTGATGTTCGGCTTCAAGCTCCGCGATGTGGACTGCGATTTTCGGCTGATGCGGCGGCAGGTCTTCGACGTGATCGATCTCGAATCGCCCGATGGCACGATCTGTCTTGAGCTGGTCAAAAAGCTTCAGGATGCCAAATTCCGCTTCGCGGAGGTGCCGGTTCACCACTTTCATCGCACCTACGGCACGTCGCAGTTCTTCAATTTTCGACGGCTGCGACGGATTCCGCCCCAGCTGATCAAGCTGTGGTGGAAGCTGGTGATCCGCCGCGAGCACATACAGCGTATTCGGGAGCGCCGCGCCGCGCTTGAGGCGACGGCCGGCCAGAGCTAAACGCCGCGTGCTGGGGTTTGAAAGGCGCTCCGGCAGCGTCAGGAGCGAGCAGGTTTATGACGATTCAATCTTCTCAGGAGCAGTCACGCCCGATCGTGCGCGTGCCGTTTGGCGACTCGGTGCGGCAGTACGCGGCGATCAAAGACGAGATCGACGCGGCGACGGCGCGGGTGCTGCAAAGCGGCTGGTATATGCTCGGGCCCGAGGTGCAGGCTTTCGAGGCGGAGTTTGCCCGGTTCTGCGGCGCGGCGCACTGTGTCTCGGTCGGCAACGGCACCGAGGCGCTGCATCTGGCGCTGCGGGCGCTGGATCTTGAGCC
>DASWTQ010000126.1:0-1937 GCA_036402055.1 Herpetosiphonaceae bacterium
TGCCCCTACGCTGTGATCGGCAAGCAGTCGCAGTACTGCGGCGGCACCGCGCCGACGCCCACGCCGGGTGGCCCGACGCCCACGCCGGTTCCGCCGACGCCAACCCCGACACCTCCGCCGAGCGGCACGGAGAAGATCGTCAACGGCGGCTTCGAGAGCGGCACCAGCCCGTGGGTGCAGTCGTCGACCGGCGGCTACCAGATCATTGACACGACGCGCCCGCACGCCGGCTCGTACAGCGCCTATCTGGTGGACTACAACAACGGCACGGACTCGATCTACCAGACGGTGACGATCCCGAGCAACGGCACGCTGAGCTACTGGTGGTACATGACGACCCAGGAGTCGGGCACCACGGCGTATGACTACCTGCGTGTGCGGCTCTATAACAGCAGCGGCACGCTGGTGACGACGCTGCGCAGCTGGAGCAACGCCAGCGGCGCAGGCACCTGGCGCCAGGACAGCATCAGCCTGTCGGCCTACGCCGGCCAGACCCTGCGCGTCCAGTTCACCGGCACCAACGACAGCTCGCTGCCGAGCGGCTTCTTCGTGGACGATGTGAGCGTGCGCTAGCCTCACATTCGACTCATCGCTTGATCGCTGGGAGTCGCAAGCGGGATCTCGCTATGAGATCCCGCTTGTTCTATTTGCCGCACCTGATTCAGTGGTATACTCGGCGGCTGGAGCGGGAAGAAACCTTCTGTCGATCGCGTTGAAGAGGAGGAAACATGACCATCCGAGTCTGTCTCGCGGGTGCAACCGGATGGGCCGGCTCAGCCCTGGCCCGCAGCATCGCGCACACCGACGACATTGAGCTAGTGGCGGCGGTCTCGCGCACGAACGCCGGGCGCATCCTCGGCGAGGTGCTGGCAGAGCCGCGCCTGACCTGCCCGATCTACGCGACGGCTCAGGAAGCGCTGGCTCAGCCCTGCGACGTTTTCTTCGAGTACACCAAGCCTGATGTCGCCAAAGCCAATACGCTGGCCGCGCTGCACCAGGGAGCGCACGTCGTGATCGGCACCTCGGGGCTGACCGATGCCGACTATGCCGAGATCGCGACCGTGGCCGAAAGCCAGGGGCGCGGCGTGCTGGCGGTGGGAAACTTCGCCCTGACGGTGGTCTTATTGCAAAAATTTGCCGAGATCGCGGCGAAATATATTCCGCAGTGGGAGATCATCGACTACGCGCACGACGACAAGAAGGACGTACCCAGCGGCACCGTCCGCGAGCTAGCCGCGCGTCTATCGGCGGTTCGCCCCTCCGAGCTGACGATCCCGCTGGAAGCAACGCAGGGTCCCGTCGAGACGCGCGGCGCACGCCTGGCCGGCTCACAAGTTCATTCGATCCGCCTGCCGGGCTACACGATCTCGGCTGAGATCATCTTCGGCATGCCCGACCAGAAGCTGACGATCCGCCATGACTCCGGCAGCAGCGCCCAGCCCTATGTCGACGGCGCGCTCCTGGCGATCCGCAAGGTCAGCTCGCTGGAAGGGCTGCGCCGTGGTCTCGACAGTGTGCTTGATCTCGGGTAGTACATGCTTCGATCACAGCTCGGCCGGGCGGGCTCTGTGCTCGGCCAGCGCATCCAGCAGCGGCTCGATCTGCCAGGCCAGCGGCAGCCCCAGACGCTCTGCCAGTCGCGCCAGCTGCGGCGGCTCCACAGCGCTCTGCGCCAGCAGATCCGGCCGCGCAAAAACCTGGGCGGCCGGACCGTCGAGCAGCACGCGGCCCTCGCTCAGCACAACCAGTCGCCGGCAGTGATCGGCGCAAAAATCGATGTCGTGGCTGATCATGATCACCGTGCAGCCCTGCGCCAACAGCTGCGCCACAACCTCGCCGATCAGCCGCAAACCCAGCGCATCCTGGCCGGTCGTCGGCTCGTCGAGCACCACGATCGGCGTTTCCATCGCCAGCACCGAGGCCAGCGTCACCCGCTT
>DASWTQ010000127.1:0-7049 GCA_036402055.1 Herpetosiphonaceae bacterium
TCGTACGCGGAGTGCCAGCGCTTTTATCAGGAGCTGCGCAGCCGAGGCCGATCGGAGCAGTAGGCTGGAAAATACCTGGTCTGTACAGCCCACCTGCACGGGTGGGCTTTTTTTTGCCCATCGATCATGCTGCCTCCGTGAGCTACCGCCACAGATCGGTCTCTGCCCGCCATCCACGAATCGCGTTTAAGTCTAAAGTCGGCGTAGACAAAATCATGGTCTGTGCTATGATCGGGCTACACTCCATGTGCCCGGTGTGTCCCCCCAGCCCCACGGCACAGGCGTCGATAGGATCGAGCCTGCCTCCGCCAGCTTAGCCTTGCGCACGATCAGGACGCTGCTTCAGGAGTGAGCCCGGCGCTACCACCAATCCTCAACGTTGAACCCCACGACAATCAGCCTGACTGATCGTCGGATCAGGCCGTAGCCACGGAGGAAACTGTATGCTGAACGCATCTGCCAGCCCGCCTGCCGCCGTTACCTGTCCACACTTCAACCCGCTCGATCCTACCTTCCGGGAGAATCCGTATCCTTTGTACGCCGAGCTGCGGCGCGACACGCCCGTGTTCTACAGCCCGCTGTTCGACATGTGGGTCGTCACCCGCTACGCCGATGTGGCACAGGTGATGAAGCAGACCGATATTTTCTCGTCGGTGGGCTCGCTCCAGGCCAACGTCGAGCTGCCGCAAAGCGTGCAAGCCGTGCTGGAGCAGGATGGTCTCGGGCCGGCCGTGCTGATGGTGGAGAGCGACGCGCCGGTGCATACGCGCATGCGCAACGTCGTCAACAAAGCCTTCACGCCGCAGCGCATCGCCAAGTTTGAGCCGCAGATTCGCGCCATCACCGATGAGCTGATCGATAGCTTCGTCGCCGACGGCCAGGCCGATCTGATCAGCCAGTTCGCGATCCCGCTGCCGGGCCGCGTGATCTGCCATCTCTTCGGCATTCCGCCCGAGGACTTCGGCAACATCAAGCGCTGGTCCGACGATTTCATGGAGCTGTTAGGGGCGACCGGTCCCGAGGAGCGGCTGGTGGAGTCCGCCCACGGCTTTGTCGCCAGCCAGCACTATTTTCTGGACAAGATCCAGGAGCGCCGGGAGCACCCGCGCGAAGATCTGCTGACCGTGATGCTGCCCGCCGAGATGGGCGGCAGCGCGGCGCTCAGCGTCTCCGAGGCTGCCTACAACGCGATCGATTTTGTGGTCGCCGGCCACGAGACCACGACGCATATTCTGGGCAACGGCCTGACGCATCTGTTCGCCAATCCCGATCAGCTGAGCCAGCTCTACGCGCATCCCGAGCTGATCCCCAACGCCGTCGAGGAGCTGCTGCGGATCGACACCTCGGTGCTCGGCCTGTTCCGCATCACCACGCGCGACGCAGAGCTGAGCGGCGTGACGATCCCGGCCAAGGCGCGCGTCTTCGTGCTCTACAGCGCGGCCAACCACGACGAGGCGCAGTTCCCCAATCCGGATCGTCTGGATATTACGCGACCCAATGCCCGCGAGCATCTGGCCTTTGCGCGTGGCATCCACACCTGCCTGGGCGCTCCGCTGGCGCGTCTTGAGCTGCGCATCGCCTTTGAGCGGCTGCTCAAGCGCCTGCCGAATCTGCGACCCGCCGGCGAAGGATCGCGCTACGAACATTTCTTCATGCGCGGCTTCAACAGCCTGCCGATCGCATGGGACGTCGACGGTAGCGCCGCGTAGCCGGCCCAAGCACGACACAGGAACAATCCCACCGGCGGCTTATGCTGGTGGGATTTGCTTTGTGCGGCCCAGCGCGGCTAGACTGATCTGGAACACAATACAGGAGGATCAAGATGCAACCTCGAATTACCGTGATCACGATCGGTGTGGACGACCTGGAGCGAGCGGTTCAGTTCTATCGCGATGGCCTGGGGCTGCCGACTGAGGGCATTATCGGAACCGAATTCGAGTATGGAGATGTGGCGTTCTTCGAGCTTCAGGCCGGGATCAGGCTGGCGCTCTGGCCGCGCACGAGCATCGCCCACGACACCGGCCTGCCGGTCAGCGCGCCCAGCCCCACCGATCTCACGCTGGGGCACAACGTGGCCTCGCGCGCCGAAGTCGACGCGGTGATGCAGCAGGCAGTGGAGGCCGGAGCGATCGTCGTGAAGGCAGCGCACGACACGTTCTGGGGCGGCTACTCCGGGTATTTCCAGGACCCTGACGGGCATCTGTGGGAGGTTGTGTGGAATCCCGCGTTCGAGCTGCCGGCCTAACCCGAGGCCGGCCATGCTCCCGCCCAGCACCAACCGGCAACGTGGCGCTACCTGCCGTCGATCACATGCTCGCGGCTGATCTCGGCCACGCTGCGGCAGCCGACCAGGCCCAGCGTGAGATCGAAGTCGGCGATGAGATTGCGCAGCACCGCCTCGACGCCGGCCGCGCCCGCGATCGACAGGCCGTAGGCGTAGGGCCGTCCCACGCACACAGCGGTCGCGCCGAGCGCCAGCGCCCGGAAGGCATCGGCGCCGCCGTACACGCCGCTGTCGAGCAGCACCGGCACACGTCCCGCGACGGCATCCACAATCGGTACGAGCGCCTCGATCGAGCTGATCGCGCCGTCGACCTGACGCCCGCCGTGGTTCGACACGACGATTCCGTCCATGCCCGCGTCGACCGCGCGTCGCGCATCGTCGGGATGGAGAATGCCTTTGAGCAGGATCGGCAGCCGGGTGTGCTGGCGCAGAAACGGCAGCTCGGCCCAGCTGATCGACGGCCGCGAGTAGATGTTGACGAACTTCTGCACCGCCGCCAGCGCCTTGCCCGACAGCAGCCCTTTCCAGAAGCCTTCGGGATAGGCGGCGGCCATGAGCATCAGCGCCTTGAGCGAGGCCAACGTCACCTTGCGGCGCGGCGGCGCGGCCTCGGGAATGCCGAGCAGCTGCTGAAAAACGGGATCGGTGGTGTACTGCGCGATGCCTTTGCCGCGCAGAAACGGCAAGTAGGCCAGATCCAGGTCGCGGGTGCGCCAGCCAAGCATCGTCGTGTCGAGCGTGACCACGATCGCGCTACAGCCACTGGCCTCGGCGCGGCGCAGCAGGCTGATCACCAGCTCATCGGATTTGCTCCAGTAGAGCTGAAACCAGCGCGGGCTGCTGCCCATCGCGGCTGCGCAGCGCTCCATCGGCACCGTCGCCTGGTTAGAGAAGATGAAAGGCACGCCCAGCCTGGCAGCGGCCTGCGCGACGGCTAGATCGGCCTCGGGGTGCGCCATCTCCAGCACGCCGATCGGCGCCAGCAGAAAGGGCGTGGGCAGGCGCTGTCCCAGCAGCTCAACCGACAGATCGCGCTCGCCGACGTCGCGCAGCACGCGTGGCACGATCCGCCAGCGCTCGAAGCCGGCACGATTGCGCGCGATCGTCGTCTCGCGGCCAGCGCCGCCGGCCATGTATGCAAAACCTTCACGGCTCATGTGTTTGCGGGCGGCCTGCTCCAGCGCCGCGAAGCCGATCGGCACGATGGGCTGGATGCCAGCTACGCCGTCGAGGTAGATCTCGCGCTGCCGCTGAAGCCCACTCACTGATTCGCTCGTCATAGCCCTCCCTTACGCGCGCTCGATGATAACACGGCTCCAGGGATTCTATGCAAGCGCCGGCGTGGGGCCTATGGCTGCTCTCCCTTTAGCGGCAGGCGCTCGGGCGTGGTGATGGCCGGCACTGCCTCCGATACGACCGTACGTGTGCCGTCGGGATGAACGCAGTGTCGGCCAGCAGGATTATAGGAAGAAGTATCACCAGCGCATTCAAACCTGCGTACCGGCACGCCGTCGCGGTCCAGGATATACAGGTAATAGACCGGCTGCTCAGGAGCGGCTAACACCATATCTTCGCTGGCGACCGCAGTAGCTCCGGCGGCCTCCTGGAAGCTGCTCACGGAGCCGGGATCGAACTCAACGTTCGGTGCCGAAGTATTTTGCTGGCAGGCAGTGAGGGTAAGCGTTGCCAGCGCGACGACGATCAGGCCACGATAGCCTGAGCTTGCTGCGCGAAAAAGATTCATTATGTTGCTCCCTGCTGAGATCACGAGATCTGGTCACTCTACGCCGAATCTGGCGCGGCGTTACACCTAGCGCAGGAGCAAGCTTAATCATCATCGCCGCCCGACACGCGCGAAGCTCGCCTAGCGATTGAGCAGCCGCTCTCCTGCCAGGGCATTGTCCGCAGCGACTTGATCGCGCATTTCCGGCGTTACACACACGAGATCTTCAGGCACAGCGACGCGCCAGACGTAGCCTGAAATACATGAATCTGGGCCATACGCCCCGGCGGGATCTTTACGCGTCTCGACAAGCGCATTATCTGCGGCAACTTGATCGCGCATTTCCGGCGTTACGCACACATGATCGCCGGGGAAAGCGTCGCGCCAAACATAGCCGTCGATACACAGATCTGCGACAGGTGCTGCTGAAGGCGGCGCCGGCTCAGCCGGTGTGGGCGTTGGCGCGACCTCGACTTCTGGACGCGCGGGAAACTGCTCGACCGGCGCAGGCAGCGCCTCCTGATTGGTGATCGGAGACGTCAAGCCAGGCTGGGTAGGCAGGATGCGATCGAGGACGGTTGGATTGGTGAGCACTGCTACCATGATGGTAGCAGCCGCACCGATCAAGGCTGTGGCGATCGGCACAAGGCATGAGCCGCAACCATTGGACATTTTCCGCGTCATAGCGCCCTCCAAACGGGACTACGCTCCGGGAGCATGAGCCTTTAAGGGCCGTTATCTATACAAATGCCTCCTTGCAGGCTTGATCTTGCAGATATTTCACAACATGCCCAAAAACAGCATGCTAAAGAACTATGTGCAACATGTTGACGTACACCTGGCAGAAGCTTATAATTTTGCGATGTAAACAAAGTATTTACCATCTTTCATTGCTCATCACTCAGCTTGAGTCTTGACGAGTTTCAGCGCACCGACACACGTTCAACGACAGCCGCGATCCCACTCGGCCCGTGAATCTTGCTGCCGCGTCCGATTGATTACCCTGTCAGAAGCGATCACACATTGGAATCCGACACTTGAGCAACGATCGTAGCGTTCATCGCCCCATGCGGCATGGGCCCATCGGAAGCGACCCGATGACATCACTTGCTAGCTCCTGGATCATTCCAGCTACACAGATAGACAGCATTTCACCCAGCGACGAAGCCCTGCGCAGCCGGCGCGTGGATTCGCTGCCGCTCGGTGGAAAACTCGGCCCTGCGACAGGCGCTACCACAACCGGTGCTGTAAACCCGAGATTCTCGCCGCCGGCTCTGCTCGTCAGGGCGCGGCTAGAGCGCGACTTTTTGATGACCGCTGGTATTTAACCACATAATGAATCTGGCCCACCGCAGTTCATCGTCATGGATGTCAACGAAGGAACCGCAACAATGGATGATCACTCCCCCCGCTTTGATCGTGGCGGCCATGCTGCTTCTGAAGATCAATCCCACACAGCAGCGGTACTGCTTGCTGATACCGACCCACAGCCCCAGCTTGCCACATTGACCGTGCCCGCTCCGACAGCCTATCCGCGTGATCGCTGCGTCCACGATCTCGTCGCGGAGCAGGCGGCGCTGCAACCGGATGCGATCGCGCTGGTGTATGGCGACGCGCAGCTCACGTATGGCGAACTCGACCGGCAGGCCAACCGGCTGGCGCGGCACCTTCAGACGCTGGGCGCGGGTCCCGACATATTGATCGGCCTGTGTATGGAGCGCTCGATCGGGCTTGTGGTGAGTATGCTGGCGGTGCTCAAGTCCGGCGCGGCATACGTCCCGCTCGATCCCAGCTATCCCGCCGAGCGCCTTCAGTTCATGCTGAACGATACGCAGGCTCCGGTCGTGCTCACGATGCAGCACCTCCGATCGCTGCTTCCGCCCCACGCCGGACAGACCATCGAGCTTGACAGCCTGCACCCGACGCTTGACCGGCTCCCGGAGACCGCACCGACACATCGGGCAACCGCCGATCATCTGGCGTATGTGATGTACACCTCGGGCTCGACCGGCCGGCCGAAAGGCATCAGCATTCCCCACCACGGCATCACCCGCCTGGTCTGCAACACCAACTATGTCCAGCTCACACCCGGCGATCGGGTGATACAGGCCTCGAACACGGCCTTCGATGCCGCGACCTTCGAGATCTGGGGTGCGCTCGTGAATGGCGCGCGGGTCGTCGGCGTGGACCGTGAGACCGCGCTGGTACCCGAGCGCTTTGTGGACGTGCTGCGGGAGCAGGCGATCACGGTGGCGTTCATGACCACAGCCTGGTTCAACCAGGTGGCCAATCTCAGCCCTGAGGCGTTCGGTGGGCTACGGGCGCTGCTCTTCGGCGGCGAGGCGTGTGATCCCGAACGCGTACGTCAGGTGCTGCAATCGCACGCGCCCGCGCGGCTGCTGCATGTCTACGGCCCGACCGAAAGCACAACCTTCTCCTCGTGGTACCCGGTCACGACAGTCGCAGCAGACGCTACCACAGTCCCGATCGGCTATCCCGTCGCCAACACGCAGATCTATCTGCTGGACACGTACGGGCAACAGGTGCCGACGGGTGCGGTGGGCGAGCTGTATATCGGCGGCGATGGTCTGGCGCGCGGCTATCTCGATCGGCCGGAGCTGACCGCCGAAAAATTCGTGCCCGATCCCTTCGGCGGTACCGGGTACCCTCAGGGTGGCGCGCGGCTCTACAAAACCGGCGACCTTGGCCGCGCCCAGGCTGACGGCGCGATCGAGTTTGTGGGCCGCATCGACGACCAGATCAAGCTGCGCGGCTTCCGTATCGAGCTGGGCGAGATCGAGACCACGCTCCGCCAGCATCCGCAGGTCCGTGATGTCGTGGTTCTGGCACGGGAAGATCAACCAGGCGACATGCGGCTGGTGGCGTACCTGACGGAAGAGAACCAAGAACCTAGAACCAAGAACCAAGGGGATGAGTCGGACGGTTCTAAGTTCTTGGTTCTAGGTTCTCTGTTGCGCGAGTTCCTGGCGCAACGGCTGCCCGCCTACATGGTGCCGTCTGCGTTTGTGATCCTGGACACGC
>DASWTQ010000128.1:0-1683 GCA_036402055.1 Herpetosiphonaceae bacterium
AGCGTCACGGTTTCGAAGGGCATCGTGCTGTCGTTTTCGAGCAGCAGCAGCTGCGGCCGGCCGGTATCCACGGTCATGCCCTTGAGCCGATACTGCTGATTGTTGGCGGCCTCGTCGACAACACATGTGCGCGACGACAGCACGACCGAGGTATCGCCGACGGTACGCACGGTCTTGCGCGCGCCGGTATCGTTGGTCGGATGGCTCGAATCGGTAATGCCGCCCGAAACCACCTGATCCGTCGTCAGCGCCGAGAGATTCGGCGTATCGCCGGCGGTGCCTGTGAGCGATTGCTGCATCTGATAAGCGGCAAAAGCTTTCCACTCATCATCCGAAACATTCATGCGAATCGTCTCGGCGCTTGTCTCCTCCAGCGCATTGATCGGCACCACGCGCTCAGTACCGAGCAGCCCGGGATTGACCGTGATCTGATTGGCGATACCGTTGTCGACAATGATCCGCGACAAACTTCCGATATGCTTCTCGCTAGAATAAACAGGAGTACCAAAGATCAGCGTGTATTCCATACAAGCCTCCTTTAGCAGGAGGTATAGCAATCCGTTTGCCAGGGCTGTGGACATGGCAACCGATGTTCTGCTATGATAGTTGTGCAGCGTCGGGGCGGGCTAAAGCCCTGATTCTGCCGGAGAAGAGGATTGGCTGTGGAGCGCTTGCCCACATCCACAGCTTGTAGGCGCACCAACGCTTAGAGCCGAAAGGATCAACGATGACATGTCCTGTCTGTGGCGCTGCCAATGAAAACGGCGCGGCCTTCTGCTTCCGCTGCGGCACACCTCTTAAATCAGACACCCCTGCGGCTACCGGCCCCACCGTCAGCCTGAATCGCAACGATCCGCCAGCCTACGAGTCGCCAACGCCCGTGACCCTGGCGAGTGAAGAGCCTCATGCGCGCGTCTATGACGCTCCGCCGCCGAGCAGCAATCCGCAGTTCACAGTGCCTCCCGGGCCGCAGTACAACCAGCCGGGGCAGTACAACCAGCCGGGGCAGTACAGCCAGCCCGGTACCGTCGCGTATGGCGTGACGAGCAATACTGCGGTGATCGCGCTGGTTCTGGGCATCGCCTCGTTTGTCGGCCTGTCGCTGCTTGGCGCGATTCCTGCCATTATCCTGGGCCGCAACGCCAAGATCGAGATCGGAGCATCGGGTGGGCGGCTCACGGGCGAGGGCATGGCACAGGCGGGCATCATCCTGGGCTGGATCAACGTTGCGCTGAGCGTGCTGGGCCTGTGCATGTTTTGCGTGCTGCCGCTCCTGCTTGGCCTGGGCTCGTCCGTTAGTCCGTAGATGGCTGTACAACCCTCATGATTTGTGGCAACGTCGCCATAGTGCTCAACGCACACTTTCCGTACGTCCGTCGAGCCGGTCGCTGGCCGCATGGCGAGGAATCGCTGCACGAAGTGATCGCCGAAAGCTACGTGCCGCTGCTGTCCGTGCTGCACGATCTGCGAGCCGGCGGACGCTCGCTGCCGATCACGGTATCGCTCAGCCCGGTGTTGCTGGAGCAGCTGGCTGATCCCGTGATCGTCGACAACTTTGTGCGCTGGCTTGAGGACATGCGGCAGCGGGCGAAGACGGATCTGGCGGCGTTCGAGGCCGAGGGCAACAGCCACGGCACGTACCTGGCGCGCTTCTACATCGACTGGATCGATGTGATCGAGCAT
>DASWTQ010000129.1:0-14986 GCA_036402055.1 Herpetosiphonaceae bacterium
TTCTTCCTGCCACACTCGGTGTATGGTTATTTCCAGAACGGTGGAGCCTCCTGCTTCGTTCAAAGCATCGCGACCAAAGAAGAGGCCGAGCAGGCCTCGCGCGGTGGCACTGCGCGCGCAGCGCTGACCAGCCGGACCGGCACCAAGGCGCTTGAGCTGCGCAGCAAAGTCGAAGGCGTGTCGCCCGAGAGCATCGTGGTCGAAGTTGAAGATGCCACCGGCGAGGGCGCGACCAACGAGCAGTTCAAGGTTACGGTTAAGTCTCCGAACCGCCCCGATGAAGTGTTCGACAACCTGTCGATGGGCCGCGCCAAAGGCACCCGCAACGCCGTCGAGACGCTGACCCGCGAGTCGCGCATCCTTCAGGCGCTTGAGCTGGAAAGCACCGGATCGATGCTGGAGCGCCGCCCGCAGAACGGCACCTACACGCTGTCGGCGACCAAGACCGCGCTGGCCACTGCCGCGACCTTCGAGGGCAACGCCACGCAGCGCACGGGCATCGGCGCGCTGGAAGAGATCGACGAGATCACGATGGTCGCCTGCCCGGATCTGATGGGCGGCTACCTGAGCGGCAAGCTTTCGCGCGAAGATGTGGTTGCCGTGCAGAAGGCCATGCTCAACCACTGCGAGATGATGAAGGATCGCTTCGCCATTCTCGACGCGCTGCCGGGCATGAATCCTCAGGAGATCAACGATTGGCGCATGAAAGAGGCCAACTTCAACTCGAAGTACGGCGCGCTCTACTATCCCTGGATCTATGTCGCCAATCCTCGGCCGCAGAACGGCGCAGGCAACCAGATCATGGTTCCGCCTAGCGGCCACATCGCAGGCGTCTATGCCCGCACCGACGCCGAGCGCGGCGTGCATAAGGCTCCTGCCAACGAGCAACTGCGTGGCGCGCTGAAGCTGGAGCGCCAGCTGATCAACAGCGAGCAGGCGCTGCTCAACCCCAACGGTATCAACTGTGTGCGCGCCTTCCCTGGCCGTGGCATTCTGGTCTGGGGCGCCCGCACGCTGTCGAACGATACCTCGTGGCAGTACATCAACGTTCGACGCCTCTTCAACATGATCGAAGAGTCGATCTTCCAGGGCACCCAGTGGGCGGTCTTCGAGCCGAACGATATGGATCTCTGGGAGCGCGTCAAGCGCACGATCACCGCGTTCCTGACCCGTGTCTGGCGCGACGGCGCGCTCTTCGGCGCGACGCCGGAGGAAGCATTCTACGTCAAGTGCGACGCCGAGCTGAATCCGCCGGAGGTTCGCGACGTGGGCCAGCTGATCGTCGAGGTTGGTATCGCGCCGGTCAAGCCTGCCGAGTTTGTGGTCTTCCGCTTCAGCCAGATGAGCGGCGGCGGCGACATCAGCGAGTAATGTTCACCCGTCACACCTAGCATCAACACACAAGGAGAACACGCATGTCAATCGGTTTGCGCAGAGATCCATTAACCGGGTATCACTTTTACCTGGAGATCGACGGTATCACCCAGGCGCGCTTCCGCGAGTGCGCGGGCCTGACCTCAGAGTCGCAGGTGATCGAGTACAAAGAGGCCGACAAGAACGGCAACGTGATCATCAAAAAAGTCCCCGGCGTGCTCAAATGGTCGGACATCACGCTCAAGCGCGGCATCACCGACATCATGGAGATGTGGGACTGGCGCAAGATGGTTGAGGACGGCTACGTCGAGAAGGCTCGCAAGAACGGCTCGATCGTGCTCTACAACCAGGCCAACGAGGAGATCGCCCGCTGGAACATCACCGATTGCTGGCCGATGAAGATCAGCGGCCCGCAGCTCAACGCGAACAACAACGACATCGCGGTTGAGGAAGTTGTTCTGGCACACGAGGGCTTGCAGCGCGTCAAGTAGCGCTAAGCTTTTCCGCTCACGTTGCCAGATCATCCGTCGCGGTGGTCTGGCAACGACCATGCTTTAGAGATACGAGATCGAGATGACCCTTCAGACAGAATTTGAGTTTACGCTGCCGCGCGGCTACGTCGATCGCGAGGGCACTGTTCATCGGCAAGGTGTGATGCGGCTGGCGACCGCGATGGATGAGATCGCGCCGATGCGTGATCCGCGCGTTCGGACGAATCAGGCGTATCTGGTGATTATTTTGTTGTCGCGGGTGATCACCAAGCTTGGCACGCTGCGCGACATGAACCCGGGCGTGATCGAAGAGCTGTTTTCGGCGGATCTGGCATTTCTGCAAGATTTTTATCGCCGGATCAACGAGACCGGCACCAGCATGATTCCGGTCGCCTGTCCTGAGTGCGCCCACGCGTTCGAGATCGATGCGGGCCGCCTGGGGGGATGATAGGCTACCCCCTCGACCGGCTCTATGAGGAGGTAGCCTACATCGCCTACCATTTCCACTGGTCGCATGACGAGATCCTGAACATGGAGCATTCGGAGCGCCAGTCATGGCTCGAACAGATCGGGGCAATTAATCAGCGTCTCAACGAGGCGAATGAAGAGTGATGATGGAGTTGATTGATGGAGCAGACCGCCGAGCAACCGCAAGGTGAGCAGTCCGCTACAGAGCCGAAGGACGGAAAATCCACGATCGATCTCGATGCGCTGACCGCTGCCGTCGAACGCCTGCTCCGCCGCGATCTTGAGATCGCGAACGAGCGGCTACGTGGTTTAAACCGCATTAATTGAGCCGTTCTGCCGTAGCGCAGACGAGCACGCTTCAGCGGATGGAGTCAGATCGCTGTTCTGTGAGAGAGTGCCGACTATGAGCAACACACGTAAAGTTTATAGCGCCCATCGCTTTAAAGTAGAGATGAACGGTATCATCCAGGGCTCGTTTAGCGAGTGCTCCGGCCTTCAGGTTGAGACCGAGATCTTTGAATGGCAGGAGGGTGGCCGCAACGAGTACACACATCGCTTGCCGGGTCGCGTCAAGTTCTCCAACATCACGTTGAAGCGCGGCATTGCGACCATGGATATGTGGAATTGGTTCAACCGAACCCGCTGGGGCAAGATCGAACGTGCCGACATCTCGATCGTGCTGATGGACATGGAGCTGCGCCAGATCCAGTGGAATATCACCGGCGCGCTGCCGATCAAATGGCTCGGTCCTTCGTTCAAGGCTAACACCGGCGAAGCTGCCGTCGAGTCGATCGAGCTGATCCATAACGGATTTGAGCAGCAGTTCGGGAAGTAGTTTGGGAAGTAACAGGCTATGGCTGCATCGAAGAACAACAACGCACACAAGCCAGAACTGACACTACCATCGAGCATTGCGCAAACCATGCGGCTTGTCCAGCGGGTTGCGCACTCGGCGACCTGGGGCGAGCGCATCGCCCGGCATCATCAGCCGACCTCCGCCGCCGACTTTGGGCCGCGTTTGTTCCGCCGCTTTGATGCAGCCAATGCGCCCGGCCAGTGGGCCAATACGTTCGCGCAGCGGTTCGTCGCGGACGAGATGCCGCCTTCGTCGTCGGAGCTGACGCTCGCACCACACGCTCCGGCTCAGCGCCAGGTGAGCGCGGCACGTCAGGGCGCGCTCGGCTGGTCAGGCGGCGATAGTTTTTCGTCGCCGGCTTCGTCGTTTGGCGGCCCGATCGATCGCTTCCCGTCGCCGGCCTCGTCGTTTGGCGGCCCGATCGATCGCTTGGCGGATGCCGACGCCAGCCAATCGCTGATCGGCGATCTGATGGGCAGCGGCTGGGGCGTTCGGTCGACACGACCCGACACGCTGCGACGTTCGGCGGAGTCTGCCGGACCTGAGCCCGCACCATCATCACGCGCCAGTGCAGCGCAAGCTCCCGCCAGCCCGGCACCGATCCATCGATCGCCAGCGCCCACGGCAGCGCCGACCGCTCCGGCTCAGCGCCAATCCAGCGAGCCGATCCGCCGCACTCCCGAGGCACAGCCTGCCACGCCCACGCAAACGCCGGCGACGATCAATCGTCAGGCGGATGCCCCGGCGGCACCAGCCAGCGATCCAGCACCAGCACAGTCGAGCACAGAGTCGGCGTCGGTTGGTTCAACAGCAGACTCCAGCCCGGTGCAGCGATCGGCGGATTCAGCCGCCAGTGCTCCGAGCGCGACAACTTCTGCGGCTGCGGAGTCCGAGGACACACCGCCGATCGAGACGGCAGGCACGCGCCCGATGACCTTTTTCCGGGGCACGCCCCAGAGTCCGCTGATGCGCATGGGCTTGTCGGAGTCGTCAGGTAGCAGCGATGCGCCAGCAGCACCGGCGACGATCAATCGGCAGCCCGCTTCCGGCGATCTGCCGGTGGTTCGACCAGCGCGCGGCAGTGACGAGCCTTCGCTCTCGGCGACTGCGTCCAGCAGCGGCGCGATCAATCGTCGCGCCGAGCAGACGCCGGCCATGCCCAGCCCGCAGATTACGTCAAGCAATAGCACCGAGCACACCTCGTCATCCGATGC
This sequence comes from Herpetosiphonaceae bacterium, assembly GCA_036402055.1. Taxonomy (GTDB): domain Bacteria; phylum Chloroflexota; class Chloroflexia; order Chloroflexales; family Kallotenuaceae; genus LB3-1. Next base: position 4,404 of record DASWTQ010000129.1, read on the forward strand.
TCAATCAAGCGTCCCGGCTGCGCCAGAGATCCAGCGCGAGGCGATCGATACACCGGCAGCGGTTGCTGCTCAGCCCGAAGCCACAGCCAGCGACTCGGCTCGGCCCGAGGTGCAACGGCAGGCAGCAGCGGAGAGCAGCGCTCCCGTAGCCGACAGCACGATCGATCGCTCAGCTTCGGCAGCGCCGACGACAGCGGCGGACACAACATCCTACTCAACGGTAGCCCAGGCTCCTGTTCAGCGCAGCGCAGCACCGACGAGCATCACGACTGCCGAGAGCGCACAGGTTACAGCAGCGCCAGCCAGCGTGGATTCACTACCGGCTGCGAGCAGCGCGACGGCTCAGCCAACCAGCGCATCCAACGCTAGTGTGATCGCGCGCTCGACCAACGATGAGGCAGCACCAGTTCAGCGCACGGCAGCCGACACAGGCAGCGAGTCAAGTACTTCCGCCGGCGCCGAGCCAGAATCAAGTGCGGCAGAGTTAAGCGCAGTAGATGCAGGCCCGGCGGCACAGAGCGCCACGCCAATGGTCGGCGCTCTGGCCCAGCGATCGCCTGTGATTCATCGCCAGCCTGTGCAGCCCGCCCGTGCCTCCTCGATCGATACGGTTTTGCCGCTAGCAACCAGGCTGCTGCAACGTTACAGCGCCGGCTCCTCGCAAGGAACATCCGGCTCAATGCCGCTGCTGCGCACTTTCGCGCCGACAACAGCCGCTGTTATGCGCAGCGCAGCGCCGCTCACGTCGAACGCCGGCCCAGTGCAATCGCCAGGCACCTTCGCGCCGACAGGAACAAGCAGCGCGGGCAGCACGAGCGTACCGCCGCTGGTGCATCGCTCGCCGATTGTGCCGCTGCTGCCGACCGCTACCGTGCAGCGCGAACCAGCCATCGGTACTACGGCTTCCGCCGCCACGCCCGCGCCGCGAGCAACGGCTCCGGCCCTGGAGTGGAGCGCGCTCCCGCTCTTGCAGCGCCTCAGTAGCACCCATGCACTCCCGGCAACACCCGCCAGCAGTCCGGCTGCCAGCGGTGCCAGTGTCGCCGCTCAGGTGATCAATCGTCTCGCCCTGGATCAGCCCGGCGCCGCACCGATGCCGCTGCTGCGTATGCACGCGCCGAGCATCGCAAGAACAGCCGATGCACCGGCTGCCAGCGCGGTCATGCGAACACCAGGCGAAGCGTCAGCCGACCGTAGCTCAGAGTCTAGCTCAGATGCGCCAGCAGGCCAGAACATCACAAATGATGATGCCAGCTTGCAGGGTGCAGGATCGGGCGCACAGTCAGCAGTTGAAAGCTCAGGCTTCGGCGCGTCATCAACGCCCGCGATCCATCGCTCGGCGATTGTACCGTCGCTAACCAGCGCGGCCTTCCAACCGCTGACGCTGCTGCGAGTGCATGTTCCCGACGCGCCGAGCATGGCCCAAGCTGATGCGGCTCCGGCAAGGTCGCCGCTCCAGCGCTCATCTGACACATCCGGTAGTGCGACTCCGAGCGCCAGCCCGATCATGATGCGTTCAGCCGAGCAGCCGAGCCTGGCATCGCCGTTCTCGTCAGGTGGCGAGCAAGCAGGAAATGAGGTGTCGGGAGCAAGCAGCGCGGGCAGTACGAGCATACCGCCGCTGGTGCATCGCTCGCCGATTGTGCCGCTGCTGCCGACCGCCACCGTACAGCGCGAGCCTGCTAGCGGTGCTATCTCCGCAGCGGCAGCCGGGCCGCGAGCGGCAGCACCCGCGCTGGAGTGGAGCGCGCTCCCGCTCTTGCAGCGCCTCAACGGCACTCATGCCTTGCCAGCGACGCCCGCCGCCAGTGCCTCCGCACCCGCCAGCGGCCCGGCTGCCAGCGGAGCCAGTGTCGCCGCCCAGGTCATCAACCGCCTCGCCCTGGATCAGCCAGGTGCCTCGCCCATGCCCTTGTTGCGCATGCACGCGCCGCTCGAATCGCCAATCCTCAGCCGGGAATCAGCACCAGCCTCAGCAGAGGCTGCCGGCGGAGTTGCCCAGACTGCGACGATGGAATCGCAGGCCACACAGCCATCGGTGATGTCGTCGCTCGTGCGTCGCTCGGCGATCCTGCCGCCAGCGCCGAGCTTTGCGGCCGAAACGGGAGCGGTGGGAGCAATGGCATCGCAAGCGGCGCAGCCAGGCGATGGTGCAGTTCAGCGCAGCCCCGCAGCCGAGTACGCACTGCCGATGCTGCAACGCACAAGTGTTCAGCGCTTCTTTGGCTCACGGCCGGGGCTGCGGCTACCGTCGCTGGGCGGCATCCAGAATAGCGTCAACTCGCTGGCGGGCCAGGCACAGGGTATGGTCAATCAGGTTACCGGGCTACCTGGTCAATTGCAAGGTCAAGCTCAGGGCATGATCGACCAGGTCACTGGCATGCCCAACCAGCTCATGGGTCAGGCTCAGGGCATGATCAATCAGGTTACCGGGATGCCGAGCCAGCTCATGGGTCAAGCCCAGGGCATGATCAATCAGGTTACCGGGATGTCGAGCCAGCTCATGGGTCAAGCCCAGGGCATGATCGACCAGGTCACCGGGATGCCGAGCCAGCTCATGGGTCAGGCTCAAGGCATGATCGACCAGGTCACCGGGATGCCCAACCAGCTCATGGGCCAGGCTCAAGGCATGATCAATCAAGTGACTGGCATGCCCAACCAGCTCATGGGTCGAGCCCAGGGCATGATCGACCAGGTGACTGGCATGCCCAGCCAGATGCAAAACACGGCCAACAATCTGATGGGTGGACGCGCCACTCATCTGACTCTGCTGCGTCCCACACGGGGCGAAGCCCAATCCGCTTCTATGGGAGACGAGCGAAACGCTGAGTCAGAGGCCAGGCAGGCAGAGCAGCAATCAGGAGGTGGCGCTGGTGCTTCGACGAAGGGCGAGGACGGCAAGCACGACAAGCCCGATATGGAAATGCTTGCCCAGCAGGTCTACGCGCGCTTGCGCCACCGGCTCCTGATCGACCGAGAACGACTAGGACGTTAGCAATCTAGCAGCATACGAGGTATAGATATGGCGAGCGGTCAGCTTACGAAAGCAGAAATCGAAAACTTAGACACCGGGAAAAGCGTTGTCTGCATGTTCAACCCCAAAGAGTACACCTTGTCCAGAAGCAATAACTGGACCGATAAAACTTCCAAGGGGCGCGATGTTCCCGAGCTGGAGTTTGGCGGCGGTGCTCCTGCTAATCTCACGCTCCAGCTGCTTTTCGATACCTACGAGAGCGGTGGCGATGTCAGTAAGATCACCCAGCGGCTGTGGGAGATGATGAAAATCGTCCAATCCAGGACGAATCCGGCCACCAAAATCGGAGAGCCGCCACACTGCCAGTTCAAATGGGGCAGCGTGTGGGCGTTCGAAGCAGTGATCGTGAGCATCTCGCAGAAATTCACGCTGTTCGCTGCGGATGGCACGCCGTTACGCGCGATCCTCGACGTCACGTTCAAGCAGATCGCCGACCAGGATAAGTATCCGCGCCAAAATCCCACGTCCGGCGGCAATCCCGGCGAACATGTTCGCATGATTCGCGAGGGTGAAACCCTGCCCTATATTGCTTACGAGGAGTACGGTGATTCAACCGTATGGCGTCATCTTGCAGACACGAATAGTATTCGCGATCCTCGACGGCTGCGACCGGGGGATATGCTTTTGATCACGCCATTGCAATGAAGACTGCTCACCTGAGCAATATTTTATCAGGGATAGCTGTATGTCTCAGACGAGTAATATCGATAAAATTTTCATCAAGGTCGACGGCTCGGATGTGCCGGTGAATGTGATGCACACGCTGAAGGATGCGGTCGTCGAGGACGATATTGCGCAGCCGGGCATGTTTGTGCTGCGCTTTCACGATCCACAAATGGCACTCATCGACGGAGACCAGTTCAAGCTGGGCCGCGAGGTCCAGGTCGATGGCGCCGACCGACAGGGCAAGCGCAAAACCATTCTGATCGGCGAGGTTACTGCGCTAGAGCCCGAGCTTGATCAGTTCGATCCGGTGCTCGTCGTGCGCGGCTATGATCGATCGCACAGGCTGTACCGTGGCCGTAAAACACGCACGTTTCTCAATCAAACCGACAGCGATATTGCCTCCCAGATCGCGCGCGAAGCCGGATTACGTACCGACATTGAGGCGACCAGCGAGCAGCACAGCTACGTTATCCAGGATAACCAGACCGACATGGAATTCCTGCGCGCGCGGGCAGCGCGGATCGGCTACAGCATCGCCGTCGAAGAGCGCAAGCTGAAGTTCCGACGCGTTGAGGTATCGCCGCCGGATGCGCCGGCCCAGGATTGGGGCATGTCGCTGAAGTTCTTTCGCGCGCGCCTGACCGCGATCGCGCAGCCGAATGATGTTCAGGTGCGCAGCTGGGACCCCAAGATGAAGCGCGCGGTGGTCGGCAAAGCCTCCAAAGCGGCAAAGCCTTCGCAGATCGGCGACGGCAAAACCGGCGGTGAGGCGGCGCAGCCCTTTGGCTCCCAGGCTACCGTCACGATCACCAATCAGCCGGTGCGCACCCAGGGCGAGGCGGATAATCTAGCCCAGGCGACGCTTGACGAGCTTTCGGGCGGCTATTTGACGGCAGAAGGACAGTGCCAGGGCGAGCCTACCCTGCGCGCAGGCACACTGGTCGAGATCAAAGGCGTCGGTCAGCGGCTGGGCGGCAAATATTTTGTGACCGCCACGCGGCATGAGTACACAGCCAAGGGCGGCTATATCACAACGTTTACCGTCAATGGCCGGCAGCCGCGCAACCTTGTCGCATCGGTCAACGGCCATCACCAGCGCCATACGATCGACGGTGTGGTGATCGGCGTGGTGACCAATGTCAACGATCCCGACAAGATGGGCCGGGTCAAAGTCAAGTTCCCGTGGCTGGACGAAGGCCAGGAGAGCGACTGGGCGCGGCTGGTCGGCGCGGGCGGCGGCAAAGATCGCGGCTTTATGATCGTGCCCGAGGTCGACGACGAGGTGCTGGTCGCATTTGAGCACGGCGACATCAGCCGGCCCTACATCATCGGCGGGCTGTGGAACAGCAAAGACACCGTGCCTGTGCAGGCGGTCGACGGCGGCAAAGTCGTTCACCGGGCGCTCAAAACTCGGCTCGGTCACCTGATCGAGTTCAAGGACGACGGCGGTCCTGGCTATATCCAGATCAAGAGCGCGGGCGGCCACACGATCAACATCAACGACACCGACAAATATATTCGTATCAAGTCGCAGAGCCACACGGTTCTGCTGGACGATCAGGGCAAAGCCGTCAAGATCGAGTCGGCCGGCGATGTCGAGATCAAAGGTCCCGGCGGCAAACTGACGATCACATCCGGCGGCGTGCAGCTAACGTCCAATTCCGGGCTAACCGTTCAGGCTAACTCGATGCTGGACGTTAAGTCAAGCGCAGCGCTCACCATCCAAGGGGCGATGGTCAAGATCAACTAAGTTGCCAGGGCCTTCTGGTACCAGATAACCTGTCATTGTAGCCAGAAAAGGTGTACATATGAGTTTCCCAGCGGCTCGCTTAACCGATACTACCGCGACGGGCGATATTATCACCGGGCCAGGCGTTCCAACCGTGATGATCGGCGGCCTGCCTGCGGCAACCGTGAGCGATGCGACAACCGGCGCGTTCTGTACCGGCATGGTGACCATGGGCAGCGGCACCGTCCTGATCGGCGGCAAGCCCGCAGCCAGGGTAGGTAGCCAGTGCAATGGCGTGAACACCGTAGGCGCTCCCACAACCACAGTCGTGGCCAAGGGCGCGCCAACCGTCTTGATCGGCGGGTAGCGGACAGCGAGCACAGCTGACAAACAGGATCGCGCTCGTTCCACGAGGCTTGCAGGAGCGCAGGCGAGCGAGCGCCAGCTAGCAGAAGTGGGTAGAGGTTCTTTGTGACTCAACTGAGCGATATTATCGGCTCCGGTTGGCGGTTTCCACCAAACGTCGATGGCCGAGGCGGGATCGCGCTAGTTTCGTGCGAACAGGAGATCGAAGAAGCTATTGAAATTATCCTCAGCACGCCCAAGGGCCAGCGCATCATGCGCCCCGAGTTTGGCTGCCGCATCCACGAGCTGATCTTCGCCCCGATCAACGCGGGCACCGCAGCCGCCGTCTCACATCATGTCAAAGAAGCCCTGGGCTGGTGGGAGCCACGGATCGAGGTCGAGGATGTAACCGTCGATACCGATCCGAGTAATCAATCGTGCTTGCTGATCTATATTTCATACCGTATTCGAGCCACCCACGATGAGCGAGCGTTGGTTTATCCCTTTTACACCATTCCGGGCGAGCCCTAGGATCTCGTCCGTTCCACACGATCGCTTGCTTGTCTAGGAGATATTCGATGTCGCTGCCAACACCCAATCTCGACGATCGCCGGTTCCAGGATCTTGTGGATGAGGCCAAGCGGATGATCCCGCGCTATTGTCCGCAGTGGACCGACCATAACGTGAGCGATCCCGGCGTAACCTTGATTGAACTCTTCGCCTGGATGGTCGAGACGATGATCTATCGTCTGAACCGCGTCCCGGAAAAAAGCTATATCACCTTCATGGATCTGATGGGCGTGCAGCTCCAGCCGCCCGCCGCCTCGCGAACCAAGCTGACCTTCTGGCTGGCCGCGCCCACCAACGACGCCGTGACAGTGCCGGTCGGCACCGAGGTTGCGACCGTGCAGACGGCCTCCGAGGCCGCCGTCAGCTTCAGCACGGATGCGGATCTGGTGATCCGGCCGACCAAGCTGATCGCCTGTCTGACCTCGCCCGACGAGCACCTGTTCGAGGATCAGTTCTGGAAGCTCTCGGTACCCAACCAGTCGTTTGTAGCCTTCAGCCATCAGCCACAGCCGGGCAACGCGTTCTACCTCGGCTACGAGCAGGATCACAGCAACCATATTTTGTCGCTGTGGATCGACTGTACGATCGAGGGTATCGGCGTGGACCCGACCAACCCGCCGCTCTCCTGGGAGGTCTGGTGCAACGACGGCTGGGCCGAGGCCGAGATCGATCGCGACGAGAACGGTCAGCGCAACGACGAGACCGGCGGTCTTAACAAAAAAGGCCGCGTGATACTGCATCTGCCGCCGGGTATGACGCCGACCGAGATCGGCGGCAAGCGTGGCTACTGGCTGCGCTGCCGGCACACACCGCCCAAGCCGGGCCAGCCCACCTACTCCGCATCGCCGATGATCTACACGATCGAATCGGGCTCGATCGGCGGCATGATGACCGCCACGCACGCCCGCACAATCGTCGGCGAGATGCTGGGCCGCAGCGACGGCATGCCGGGCCAGGGCTTTCATCTTGAGGCCACGCCGGTACTGCCGCGTCAGGCGTACGAGACGCTGGAAGTGCAAGAAGAAGACGGCATCTGGTATCGCTGGGAAGAGCGCACCGACTTCGCGCAATCGATGCCGCAGGACAAGCATTACGTGCTCGACAGCGTGAGCGGCGAGATTCGTCTGGGACCATTCATGCGCGAGCCTGACGGCACCGGTCGCCACTATGGCGCGGTTCCGGCGCGCGGCAACATGATCCGCTTCAGCCGCTACCGCAGTGGCGGCGGCACGCACGGCAACGTCGATACCGGCAAGCTGACCGTGCTCAAAAACGCTGTGCCGTATGTCGATAAGGTTACCAATCGCCAGCCCGCGATCGGTGGTCGTGACGCCGAGAGCCTGGAGCGAGCCAAGCTGCGCGCGCCGCAGCTCCTGCGCACCCGTGACCGGGCGGTGACGGCGGAAGACTTCGAGTACCTGGCCAAGCAAGCATCGTCCAGCGTCGCGCGAGCGCGCTGTCTCCAGCCGCGCGCCGTGGGCATGTCGAACACGCCGCCGCCGGGGATCATCCAGATGCTGCTGGTGCCGGATCTTTCCAGCGCCGAGGGCCGCATTCTGCCCGAGCATCTGCGCATGTCCCAGGAAGCGATCCAGGAGGTTCAGCAGTACCTCGACGAGCGCCGCATGCTGACCACGATCGTCAAGATCGGGCAGCCCGACTATGTGTGGGTCTCGGTCGACGCGCGGCTCAAGGCCCGCCATGATACCGATCCCGAGTCGGTGCGCCGCGAAGCGCAGAACAAGCTCTACCGCTTCTTGAACCCGGTTGTGGGCGGCACCGAGCGCAGCGGCTGGCCCTTTGGCCGCGATCTTTACATTTCGGAAATCTATGCTGTGTTGCAGAGCGTTCCCGGCGTCGAGTATATCGAGCACGTCAAGCTCTGGCTGGAAGATAAACAGGAGCCACAGGAGCGCATCTCGCTGCCGCCCAACGGCCTGATCGCGTCGGCTGAGCACCGAATCGCAGTGGTATAAGCAGCTATGCTAGAAACAATGGATTACGGCACGCTCACCTACACCGACCGGCAGGGCGCGGACCAGAAGTTCAAGCTCCGCCTCGGCAGTATGACGATCGGCCGCGCGCCCGAGAACGAGATCGTCTTTGAGGATGAACAGATTGCGCGCTTTCATGTGCGGGTGCTCTGCCTGCCCGACGGCTGCTGGGCGATCAACCTGAGCAACGATCCGACGCTGCTGAACCAGGTGCAGATGACGCCCAACGTCCGCACGCTGCTACGCGACGGCGACACGATTCATATTCGCGGCTACCGCGTGCGCTACAACGCCCGGCAAGCTCTGGAGCAGCCGTCGCCGATACTGCGTCCTGAGATCGCCGCGAAAATTCCGCAGATCGTCAAGGTCAATCCCGCGCCGCCGACCGCGCCATCCGTGCGCCGACTCAAGGGCAACAGCGGGCCGCCGCGCATCCAAAAGAACTTTTACCATGATCACGGCTACAGCACCTACATGCAGTATTTGCCGCCCGTGTATCAGGAAGACGATTTTCTTGGCCGGTTTTTGCTGATCTTCGAGTCGATCATCGACCCGCTGGAGCGCACGATCGAGCAGATCCCGATGTACTTCGACCCGCGCATGACGCCCGACTCGTTTCTGGCCTGGCTGGCCTCCTGGGTCAACATCGCACTCAACGAGAAATGGTCGATCGAGCAGCGCCGCTCGTTGATCAAGGCGGCGCCGGATCTGTATCGCTGGCGGGGCACGCGGCGCGGCATGAGCGAGTATCTCAAGCTCTACAGCGGCGTGAAACCGATCATCGTCGAGCCCGAGCAGGCGCACCCGGACGATCACGAGCCGCTGCCCAACTATGTGTTTCGGGTAATCCTGAATGTGCCGGATGTCGACGAGATCGACCGCGAGATTATCGAGGAGATTATCGAAGCCGAGAAACCGGCACATACGGCATATATTCTGGAGATTCACCAGGTAAACGTTGCGCAATCCTAGCCTAGCATCGCCCACGGCACATCGCGCGCCGGGAAAGGATCTTCTATATGGATTACGGCTGGCTGCAAATCAATCATCGCGGTGGTATGCAGCAAGATATTCCTCTTGGGGTTGAGGTCACGTTTGGTCGTGCCCAGGATAATGATGTGGTGCTCAACGAGTCCACGGTCTCGCCCTACCACGCCAAGATTGTGTGTGATAGCACAGGCTGCTGGATCGTCGATCTGACGAGCGCCAATGGCACCTATGTCGACGGCACGCGTCTCTTCAGCCAGCAGCCGCAGCAGCTGAGCGAAGGCATGACGATCCAGATCGGCAATACCCGCATCATTGCCTATCCCACCGAGAGTGCTGCATCGGATGCTGAGCAGCCAGATCCGAATATTTCTACCGCGCCAACGCTTGCCGCTCCGGTGGTTGCAGCGCCGCTACTGCCCTCGACGCCGACGACGCCGACTGAGACCTTTGTCAATCCGTTCATGGTCAACACGCCGCCGCCGGTTTACAGCGCGCCGAGCACGGTTCCGCCGCAGGGTGGCGGCAGCGCCAGCGCCTCGTCGGCCTCAGCCAACCTGACGCTGACGACGACGGATCTTGCGGCGCACGCGGGCGGTACTGCCTTCAGCTCGATCTTTGTCGTCAATCGCTCGACGATCGTTAACCGCATCGAGCTGGTTGTCGACGGCGTGCCGCCTTCCTGGGTCACGATCAAGCCCAACACGCTCTCGCTGTTTCCCGGAGGTCAGGGCGAGGCGCAGGTGCAGATCAGCCCGCCGCGCGAGTCCAACAGCCGCGCGGGATCGCACGCGTTCGAGGTGATCGCCCGCTCGGATCAGTTCCCGACCGAGCGCACAGCCGTCGCCGGCTCGCTGACGATCTTGCCCTACAGCGAGTTTGCGCTCGACATCAATCCACAGCAGCAGACCGGACGCGTGCAGGGCACCTACGAGGTCGAGGTTTCCAACAAGAGCAACAGCGAGCACACCTTTCAGTTCGAGGGTCGCGAGGCCGAAAACGCGATGACCTTCCGCTTCCTGCCGCCGACGCTCAAAGTTGGGCCGGGCGAAGTCGCGACGGTTCGCGCGCGGACCAGGCTGGTCGCCACGCACTGGGTGGGACGCCCCAAGATCTACCCGTTTACGATCAATGTCGCGCCCGCCGATCAGTCGTCATCGCCGCAGCAGGTGAGCGGACGCCTGGTGCATCGCCCGCCGATCTCACCGCAGATGCTGATGTTCATGCTGCCGCTGATGATTCTGGCCTGCGGCGGTCT
>DASWTQ010000130.1:0-3265 GCA_036402055.1 Herpetosiphonaceae bacterium
CTACACAATATAGATTATTGTGTAGTCGTGCGAACAGTTTTTGAAAGGTTTATGGTATCAAAGGCGGTGCGCTCTCGGCTATGACGGCTGCAAGGGCTTGTGGAGCATGATCCAGGTTTCAAAGGTTTGAAAGCCCACCGACTCGTAGAGCCTGAGCGCTCCCGAGGCGTTTTCGGCGTCGACGCTGATCAGGGCGCTATTCATGCCCGCCGCTTTGAGCTGATGCAGGCCGTTCAGCAGCAGCGCCCGCCCGAGACCGAGCTTGCGAAAGCCGGGATGTGTGCCCAGGCCCAGCACAAAGCCCTCGGCACGTCCGAGGCGCTCGTTCTGCTCCTGCATGATCTCGCACTGGCAGTAGGCCGCAAAGCTTCCATCCGGCGCGATCGCCAGCTGGTAGAGATCTGGCCGGAAGTGCGGCGCTGCCAGCTCATGCTGAAGATCTTCGCTCGTAGCGTCGTGGTGATTCCAGTGATCGCGAAAGGCTAGATTCCCCAACTCGATCCACTGGTCGTCGTCTGGGCCGGGCTGGAATGGGCGGATGGTGAAGCCGGGCGGCACCTGCGGCGGCTCAATCGGCGTTTCGAGCGATCGGCGCATCGTGAAGAAGTAGCGCACTGGCGCAAAGCCGTGCTCGCTCAGCAGCGCCAGCCGATCTGTTTGATCGCTGCGCGCGCCCGTGAGCAGCTGAGCCGACTGCTGCCGCTCCTGACCTACCTCCCGGACGCGCGCCTCAGCCCAGGCCAGAATCTCCGGCTCAAGCGTGTCGTCGCGCGCCTGGGGATGAATCCGCATCCAGAAGCGGCCATCGATCGTCGCGCCGTGCTCCGGGATCGCGAGCTGGCCCCAGCCGACGAGTCGCCCTGTCTGGTCGTGCCACAGCCGCAGATCGCGCCGGGGATCGACCGAGGGCGCCTCAACCTCGCCGCGCAGCTCCTCGACCGATGTGCTGCGATCCAGCTGATCGACGGCCTCGCAGGCATCGATGAGCGCGACAATCGCCGGTAGATCCGCCTGGTCACCATATGGACGTGATTCAAAAATAGTCATTCGTGCTCCTTCTACGGGCAAACAAAGGAACAAGGAAACAAGAGAACAAACGAGCCAGTTTCTTTTTGTTCCTTTGTTCTTTTGTTCTTTTGTTCGTCTTTCCCTTGGTTCTAGGTTCTAGGTTCTTGGTTCTTCTATCCTCCGCTTATGCGGTGAATATTCGGCGGATCGTTGAGATAGAGCGAGCCGTCCGGCGCTTGCTCAAGGTCAGTGCCGCAGCCGAGACCCTCGGGCAACTGGACCTGCTTGACTTCGGTCACGCCTGTGCGATCGGCGGTGAGCGGAGCGCGGTAGAGCGCACGGTTGCCGTAGGCACAGATCAGCAGGCTGTTCTGCCAGGCCGGAATCGCAGTGCCGGTATAGACGATCACGCCGGTGACCGCTTCGGTATCGCTCCAGCGCAGCACGGGCGCGATCGAGCCCTGAGCAACGCTGCCGCACTGGTAGTTCGGACCCCAGCCGTAGTTTTGCTCGCGCCGAACCAGATTCAGCTCGTCGTCGCAGGAAGGCCCGTTGTCGGTCGCCCACAGGTTGCCGGTCTGCGGATCGAAGGTGAAATCAAAGGGATTGCGCAGACCGTAGGCCCAGCCGGGCGCTGGCGCGAACGGATTGTCGTCCGGCACCGAGCCGTCGCGATTGAGCCGCAGTATTTTACCGTAGGCCGCCTGCGTGTCTTGCGCAAAGACAGGTCGCGCGTTCTCGCCGATGCTGACATACAGCTTGTCGTCAGGACCGAAGTGCAGGTTGCCACCGTTGTGATTGCCGGCTCCCGTCAGCACTGGCGCCTCAAAGATCACGGTTGGCTCTTCGCCTCTGCCGTCGCGCTCGGTGTAGCGCAGCGTCGTGTTGACCACCGGCTCGCCCGGCTTTGAGTAGTAGACATAGACATAATGATTGTCGCTGAACTGTGGATCGACGGCGATACCCAGCAGTCCACGCTCGAAGGTGCTGTCGACCTGAAGCGTTGCGAATGGCGCTGATTGTTGCTGCCCGCTCGCATCAAAGAGATGAATCGCCGCCTCAGTTGGTCCGCCGTAGCCGCCTTTCTCCGTGACCAGCCAGCGACCATCCGGCAGAAACGCGATCGCGACCGGAAACGAGACGCCCTGCTGCTCGCCTGCGATAGTCTCGGTGCGCGCGCCCTCAGGCAGCGGCTCGGTCTCGGCGTCGCCTGGATCGAGCGGCTTCGCTGCTGGTGCGGCTGAGGCTGCATCTGCCGAGACCGCCGGCGACTGGCTCGACGCTTGAGGCGCAGGCGATGCGGTGTTGTCGGCGGCGCTGCTGCACGCGACAAGCACCAGCAGCAGGAGAAATAACCAAAGACGAGCCATACAGCCTCCTTCAAACGCGGTGAGCTTTAGGATCTATGCTACCACCGGTTTGCCTGCTGCCCCCGAGGACGCAAAAATAGCCGGCGGATAGTGTGCTTCTATCCGCCAGCTGGAGGAGATTATTTGTTGTCTAGAGGTTGATGCCGAGCGTCGAGGCCAGGCTCAGGTCGCCGGGACCAAGCAGGGCCAGCGCCACCGCCAGCACCAGCAGCACCAGGTTATACTCGTAGCCGTTGTTCTGCGACCACAGGCCGTTCTTGCCGTGCACCTTGGCGATCGCGATCAACATGGCTCCGCCGATCATCAGCGCCGCCAGCGGCTGGAACAAGCCGACGATAAAGAGTACGCCGCCCAGCACCTCCGACAGACCGGCCAGCGCGGCCATCTGACGGCCGGGCCGCAGTCCGATCGACTCCATGAACGCTCCGGTAGCGGCCAGGCCATAGCCACCAAACCAGCCAAACAGCTTCTGCGCGCCATGTCCGATAAACAGTCCGCCGAGCAGGAGGCGCAGCGCCAACAATGCCAGATTTTCCATGATGTATGCTCCGTACAGTTTCTTATGAGTGATGACTTACTTTGTGTAAGTAACTATAAAGGAACAAGTACAAATCGTCAATAGTTGATTTGGCTCATTCCAACTAGGAAGCGAGTTGTAAGCAATTTTGCAAACCATAGGGCGAAAGATCACCGCCGCTGGTCTACGCTGATAAAATCGTGATGAAGAGTTGAGCAGAGGTAAAAAAACCTCAGGATTCCGCATGGAATCACGGCGAATCGGCGGCTCCGGGCCGGGACGCTACATTGCAATTAGGCAGGGTCGTAGTTATAATACGCCGGTCACTCCCCCGTTCCCGCTCTACCGGCAGTACCTCTTATGCCAGGAG
>DASWTQ010000131.1:0-1665 GCA_036402055.1 Herpetosiphonaceae bacterium
ACGATCGCGCGGATGAGCGGGCACTTCCTGAGGCTGGTCGCGGCGGTGGTGGCCGATGGGGCGCAGCCGGTGGCGACGCTGCCGCTGCTGACCGAGGCCGAGGTGGCGCAGTTCACGGCCTGGAACGCGACCGCCGTGCCCGTTCCCCAGGATCTCACCGTCGTGCAGCGCTTCGAAGTGCAGGTCGCGCGTACGCCGGATGCGACGGCGCTGATCGTTGAGTCGACCACGCTGAGCTATACCGAATTGAATCGCCGAGCCAACCAGCTCGCTCGCTGCTTGCGCAAGCGCGGCCTGGGGCCGGAGGATCGGGTAGGGCTGTGCGTCGAGCGCTCGGTCGAGATGGTGGTGGGCATTCTAGGCGTGCTGAAGGCCGGCGCTGCCTACGTGCCGCTCGATCCGGCCTATCCGCCGGAGCGCCTGCGCTTCATGTGCGACGATGCCGGGGTCGCACTGGTGCTGACGCAGAACCGGCTGCTGGCCAGGCTGGATCTTGACGCTCCCGAGCAGCAGGCGGATGTCGTGTGTCTGGATGCCGACTGGCCGGCGATCGCTCAGGAGTCGGCGGAGGATCTGTCGCCAGTGGCCGGGCCTCACGATCTGGCCTACCTGATCTACACCTCCGGCACCTCCGGCACACCGAAAGCGGTGCAGGTCGAACATCGGCAGCTGGCGAACGTGCTGCACGCCAGCCAGCATACCTTCGCGGTGCAGCCGGGCGACGTGCTGCCGGCGCTGGCGTCGTTCGCCTTCGACATCGCGCTCTTCGAGCTATTCCTGCCGTTGCTGGTCGGTGGCACCGTGCGCCTGCTCACCCGCGAGGCGATCATGGATACCGCGCTGCTCCTGCCGATCCTGGACCAGTGTAGCCTCGTGCATACCGTGCCCAGCCTCATGCGCCAGATCGTGCGTACCGCGAGCGCGCAGCAGCGCCAAATCGCCAGCATCCGCCGGATCTTTATCGGCGGCGATGCCGTGCCGCCGGATCTGCTGCGCCAGCTGCCCGCCGTCTTTCCACAGGCGCAGATCACCGTGCTCTACGGCCCGACCGAGGCCACGATTATTTGTGCCGCGTACACGGTGCCAGCCGCTGCGGTTCCCGAGCGGCAGCTGATCGGCCGGCCGCTGCCCAACATGCAGTTGCACATCTACGACGCGCAGCAGCGGCTGGTGCCCATCGGCGTGCCAGGCGAGCTGTATGTGGCCGGCGCGGGCGTGACGCGCGGCTACCTCAACCGCGAGGCGCTGACGGCCGAGAAGTTCGTCACGATCGACGGGGCGCGCCACTACCGCACGGGTGATCTCGTCCGCTACCTGCCGGATGGCACGATCGAATTTTTGGGGCGTATCGACGACCAGGTCAAAGTGCGCGGCTTCCGCATCGAGCTGGGCGAGATTGAGGCGGTGCTGCGGCAGCATCCAGCGGTGGCGGATGCGGTGGTGCTCGTGCACGACGAGCGGCTGCCCAGCGGTGAGGTGGATCAGCGCCTGCTGGGCTATGTGGTGGCGGGCGCGCGGGACGATGCGGCGTTCCTGGAAGCGGGGCAAGTCGCGGAGTGGCAGCAGCTGTTCGACACGGCCTACACCCCCACCGATGCGGCGGTCGACCCGCGCTTCAATCTCAGCGGCTGGAACAGCAGTTACACCGGGCAGCCGCTCCCGGCC
>DASWTQ010000132.1:0-6784 GCA_036402055.1 Herpetosiphonaceae bacterium
AACCAAGAGCCAACGACAGAACAAGCAAACAAAAAGTAGCTTTTCTCCCCTCTCCTATCGCAACCGGCGGGTACCCTCTGGGTGAAGCCCGCCGCGGTTTGGGGACGGTGCCGGGGGTGAGGGCCTGATCACCAAAGATCAAAGCTTTAAATCCTCTCCACCCCTTTGTTCCTTTGTTTCCTTGTTCCTTTGTTCCTTACGTCCTCGGCACATCATAGGCGACCAGCGGATTGCGACACGGTGCGCCGAACGAGTACTCGGCAAGTTTCGCGCCGAGGTCAAAGACGCCGGCCCAGAGCGTAGAGCTGAACTCGCGATGACAGCAGACGCCGTTCTCGTGGTCGGAGATCGCGTCGAGCGTGGCGTTCCAGCCATCGCCCCAGCGCGCGCTGACCGCCTCAAGCGCCACCTTACGTCGCCGCGACTCGCCGGTTGGCCGCCGTCCCTGGAAGCGCGCCAGCGACGGCGACTCGTAGTGATTGGTCACTGCCAGCACATCATCGCCGTCACGACGCTGCACCGGCTCGCCCGGATAGCACTCCAGCGCGATCAGCGCGCCCGACGGATCGGCCACGGTGTAGTTAAAGCTGGCCAGATGCGGCACGCGCATAATCAAATCTGCGGCCTCCTCGGCCGTCCGGCAGCACTGGAGCGCCAGACGCAGCACCAGATGATAGGGCACGCCCGGCGCGACAGTCGCGGGTCGATCCGCCATCACTTTATGCAGCGCCACGAACAATCCATGCTCGTTAAGACCATCGTAGCGACCGCCGGCCAGCCCGCCGTTCATGCCGACATGCGCGAAGCCCTGGTCGGGCCGGGTCACCAGCAGATGCCGGGTGAGCATCCGCACGTAGAAATCGTAGGTGCGGCCAGCCAGCACACGGCCATCGTAGCCGCGCCACGCGACCGCCGAGCAGCCATGCGGCAAGCTGCCGGCCCGCACAAACAAGCCTTGCTCAGGCCGCAGATCCAGGCCATCGGCGAACGTGGCCAGCTCATCCCACAGCCACGGCGCGATCTCCCCGACGATCGACGCGCAGCCTTGCAAAAACGTGTAATCTTCTTCCCACGGCCAGGCGCGAAACGGCGACGGCACTCGCCGCAGCATACGCGCCATGACCGCGCCGATCTCGACTCCCGCGCCGCCCAGCTGGACGACGCGATAGTCCGACAAGCGTTCGTGTTCCAGATCGTTCATAAGGTTCGTCGTGAGCAGTTTTTAGAGCGCCGTCAAAATATCGGGCTGGCCGTCGGTGATCGCGATCGTGTGCTCGAACTGCGCCGACAGCGACCGATCCGCAGTACGTACAGTCCAGCCGTCGGGCATGAGCCGCGTGGCAGCTTTGCCGACGTTGATCATCGGCTCGATCGTAAAGACCATGCCCGGCTGTAGCTTCAGGCCGCTGCCCGCCTTGCCGATATGCGGCACCGTCGGCGGCTCATGCAGCGAGCGACCGACGCCGTGACCGGTCCACTCGCGGACCACCGAAAAGCCCTGCGCCTCGGCGTGCTGCTGAATCGCCGCGCCGATGTCGCCAAGATGCTTGCCAGGGAGCGCCTGCTCGATCCCGAGATCCAGACATTGCTTGGTCACTTCTACCAGCCGCTGAGACTGGCCGCTGAGCTTGCCGACGCCATACGTTACGCACGAGTCGCCGACCCAGCCGTTGAGCAGCACGCCGATGTCGATGCCGACAATGTCGCCTTCGCGCAGCCGTTCCTTGCCGTTCGGGATGCCATGGCAGATCACGTCGTTGATCGCGATGCAGATCGTGGCGGGAAAGGCCGGACGCGACATCTGCCCGCGACTGCCGCGTACCTCGCCGTAGCCTTTATAGATCGGCGACGCGCCCTTGCTGCGAATATATTCTTCGGCGATGCGATCAAGCTCGCCGGTCGTCACGCCAGGAACCACATACTCGCGCAACACCTCGAATGTTTCCGCGACGAGCCGTCCAGCATCGCGCAGCTGCGCGATCTGCTGACGAGATTTCAATGTCACAGCCATGCGAACCTCACAAACCGGCAGATCGGTGCGATCGCCGGGAATCCTCCAGGATACGGGAATTGTTACTGCTGATCGATGCCGGCCTTGATCAACCACAGCTCGGTCTGCGGCGGAGCCAGCCAGCGCGGGCCGTCGTCCTCGACCACGATCTCTTCTTCCAGGCCAAGGTAGCCGCACGATGTTTGCACGCCGCACTCCAGCGTATAGACTGAGCCCGGCTCGACGTTGGCGTACGGCGTGCGGCCATAGCGATCCCAGCGCGGCCCGAGCAGCGCTCCGCCGTCGTGCACCGCCCGCCCGACACCATGACCTAGCGCGTGCTGGTACTCGGGCAGCCCCGCCTCACGAAACACCTCGCGGCCAATCTCGTCGACCTCCCAGCCCTGCACGCCGGGCCGAATAAACTCGAACGCGCGCTGGATTGCCGTGCGCACCGTCAGCCAGGCCTGCCGCACATCCTCGGGCGGCTCGGTCTCGCCGGGCCGCAGCACATACCACATGCGCTGCTGATCCGAGCAGTAGCCGTCGCGCTGAACGCCAAAATCGATATGCACCAGATGGCCGGGCTGGATCGTCAATGCCGTGGGCGTGCTATGCCCGATCGGCGAGTCCGGCCCGGTGTTGACGATCGGGCAGGCGTCCCACGGCCAGGCTGTGCCCATGCCGCGCTCGATCGTCTCGGCGTGCATCACATCGGCGATCTCGCGCTCGCTAACGCCGACCGCGATCAGCTGCTCGGCGCGGCGAAAGATCTCATCCGCCGCCTCAACCGCCGACAGCAGCAGCGCCTGCTCGCCTACAGTCTTTTGCGCGCGCAGGCTGGAAACCAGCTCATGCGCCGAGACCAGCCGATCGCCATAGGGCGTGTCCTTGAGCAGCTCCAGCAGCCGCAGATACATGCCGTATCTCAGGCCATCGGCGGCGACTTCGCTGGTCGAGTAGTTGATCGCGATCCGCTGCGGATCGAGCGAGGCTAGCGCATCGCGCAGCTGCTCGCCGATGCCGGCATCGTAGCCGAGCACCGTGCTGAACAGGCCCGTATCTTCAACCGGCTGCATATCGTAGCGCCCAACGATTGCCACACGCGTACCGTTGCGGTCGATCAGCAGCACCGATTCCCAGGTCACATCAAAGGGCGCGATCAGCTTCATCGCCGGGTCGGGCGCGACTGAGGTTTCGCGCACAAAGATCAGCCAGGCGTCGATGTCCAGGCTGTTGAGCAGCGTATGTACCTGATCTAACTTTTCGTGGTAGATGGCGAGGTCGTCACTCATGCAAAGATCCTCCGGTAGCATCCTCGTTCTCCTCCCGCAACAGAAGGAGAAACACTACCAACCATTCTAGCAGAAAGCTTGTTCCCCCGCTGATCGGGTAAGCTCCGTGATGCGCACGCTCTGCGGATGTATAGCGCCAACTTCGCCGAGGGCAACGATCGCGTGTGCCGGCTTGTGCATCCCAGCGGCTTTAGCGATCTTCTGGCGACCCGGCAGTAGCTTACAGGCAGATCTAGCGTTTATCTATATAATCGGCTGCGCTCGATAAGAATCGATTGCAGAGCTTTTGCCGGATATGCTATAGTGTCAGGCAAGGCTGCATCCCCTGACCTGCACCAGCACACATTAGCAACGATCGATCGTAGAAGGAGGTGAATGTTCACCGCCCGACGCAGAATCCCGGTCGTGCGTCAGCGCGCTCACCGCACGCTGCCTGTTTGGCAGCGCCGTTCGTCCTGAGATCAGCGTAGTCTCAGCTCAACAGAAGGAGGGCTCGTCATGCCTATGAAACGGCTTCTGGTTCTCGCGATCATCGTCTTAGTCGCCGTGCTGGTTCCGGTCGCTTCCGCCGATGAAATTTCCAATACCAAAAGCTTTCGCAAGGGCGTAACCGTCGAGGCGATTCGCCAGCATCAGGCCGCGCTCCAGGCGATCGCCAACGCCAACAACGGCACGCGTCTGGCCGGCACTTCCGGCTATGATGCCTCGGCGCAGTACGTCTACGATCAGGCGCGCGCTGTCGGCTATAACGTTAGCTTCCAGGAATTCCAGTTCCTGCTGGTTGCCGATCGCACGCCGCCGGTGATGCAGCGGATCTCGCCCATACCTACCACGTATGTCAACGGCGTTGACTTCGCGACGATGAACTACTCGGGCAGCGGTGATGTCACCGCGCCGCTGGTAGCCGTGGATCTGCTGGTGCCTAGCCCGGCCGATAATAGCTCGACCAGTGGCTGTGAGGCCGCCGACTTCGCGGGCTTCCCGGCGGGCGCGATCGCGCTGGTCCAGCGTGGCACCTGCACCTATCGCATCAAATCCGAAAATGCACTGGCGGCCGGCGCGACCGGCGTGATCGTCTTCAACGAGGGCAATCCCGGCCGCACGGCGACCATCATTGGAACGCTGAACGCGCCGATGTTCAGCCTGCCGGTCGTCGGTATTTCGACGGCACTGGGCAATGAGCTGCGCAACGGCGTGCTCAACGGCCCGACCGGCGTCACGATGCGGCTCAGGACCGACACGATCGCCGAAATGCGCACGACGCGCAACGTGATCGCCGAGACAAAGGGCGGCAATGCCAATAGTGTGATCGTGGTCGGCGCGCATCTCGACAGCGTCAGCCGAGGCCCCGGCATCAACGACAACGGCAGCGGCTCGGCGACGATCCTGGAGGTTGCCAAGGTCTTCGAGCGCCAGGATCGCGATCCGCGCAACAAGGTGCGCTTCATCTGGTTCAGCGCCGAAGAGCACGGTCTGATCGGCTCGCAGTATTATGTCGACAACCTCACCGACGCCGAGCGCGCCAGGATCAAGCTGAATCTTAACTTCGACATGATCGGCTCGCCTAACTTTGTGCGCTTTGTCTATGACGGCGACAACTCGGCGTTTGCGCCGCCCAACGCAACCCAAGGACCTCCAGGATCGGGCGAGATCGAGCGCGTTTTCCGCGATTATTTCGCCTCTCAAGGATTGCCTGTCGAGCCGACGCCGTTCAACGGACGCTCGGACTACGGCCCGTTTATCACGGACGGCATTCCGGCGGGCGGTCTCTTCACCGGCGCGGAAGGCGTCAAAACTGCGGCCCAGGCTGCGGTCTACGGCGGCACCGTCGGCCAGCAGTTCGATCCCTGCTACCATCTGGCCTGCGACACCTACAATAACAACAGCAATGTCGTGCTGGATCAGATGTCGGATGCGGTCGCGCACGCCGTGCTGCACTTCGCCAAGCGCAACCTCACCCGAGAGCCGCTGGTCAATCCAACGGTCGTGCCCGATGCCGGCGACGGCGGTGGCGGCGGACTCCACGACGACGACCACCATCCTTCCGATCGGTAGCTAACACGCCACACAAACCTGAGACGAAACGGGAATGGTTATGCGCCATTCCCGTTTTGTGTACCTGCCGAGACCGAGCGCCGGCGGTGGTACAATCGCACGGCTGGCAAGCAGCATGGGAGGATTAGATGACCGCTTATTGTCCGTCCGATACACGCTACGACTCGATGCGCTACAACCGCAGCGGGCGTAGCGGGCTGAAGTTACCCGCGATCTCGCTGGGCCTGTGGCACAACTTTGGCGGCGTGGACACGCTCAAGAACAGCCGCGACATGATCCTGCGCGCGTTCGATCTGGGCATCACGCACATCGATCTCGCCAACAACTACGGACCGCCGCCAGGCTCAGCCGAGGAGACGTTTGGTCAGATTCTGCGCCAGGACCTGCACGCCTACCGCGACGAGCTGATCATCTCGACCAAAGCCGGATACCTGATGTGGCCAGGGCCGTACGGCGAGTGGGGCTCGCGCAAATATCTGATCGCCAGCCTGGACCAGAGCCTTAAGCGCATGGGGCTGGACTACGTGGATATTTTCTACCATCACCGGCCCGATCCCGAGACGCCGCTGGAAGAAACCATGGGCGCGCTGGATCACATTGTGCGTAGCGGCAAGGCGCTCTATGTCGGCATCTCGTCGTACTCGCCCGAGGATACACGCAAGGCCGCCGCGCTGCTGCGTGAGCTAGGCACGCCCTGCCTGATCCACCAGCCGAGCTACAACATGTTCAATCGCTGGATCGAAGATGGGCTGCTGGATGCGGTGCGCGACGAGGGCATGGGCTGCATCGTTTTCTCGCCGCTGGCACAAGGGCTGCTCACCGACAAATATCTGAAGGGCATTCCCGAAAGCTCGCGCGCGGCCAAGCCCCACGGCTTCCTTCAGCCGGATCAGATCACCGACGAGAAGATCGCGCAGATTCAGCGTCTGGGCGAGGTAGCCCGCGCGCGCAATCAAACGATCGCGCAGCTGGCGCTGGCTTGGGTGCTGCGCCATCCCGAGGTCACATCGGCGCTGATCGGCGCGAGCAAGGTTTCGCAGATCGAGGATGCCGTAGGAGCGCTGCAAAATCTCAGCTTCTCCGAGGACGAGCTGGCGACGATCGAGGAGATTCTGGCGGGCTAAGATCGCGTGCAACAGATCCACGGCATAGAACGTAGAAACCAGCAGTTCAATACAGACAATTCAACGGAGCGTTCATATGGCCGCGGCGATCTACGATCGACAGGATCAGCTGCAAAAAGTTGCGGAGGCGTGTCTTCCGGGCGAGACGATCGAGGCGGTTTTTGACATGAAGGGCGGCGGCACCGGCTTTGTCGGCATCACGACGAAGCGCGTGATCGTGTACGACAAAGAGTTCTTGCGCAAGAACAAGGCGGTCGTGTCGATTCCCTACAGCCGCATCACCTCGATCGCGACTGATGACGAGTCCGGGCTTTTTACCG
>DASWTQ010000133.1:0-5492 GCA_036402055.1 Herpetosiphonaceae bacterium
CCGTGTCAGAATCAACATCGCCCAACCGATCCTGGTTGGGCGACGTGCTTTGCTTCTCAGCGCGTGAAGCTGTGTCAAAAATAAGACTGGTACGGGCTTTCGCGGCCCTCCTTATGATCTCGGTGTTGAGCAGATAGGGCGCGTCGCTGAGCACAGAGACGAGCTGCATAACGATCGGGATCAAGAACAGGCGTGGGAAATAGAAAGCGTAGATGATCGTGATGTCTGCCAGATAGAAATAGCGCTCGTGCATGTTCGGCAAGAAGAAGGGAATCGCCAGCACGCACAGCAGGCTGATATGCAGCCGAGTGAGAAAGGGGACGCAGGCTGTTGAGCGATGCCGATGTGCGCTCGTGGCCTCAGCAACTCAAACGTTTGATAGTCATCCGGCCTGCTATCCCTCCATCTGGCCCTTCAGGATGGTACACTGTCCGGTAAAAGGACAGGTTCTCTCATGGCGCACCCAGCGAAGCAACCAACCGGCTGTCTTGCCTCATTCTTCCGATTATTTACCGGCTCCCCTGCTCCACGTAACATTCCAGATTTTCGTAGCTCGGCCGGCGCGGATTCTGAAAGCGCTGAGGCTGCGACCGTCACCTTTCCGTATCGGGTTCGCGAGTCCGTGCTCTCGCCGGCGGAACGCTCGTTGTATCACGTCCTGATGCAAGCCGTCCACGGACGAGCACTGGTGTGCCTAAAAGTCCGGTTGGCGGATGTGTTAGTCGTCGCTCATTTCCAGGAAAACCGCGCGGCTCAGAACCGAATTAATCAAAAACATATCGATTTTCTGCTCTGCGATTTGGTAACGCTGCGCCCTGTCCTGGGGATCGAATTGGACGACGCCAGCCATGCACGACCTGACCGACAGGCACGGGATGCGTTTGTGGATCAGGCCTTTGCCGCAGCCGGTCTGCCACTCCTGCATATTCGCGCGCGGCATGCTTACACACCGGCCCAGCTTGAAGCCGCGATCGCGCCGTACATCGGGCCTGATCGCCAGTCCGTGATGCCGACCATCCAGAATGCATCAGCCGTGGACCGCACGATGCCTGAGGCACCGCCACTTTGCACAAACTGCGGGATTCCGCTTGTGATTCGTACGGTTGCCAAAGGCAGTAATCAAGGGAAGCGGTTTTACGGATGCAAGAACTATCCGCAATGTCGTATCATGCAGCCCTTAGATCGGTAGGCTATGCCTGGTCGTAACAAGACATATGCTGACCTGAGCAGTTGACAACCGCAAACTTAACCTTGCCAGGCTGAGCCGCCGGGAAATGCATACGCGGCGATCGACGCGGGCAGCATCGTAATGCTCGATCCGGGTGCAGCCGGCGGCATGTAGCGTCCGCTCTTGATCACCACCGGATCACAAAAATGCTCATGCAAATGATCGACGTATTCCAGCACACGGTCTTCTAGCGACGCGCTCACACAGATGTAGTCAAAGATCGATAGATGCTGAACGTACTCGCACAGCCCGACACCGCCCGCGTGTGGACAGACCGGCACGCCAAATTTAGCCGCCATGAGCAAAACCGCCAACACTTCGTTGATGCCGCCCAGCCGACAGGCATCGACCTGGCAGAACTTGATCGCGTTGGCCTGGAGCAGCTGCTTGAACATCACGCGGTTATGACAGTGCTCGCCGGTTGCGACGCCGATCGGCGCGATCGCCCTGGCAATTGCGGCGTGGCCCAGAATATCGTCGGGGCTAGTGGGCTCCTCAATCCACCACGGATCGAAGCGCGCCAGCTGCCGCATGTGGGCGATCGCCTGGTCGACATCCCAGCGCTGATTGGCGTCGACCATCAGCTTGCGCTCCCAGCCGATCTCTTCGCGCAGAAGCGCGGCCCGGCGCAGATCGTCGGCGATGTCGGCGCCAACCTTTAGCTTGAAATGCTGCCAGCCTGCCGCAACGCCGTCACGGCACAGCGCGCGAATCTGCTCATCGCTGTAGCCGAGCCAGCCCGCCGATGTGGTATAGGCTGGGTAGCCCTGCCGCTGCATATGCGCCTCGCGCTCGGCGCGGGTCGCGGTGTTGCGGCGCAGGATCGCCAGCGCCTCGTCGGGCGTGAGCACATCCGTGATGTAGCGAAACGGGATGCAGGCGACGATCTGCGCCGGCGACATATCGACCAGCAGCTTCCAGAGCGGCTTCTGCTCGGCTTTGGCGTACAGATCCCAGACCGCGTTGACGATCGCGGCGGTTGCCAGGTGGATCACGCCTTTCTCAGGGCCGACCCAGCGCAGCTGACTATCGCCGGTGATCAGCTCCCAGAACGCGCCCATGTTCTGGGTGAACGACTCAAGCGTTTTGCCCAGGATCAGCGGCTTGAGCGACTCAAGCGCCGCGACACACAGCTCGTTGCCGCGCCCGATCGTAAAGGTGAGCCCGTGGCCTTCCAGCCCGCGCGGACTATCGGTGCGCAGCACGACATACGCCGCCGAGTAGTCAGGATCAGGATTCATCGCATCCGAGCCGTGCAGCCCGCGCGATGTCGGGAAGCGAATATCGTGGGTGCTAACGTCGGTAATCGTGATCGGCATGTGATCCTTCCTTTCGATAAGCTCAGCTGCCCTGCGCTCAGTGCGGGCTCACGCCAGCGCATACCAGCGTGCTGCGTTGTCGCCCCAGATCCTGGCCTGCACGTCGGCCGGCAAGGCGGCGATATAGTCCTGAATCAGGCGTACCACATCGGCGTACGCGCCGGAAAGCGTGCACACAGGCCAGTCAGAGCCGAACATCAGGCGATCCGGCCCGAAGCAATCCACGACGTGATCCAGGTAGCGCTGGAAGTCTCCAGGCTGCCACTGCTGCCAGGCGGCCTCGGTGACCAGGCCGGAAAGCTTGCAGGCCACGTTCTCGAAGCGGCTCAGCGCGCGAATATCAGCATCCCACGGCGAAAAGCCGCCGGCCCTGATCGCGGGCTTGGCGAGGTGATCGAGCACAAAGCGCTGCTGTGGAAACTGCTTGACGACCTCGACCGCGACGGGAAGATGCTTCGGAAACAGCAGCAGATCGTAGGTCAGGTTAAAGGCTTCCAGCATGCCCAGGCCACGCAAAAAGTCGGGCCGCAGCATGAATCGATCGTCGGGCTCGTCGTGCACGATATGCCGAATGCCGCACAGCTTCGGGTGCCGGGCATAGCGCTCCAGCTCTTCGCGCACATCAGGTGAACGCAGATCAACCCAGCCGACAACGCCTTTGATCCACGCGTGCCGATCGGCTAGCTCCAGCAGCCAGGCTGTTTCTGCCTCGCTTTGCCGCGCCTGCACGGCGATCGTCCCGCTGACGCCCGTTTGCTCCAGCAGCGGCCGCAGATCATCCGGCAGATAATCGCGTTTCAGCGGCTGCATGGTAGCTCCGATCCAGCCATACTGAGCCGGATCATAGCGCCAGAAGTGTTGATGGGCATCGATGCGCATGGGTCTCCTCCGCGAATAAGATCGATCGGTAAGCGCCGGGCATACGGCCACAGCCGGAAGCTTGTATTATATGCGTCCTGGCACGCATCATGACAGCCAAGAACCATCACCAGGAGTAATGATGCCATGACTACACCTTTTGAGCTGCCTCCACGTTCGTTCGGTCAAACCGGCCTGTTTGTCACGCCGCTGGCGATCGGCTGCGCCCAGCTTGGCGACATGCCCGACACGTTCGCTTTCTCGGTGGCGGAGGAGCAGGCGCTGGCGACACTACGCGCCGCGCTGCACAGTCCGATCAACTTCCTCGACACGGCGGCGGCCTATGGCGATGGCGAAAGCGAGCGCCGCATCGGCATTGTGCTGCGTGAGCTGGGCGGATTGCCGCCGGGCGCGGTGCTGGCGACGAAAGCCGATCGCGATCTGCAAAGCGGAGATTTTAGTGGCGAGCAGATCAAGCGCTCGATCGAGCGGAGCCTGCGGCTGCTCGGTCTCGAGTATCTGCAAGTGGTCTATCTCCACGACCCGGAGCACACCACGTTTGAGCAGGTGATGGCGTCGAACGGGCCGCTCGACGTGCTAGTGCGCTTGCGTGACGAAGGCGTGATCGGGCATCTGGGCATCGCCGGCGGTCCGATCGATCTGATGATGCGCTACGTCGAGACCGGCGCGTTCGCGGCAGTGATCACGCACAATCGCTACACGCTCGTCAACCGCACAGCCGAGCCGCTGCTTGACCTGGCGGCCGGTCGTGGGCTGGCGGTCGTCAATGCCGCGCCGTACGGCAGTGGCATGCTGGCCAAAGGACCAGGCAGCTACGCGCGCTACGCGTATCAGGACGCATCGCCGGCGCTGGTCGAGGTTGTTCAGCAGATGCAGGCCGTCTGCGAGCGACATAACGTTCCCCTTGCCGCCGCAGCGCTGCACTTTTCGCTCCGCGATCCGCGCATCACCTCGACTATCGTCGGTATGAGCAAGCCCGAGCGGATCGCGCAAACGCTGGATCTGGTGCGCGAGCCGGTTCCCGATGCGCTCTGGGCCGAGCTGGCGCAGATCCAGGTGCCCCGCGACGACCCCGAGGCGGATCGCTGGTGATGCGAGTCGGCGGCGAAGGCGCAAGCGAGCATCTGTGGTATGATAGTGTCCGCACGGAAAGTAGCTGTATGACACCACGCCAGCGCCTGCGCTTCAACGCCGATCTGCTAACTCAGCCTCGCCACCGACCGTGGGATGTCGTCACCACCCTGCGTCATTTCGCGATCGTGACCTACACCCTCGATCCCGAGCGCCTGGTCCCGCATCTTCACCCACGCTTCGAGCCCGACTGTATCCAGCTCCCGGATGGACAGCAGCGCGCGCTGCTCTCGGTTGTGCCCTTCCACGACGAGGCGTTTCATTTTGTGGGCGCCCCGCTGATCCGCTGGTCGTTTGGGCAAACCAACTATCGCGCCTACGTGCGGGATCGCGTCACAGGCGATCGGGCGGTCTGGTTTTTCGGCACGACGCTAGACTCGGCGTCGGTGCTGATCCCGCGCTATCTCTGGAAGCTTCCCTGGCACGCCGGCCGCATCAGCTTCGACTGCCACATCGATCCGCAAACGCAGCGCTACACGCAGTACCGCATGGAGACGCGCAGCCGCTGGGCGCCGGCGATGCTCGATCTTGCCGATAGTGGCGCGCCGGTAACGGCGTTGTCCGGCTTCGACGATCTGGAGACGGCCCTCGTGGTGCTCACCCATCCGCTCAAGGGATATTATTATCGACGTGATGGCGCACTCGGCAGCTACACGATCTGGCATGATCAGCTCAATCCGACCATTGCGCAGTGCAACGACGCGCAGTTTCCGCTCCTCGATCGCCTGGGGCTAGTTCCACCGGCCGACCAGCGAGCGCCGCATAGTGTCTTACTTCAAAGCGAGACACGCTTTAGCATTTATCTGCCGCCCAGGCAGGTGGCGACGTAACGATGCCCCATGGCGCGGCCGCTCCTTACTCTCGGCTCAGGGCTGCGCGCCGAACTCGATCGATTCGACGGTCCAGGCGCGGGCCTGCTCGCTCAGGGTTACGCC
>DASWTQ010000134.1:0-5025 GCA_036402055.1 Herpetosiphonaceae bacterium
CAAACGCCAGGAGCAGATCAAGGACGATTTTCTGGCGCTGGCCTCACATGAGCTTAAAACACCACTGGCGGCGCTGATTGGCTATATTCATCTGCTCAAGCGCTGGTCGGCCAATAAGCAGGTCGATGGGCGTATCGAGCAGGCGCTGCTGGCGATGAGCGCCGAAAGTGAGCAGCTTGACCGGCTGATCAACGATCTGCTCGACGTCAGCCGAATTCAGACCGGGCGGCTGCATATGTATTTCCGGCCGCTAAATCTTGCGGCGCTCTTGCAGCAGATCGTCGCCAGCCTACAGATGGTCTATCCCGAGCACAGATTTGCGCTGGAGCTGCCCGACGCGGCGGTGACGATCAAGGCCGACACCCAGCGGATCGAGCAGGTGATCATGAATTTATGTACCAACGCCGCCAAATACTCGGTGCCGCGCTCCCACATCGACGTTCAGCTTACCACCACCAGTCAGGAGGTCGAGATTATTGTCCGCGATCAGGGCCTGGGCATTCCTGCCGCCGACATCCCGTATATTTTCGATCGCTTCTACCAGGTGCAGCGGCCGATTCGCGAATCCCGGCCCGGTCTCGGACTTGGCCTGTTTATCACCAACGAGATTGTACGCCAGCACGGCGGGAAGATCCTTGTCGACTCCGTTGAAAATTGCGGTAGCACTTTTACCGTTCGGCTCCCAATCGAGCATAAAACATCTGAGGAGTTCAGCGCAGATGCAGACCCTACCGTTCACCCCTCAGCCTGAGGTCGCGCGCGATGGCTGGCAGGCCGACCAGATCGCGACATCTCAGCCCAACAATCACGGGACTAACGACCACCCGACACCTACCGGCCATAGCCACGTCAATCGCCGCAGTACGGCACGGCCGGTCCTGATTGTCGAAGACGATCGTGGCCTGAGCACGATGCTGGCGCTGGCGCTGGAAGAGGCACGCTACAATGTGGAGGTTGCCGAGAACGGAGCCGACGCGCTTGAGCGGCTCAAGGTTATTCGGCCACGGCTGATTCTGCTGGATCTGCGCATGCCGATCATGGACGGCCCGGCCTTCTTGCGCGAGATCTACAGCCAATCAGCGCTCGCCGATGGTCTGCCGCCGATTATTATCATGACGGCCTACGGCGACATCGATCCCGAGGTGACCAGGCTGGGCCTGCCGTCGATCATCAAGCCCATGAAGATCGATATGCTGCTTCAGATGATTCAGCAGTACGCCGAAGCCGAGTAGAACCTGCTCCACGCCCGACTCCCAGGTTACGACGCGCTCGATGAGTGAGCCACGCGAGCTGAGCGCGTCCGCGACCGTGCTCGATCCAGCAGCAGCAGGCCAACCGTTACCGACAGCCCGACGCCACAAAAGATGATCCACGGCAGCGCCGGCATCTGCCAGCGCTTCGCCATGTCGTAAAGCCAGCCGCCCGAGAAGTTCCCCAGGCTGCCGCCAAAAGCCAGCGCCAGCGCGTTGAAGCCAAAATACGAGCCGACGATCGCCGGATCGGCCATGTCCGCCGTCACGGTTTGCTGCGTCGGCTGCACCAGCATCGCCCCGATCGAGAAGAGCACCACGCAGCCCAGCAGCATGCCCAGCGTTGCCGTCGTCGCCACCAGGCCCAGTCCCAGCGCCATCAGCGCGGTGCCGACGATCACGATCGGCAGCGGACGCAGCCAGCGCTCGGCCAGACGCAGCAGCGGATATTGCAGCACCACGGTCAGGCCGGCGTTGAGCGCATAGACCCAGGCCACGCCGTTGATCGCCAGCGGCCCCCATGGCGTCGCGATCACGGGCGTGCCCAGCGGCTGCGCCGCCAGCGGCAGCGAGATCGAGAGCTGCACCCACATAAACCAGAAGCCGCACAGCAGCAGCGTAAACAGCACGAACGGACGGTTACGCGCCGCCTGATTGATGCCGCTCAGCATCGATCGCTCGGCTTTGACCACCAGCGGCGGCAGCCAGATTGTGGTGACCAGCGAGGCCAGCGCGAAGCACGCGCCCGAGGCGAAGCAGACCAGCGCGAAATCGAAGCGGGCCAGCAGCGCGCCCACCAGCGGCCCGATCGTCATGCCTAGCCCACCCGCGATGCCGTTGAGGCTAAAAAAGCGCCCGCGCTCGGCAGGCTCGGTCAGCACCGCGATCGCCGCCCGGCCTGGCGCATCGAAGAGCGCGCCGCCGATCGCCGCCAGGATGCACAGCAGCAGCAGGCTGATAAACGAGTCGGCCCAGGCCAGGCCGGCAAACGCGACCGCGCGGATCGCCAGGCCCCAGCAGAGCAGGCCCTTCGGCCCCCAGGTATCGGCGAGCGCCCCGCCAAACAGCGTGAGGCTTTGCTGCGTCAGCTGACGCGCCGCCAGCACAATTCCGACCGCCGCCGCCGTAAAGCGTAGATCCGTGACATAGTGGACCGAGATCAGCGGTATCAGCATGAAGAAGCCGCCGAACATCAGAAACGTGCCCATCAGCAGCACGATCAGGCCGCGCCGGCGAACCGATGGGAGCAGCAAAAGGTTTGAGTCTTGGTGCGGTTGCATAGGTTGGAGTGTACCCTCCTATGCGCATATGCACAACCGACGAAGGTTCAAGATCAGAGGCCGGTGCTGTCACAAGATCGCGCGCTGGCTAGTAAGCTCTAGCCGGCGCGCCCGATCGTTAGCCAGTGAGACTGATCTTAGTTCCAGGGGTTAGCTAGCTGATCGTTGATCGCGACCCAGAAGCGGGAGCCAACCGCGAGAGTGCCGTAGCCCCAGTAGCTCCATCCGCCGCTGTACTCAAGGTTGGCACCGTACCAGCCGTCGTGGAACTCGGCCATACGCCAGCCCGATCCGAAGTTCGCCGCACAGATCGCGTCTGCTGCCGCCCGGCTGGTCAGCTGCGTGCCCGACACGGCCGGCGTCACCGCCAACGAGCCACGCGCCCAGCCGTTGTAGAAGTCCGGCGTAATGCCCGCCGGTACCGCGCTATACGTCACCCTCAGACAGAGCACCGGCAGTGACGCGGTAGCCGGTGTATCGCCGGAGTACGGGTTTGTCTGGCTGTCGGCGCCCACATGTACAACGCCGTCGGAGCGCTGCTGTAGCACGGTCCAGGTCATACCTGCGTGGCTGGCACCGGCAGCAGGGACGTAGAGCAAGCGATTCGGCGTACCCGATGGGTTGCCCGTGATCACGTTGGCCGTCGCGTTGTTGATAATCCAGCTGTTCACCGTCGCCGGGGTAGCTGTAGGATTGCCGGCCAGGTAAAGTGCCGCGACACCTGCAACGTGCGGCGAGGCCATCGACGTGCCGCTGATCGTATTGGTGCCGCCGTTGTTCCAGGCCGACGTAATCTGATCCCCAGGGGCATACAGCTCAACGCAGGAACCGTGATTCGAGTATGAGGCCTTGGCATCCGTGCGCGTCGAGGCCGCTACCGTCAGCACACTGGCAGCACGGGCCGGCGAGTAGTTACAGGCGTTGTCGTTGCTGTTGCCCGCCGCGACCGCGACCGTGATACCCCGATTGACCATATTGGTCGCCGCGTTGTCAACCGAGGTGTTCGCGCCGCCGCCCAGCGACATATTCGCCACCGCCGGCTTGACGGCGTTGTTCGCGACATAGTCCATGCCCGCGATCACGCCCGCCCAGGTGCCGGAGCCGCCGCAATCCAGCACGCGCACGCCGCGCAGCTGAACGCCCTTCGCTACGCCCCAGGTCGCGCCGCCGATCGTACCCGCGACGTGCGTACCATGACCGTTACAATCCTGGCCGTTGCCGCCGAGCGCATCATACACATTCACCGCGCGACCGCCGAAGTCGCCATGAGCCGTGTAGATGCCGGTATCGATGACGTAGGCTGTCACATTCGATGCCGTGGTGTTGTAGGTGTAGGTTCCCGACAGCGGCAGGTTGCGCTGATCGATGCGGTCCAGGCCCCAGGTTGCGCCGGTCTGGGTCGCGCCGAGGGTAGCTTCCGCGTCCTGCTCAATGTAGGCGACATTGGGATTGTTCTGAAGTGCTTTGAGCTGGCCGGCATTCAGCTGAGCGGCGAAGCCGTTCAGCGCGGCCTCATATACATATTTCGGGCTGACGCCGGCTACACTGGCGACCGAGCGCGCCTGCGCACCTTCTTTCAAGACCACGATGTACTGATCCGGGATCGCTTTGCCGTTAGCCGCAATCACCTGCGCCGGCGCGGCGGCAGCCGGACCGCTCACCAGGACACTTGCCGACAGAACCAGACCGGATGCCAACAAACCTACGAACCGTTTCATACCTTTCTTAACCCCCTATAAGATCAAGACGTCCACGATCCAGCGATTTCTACCCGAGGCGGCAGACCTGCTGAGCAGGTTATGAGCACGCGACATCGACCCTGCTACACGGCGGTAGAGAGCAATTCGCAGCCGATTCTGAGGGGGATACAATCGGCGACGAAGAGAACTGTTCCCTGGCGTAGCAAAGAACAACGTTATATAGAATTCGCTATTGGACAAGGCCCAATCTAACATAGCCAAAAGTAAAAGTCAATTAAACAAATAGTTCGTTGGTACCAGTCACAATCCAGTACTTTCAACCATTTTTAAACTTTTAGCACGACGTTCAAATGCATCAAAGCCCAGATGATTCTGAGGTGCAGCTGAGCCCCCATTTCGGCTCCAGAGCACGCTCGGGCGATTACTCACAACTCCAGCCTAATCTTGCGTGGCACCAATGGTGTGATCAGGATAGCCCACTTTATTACCACGCTAGGTGGTAAAGTACGCTCGAACAATCAATAGAACAAAACTATTGATATTTTTTAATCATCAACTCTCATGGCAGCAGATCCCGCGCTGTTGCGAGTACGGCATATTGCACAATACAGGGATCTTTTGTATGCGGCCTCAAAGCCTCAAAGCGCATCTCGCACTCGCGTTCGGCGGCATTACCCTTATTCTGACGCTCGTGCTCGGCCTGATCATCGGGCAGACCACCACGCGGCAGGTCCAGCGCGATATTGGACACTCGCTGGCTGAGCTGGCCTTCCAGATGAGCGACAAGCTCGATCG
>DASWTQ010000135.1:0-6892 GCA_036402055.1 Herpetosiphonaceae bacterium
GTGCGTGAGCAGGGCGACCACCTGCGCATCAGCCAGGATAAAGGCGCTGCGCTCGGGCGGAAAGGCGGGATCGAGCGGGACGAAGGCGCCGCCGGCCTTCCAGATGGCGAGGATGGCGACGACGAGAGCGAGCGAGCGGTCGAGGCAGACGCCGACGCGGACCTCGGGACCGACGCCGAGGGCCTGCAAGGCGTGGGCAAGCTGGTTGGCGCGGTCATTGAGCTGGGCATAGGTCAGCTGCTGATCGCCGAAGATGGCGGCGACAGCCTCGGGGGTGCGCGCGACCTGGTCCTGCACCAGCTGATGGGCACAGCGGTCGCTGGGATACGGCGCGGCGGTGGCGTTGCGCGTCACCACCAGCTCGTGGTGCTCGTCGGCTGTCAGCAGCGGCAGCAGCGTGATCGGCTGCTCTGGATTGGCCGCGATGCCCGTCAGGAGCATCTGGAAGTGCTCCGCCAGGCGCTCGATCGTCGCTGCGGCAAACAGATCTGTGCTGTAATGGAACGTGCACACCAATCCGTCAGGCGTCTCGTCCACGCCGACCGCCAGATCGAAGTTGGTCGTGTCCATGCTCACCGGCAGCGCATCGATCACGATGCCGGGCAGCTCTTCCTGGCTGGCTGGCGTATTGCGCAGATCGAACAGCACCTGGAAGATCGGCGTGTGGCCCAGGTTGCGCTCCGGGCGCAGCTCCTCGACCAGCTTTTCAAACGGTACGTCCTGATGCTCATACGCTCCCAGCGTAACGTCGCGAACGCGGGCGAGCAGATCGCGGAAGGTGGGCCGGCCACCAAGATCCGTGCGCAGGACCAGCGTGTTGAAGAAGAGGCCGATCAAGCCCTCGACTTCGACCTGCTGCCGCCCCGCGATTGGAGCGCCGACCACGATGTCCTGCTGACCGCTGTAGCGGCTGAGCAGCACCTTGAACGCCGCCAGCAGCGTCATGAACAGCGTCGCGCCCTCGCGGCGGCTCACGCCGAGCAGCGCGGCATGAAGATCGGTCGGGATCGTCGTGGTGTGATACGCGCCTCGGAAAGTCTGCACGGCCGGACGCGGGTAGTCGGTCGGCAGCTGGAGCACGCCAGGCGCGCCCGCCAGCTGCTGCTTCCAGTAGCCGAGCTGCTGATCGAGCACTGCGCCCTGCAACCACTCGCGCTGCCAGACGCTATAGTCGGCGTACTGAATCGGCAGCTCCGGCAGCTGCGCTTGCTCGCCGCGCACAAACGCCTGGTAGATCGTCGCAACCTCATGCACCATAATGCCGACTGACCAGCGATCCGAGACGATATGATGCGTGCTGAGCGAGAGAATATACTCTGCTTCGTCGATCCGCAGCAGCGTCGCGCGCAGCAGCGGGCCGCGCTGGAGGTTGAACGGCCGCCACGCCTCCTGCTTGGTGATGCGCTCGATCGACACCTGACGCTCGGGATCGGGAACTTCCCGCAGATCGATCACCGGCAGCGACAGCCGCAGCTCGGGCGCGATCACCTGCATAGGCTGCCCATCGATCAGCGAAAACGTGGTGCGCAGCACCGCATGCCGGCGCACGACCTCGTTGAGGCTATATTCAAGCGCGTGAATATCGAGAGCGCCGCGAATATGGAGATCGCGCGGCACGTTATAAAACGGATTGTTGGGCTCCAGCTGATCGATAAACCACAGCCGCTGCTGGGCAAACGACAGCGGCGCGCGATTGCCGCTGACAGGCTTAATACGTGGCTGCGGCTCGGCGATCGTCGCCGTCACGTCGGCGCCCTGAGAAGGGATCGCCGACTGTTCCTTTAAGCGTCGCAGCAAAAGCTCTCGCTGCTCGGGCGATAGCGCCGCAAGCCGCTGACTAAGATCACTCATTCTGCATTCCTCGATTAGGAGTCGTGGGTTGGTCTAGAACATTACGCGCTTCATCGGCGGAAACCTGCTCAACCTCGGCCAGCAGCGCCGCCAGGGCATCGTCGTCGGCCAGGCTAATCTGGTACTGCACGATCGTCTCGGCCAGGCCGGCGACGGTTGGCGCTTCAAACAGGCTGCGCACCGGAAAATCGAGCTGGAAGTTCTGCCGGAGCCGCGCCATCACCTGGGTTGCCAGCAGCGAGTGACCGCCCAGCTCAAAGAAATTATCGTGGATGCCGACGCGCTCGACACGTAGCAGGTCACTCCAGATCTGGGCCACCTGCTCCTCGATCGGGGTGCGCGGCGCGACATACGTATCTTCCAGGCTGGGACGGCTGACGGCCAGCGCTGACAGGCCCTGGCGATCGATCTTGCCGTTGGCCAGCAGCGGCAGCGCCGGCAGCGACACAAACGCCGAGGGAATCATATACTCGGGCAGCTGAGCCTGAAGATGGCTGCGCAACACGTTGACCGCCATCTGCTCCTGAGGCACCACGTAGGCGACCAGCCGCAGCTCTGACGCTCCATCCGCGCTTGTCTCTTCATGCGCCACCACCGCACACTCGCGAACCGCCGGATGCCGGCGCAGCACAGGCTCGATCTCGCCCAGCTCGATGCGGAAGCCGCGAATCTTGACCTGGAAGTCGGCGCGGCCCATAAACTCGATCGAGCCGTCGGGCAGATAGCGGGCCAGATCGCCGGTGCGATACATGCGCGCGCCGGGATTGCTGCCGAACGGATCAGGCAGGAAGCGCTCGGCGGTGAGATCCGGCCGGTTGAGATAGCCACGTGCCACGCCCGCGCCGCCGATATAGATCTCGCCCGGTGCGCCGGTCGGCACGATCTGAAGCTGGCGATCCAGCAGATAGATGCGCGTATTAGCCAGCGGACGACTCAGCGGCAGCGCGCTGGTCAGCCGCTCCTGGGGTTCGCCGGCGACCGGATGGATGATCACGCCGACTGTGGTTTCTGTAGGACCGTAGTGGTTGAAGATCCGGCACTCAGGCCGCAGCCGCTGCACCGCCTCGACCAGCTCCCAGCTTGTCGCTTCGCCGCCGACGATCAGGCGCTGCCGTGGCACCACTGATTCAGGCTGAACGGCCGAGAGCAGCGCGCTGAAGTGGCTCGGCGCGATCTTGAGATGATCGATCGCGTGCTGCGCGAAGTAGGCGGCCAGCGCATCGGGATTGACGGCCAGCTCCTGCGAGATTACATGCAGCGTGCCGCCGGTGCACAGCGCCGGAAACAGCATCGTGTTGCCGAGGTCGGCGGCCAGCGTCGAGATCAGCGCGAACGCGCCGCCGGCGGCCAGCTCAAGCTCGTCGATGCTGCTCTGCACATAGTTGATCAGCTGGCGATGCTCGACGGCCACACCCTTGGGCCGTCCGGTCGATCCCGAGGTGAAGAGCACGTAGGCCAGATCTTCGGCCACAACTGCGGCGGCGGGATTCGCGGTGGACTCCTGTGCCAGCAGCTCGTGATCGCTATCCAGATTGATCACCTGCACACCCTGCTCAGGCAGCCGCTCACGCAGATGCTGCTGCGAGATCACGATCGGCGCGCGCGTATCTTCGAGGATGATCGCTAGACGCTGGGCGGGCAGGGCCGGATCGAGCGGCACATAGGCGCTGCCGGCCTTGAGCACGCCGAGCAGCCCGACGATCATCGCCGCAGAGCGATCGAGGCAGATGCCGACGATCGTCTCGGGTCCGGCGCCTTGCTTCTGGAGATAGTGCGCGAGCCGGTTGGCGTAGCTGTTCAGCTCGGCGTAGGTCAGCTGCTGATCTTCGAAGCTCACCGCGACCTGCTCAGGCTTCTGCGCGGCCTGCGCTTCGATCAGATGATGAATGGCGGTGACGGCAGGATACGCGGCGGTCGTGCTGAACGCGGCCAGCAGGCGGTCATGCTCGGCAGCGCTGATCCAGGAGACCGCGCCGATCGTGGTGTCGCTGTGAGCGGCCAGGTTGGCAAGCAGCGTCTGGAACTGCTCGGCCAGTACCTCGATCGCGCGCCGGGGAAACAGGTTGCTGTTATAGTCGATCGCCAGCGCGAGCGTGCTTTCGGTCCGTTCGCAGGAAAGCTTGATCTTGAACAGATCGAAGTTGCTCGACTGCCGGGTGGCCGAGAAGACCACAGGGCCGACCGGATATGCCGGCTGGCGCTGGACAAACTCAAAGCCAAGCGCCGGAACCGCATCGCTGCCTGCATCGGCGTTCCAGATGAACTGCTCCTGCCAGCTGACGGCCTCGCTGACCGTTTCTTCGACGCGGGCAACCAGGTCGCTAAAGCGGTCATGCGCATCAAGGCTGCCGGCGATCGGCAGCCACTTGGCGAAAAGGCCGATCGCGCCCTCAAGATCTTCCAGCTCAAGCGCGCTGTACGCATAGGCCAGCGGCGTCGCCTGCTGTCGGTTCAGCTGCCAGCAGAAGACCTGCCAGGCCGTGAGCAGCACCGCCGCCAGATCTTCGCTCACCGCTTCCAGCTGGGCGAGGACCTGCGGCTCAACTGCAAGCGCGACCTGGGCCGGGCTAAACTGGGTGCTGGCCGGGCGCGTGTACTCGAACGGCAGCCGCACATTGCTCAGCGGAACGTTCTGCCAGAAGGCTCGTCCTTCCTCGGCATCGTCGTCTTCCTGCTCGATCAGCTCATTCTGCCACTCAGAGAACTGAATATATTGCACCTCTTCGTCGGCCAGCTCTTCCACGCCGATCTCCGCGCCATAGGCTTGCGCGATCGCACGGATAAGATTATCGAGACTGGCGGCGTCCGTGCAGAGCGTGGGTAGCTCGATGACCAGCGTGTGACGATCCTCGGACTGCGTGATCAGCGACAGATGCAGCACCGGCGCTTGCTCAACCGAGTGCTGGCGCTGCGCCTGGGCCAGGCTCTCGATCTGCTGTGCCTGCTGTTCAGCGCTCATGCCGCTGAGATCGATCTCGTTCCAGGCTACGGCGCTCTCCTCGCCGATTACCTGGATCGGCACTTTGATGCCGGGCACGCGATGAAACGTGGTGCGCAGAATACTGTGGCGCGCGACTGTCGTCTCGGCGGCTGCTTTGAGCGCGGCTACGTCGAGCTTGCCTGCGATCGACACAACGCCCACGGTCTGGGACGAAGCGTTGCCTTGTTGTAAAAGCCACAGGCGCTTTTGCTGTGGTGAAAGTCGAAAACCATCTGTCACGCTGGACATGAGTAGCTCCTTATCCTCATGCTGAGGGTTTTATAGTGATGCAGAAGAAATCGGTGATCGTATGCCTGGCTAGCTGTTCGATTCGAGCAATGGGTTCTGGGGCCAGAAAGGAGATTTCTTGAGGCACACCCGTGTTCCCGACCAGCCGTAGAAGCGGCTACCTTGCATGCTACCAAAAGTATAGCTCATATTCTAGGGTTAGTAAAAAAAATTAAAGAATACAAGTACTATCAAGTGACTATCTACTCGTCTATGGAGCATCTGGGTATCAGGTTCAAAGCGGCCTGATACCCAGCGTTCCCGATGTGTGGTTGAGCGCAATCGTTACAGATCTGCCTCGCCGATCATCTCACCCATCGCCACGACAATCTTGCGCGGGCCGACATACGGATTACGGGCATGCGCCACCAGCATGTTGTCCAGCATGATGATGTCGCCGGCCTGCCACGGGAAGCTCACCGAGAGCCGGTTGTACAGCGCCAGAATCTCGTCGATCACCGCTTGCTCGATCGGCGTTCCGTCGCCGTAGTAGACGTTGCGCGGCAGATTTTCCTCGCTGTACAGCGCGTAGAGCGAGTCCTGCACCTCTTGATCCAGATAGCCGACATGATGCACCTGGATCTGATTGAAGAAGACCATCTCGCCGGTCTTGGGATGCTTGGCGACGGCCAGGCGATGCTCGCTGGTGCGCAGGTTATTGTCGGCCTTCCACTCGAAATCGATCCCGGCCTGGCGGCAATACTCCTCCACAGCCGCCCGATCGCTGGTCTGGAAGAAGCGCTCCCAGCTCACGTCGAGGCCATCGGTGTAGTTGCGCATGTAGCGCAGTCCCTTCTGGGCAAAGCGCTCGCGGATCTCGGGATCAAGCTCCTGGTAGATCTTGCGGCAATCCACGATCGGCGTCTCGCCGCCTTCCTGCGAGGGCTGCACGCAGAAAAACCACTGCTTCATCGGCCACTGCTTGACGTGCGAGCTTTCGTTGTGGTAGAGGATCATTTTGTCAGGCGGATAGGGCGTGGAGGTGTACACGTTGCCGCCGACGCCTTCGCGCGGCAGGTCGCCGTACTCGCCGAAGAGCTGCGGCGTGATCGCCTGGGCGAACTGCTCGAACTGATCGGCGGAGGTCAGGCCAAAGCCACGGAACAAGAGCGCGCCGTGCTTGAGCAGCTCTTTCTCGATATAGTCGCGGTTATTCCGGGCCCACTCGATCAGATCGACATCGCCGCTGTTTGGCTCGACGACCAGCGGCATCGTCGCGCCGGGCTGCAAGTAGCCGGTCTTGACCAGCTGATCCTGGACCAGCGAGACCGTCTTCGGCTTGATGTCGGCAAAGCTCTTCATCTTGGACTGCTTGCGCTCTTTGTGTTGCATGGCTTGTTGTCTCTTTTCTGACTCGCTCAGCAGCGAGATCTGATTCAGTCGAATGTCGGGCTGCTCCACGATGCCCTTGAGCAGCGTGGTGAACTGGCGCGTCATGCGCTCGATGGTGGTCGCCTCGAAAAGATCGCTGTTGTAGTTCCAGAGACCGACCAGGCCCTGATCGGTCTCGGTCATGAACAGCACCAGCTCGAAGCGGGCGGTGTGGTTATCAAAATCGACCGGCTGGACCGTGAGATCGGCAAGCTCGACGCTGGCGACCGGCGCGTTTTGCAGCACGAACAAAACCTGCGCCAGCGGCGCGTGATCCATGCTGCGCTGAAGCCGCAGCGCGTCTACCAGCTTGGCAAACGGCAGATCCTGATGGGCGAACGCGCCGAGCGTGGTTTCGCGCACCTGCCGCAGCAGCGATTGGAACGTCGGATTACCGCCCAG
>DASWTQ010000136.1:0-6163 GCA_036402055.1 Herpetosiphonaceae bacterium
GCAGTATCAGGATGTTCCGGCCCCAACACTCGCTGATAGATCGCTAATGCCTGCTCATAGTAGCCTTGCGCCTCCGCGTACTGCCCTTGCACGCGGAGGACACCGCCCAAGTTATTCAGGCTTTGGGCGGTGGTGGGGTGCTCCGGCCCCAGCACCCGCTGCCGAATCGTCAACGCCTGCTCATAGTAGCCCTGTGCCTCCGCGTACGCGCCAATCAGCTGAAGATGATATGCGAACTCATTGGCGAGGGCCGCCGCGTTAGCATCTCGCTGCTCCAATGCAGCATTTGTAATTGCGCGTAGGTGGGGCTGTAACGCTAGCAGTGGGGCCGGATATCCCCTGGCATTCAACGTTCTCGCTATGCCAAGCATCGTCCGCTCGACTGCTATTTGCGCCAGATCATCCGATGTTAATGCTCGCACGAATGCAGCAACCAAACGATGCACACGGTAGCTCTCCTGGGTGTCAGCTTCCAATAACCCAAGATCAATCAAGCGATGCAAGGCATCCCAGGTTGTTTGCTGAGTGGGTACCATGGTAGGAGATGATCGTCGTTGAAAAAACGTGCGGATCTGCGCCCAAAATCTACAGGGCGCACTATCTGTCGTGTTCAACGTTGCACACAGGACCGCCTGAGAAATGGGTTCACCCCGTGCAAAATACACGGCACATGCGAGGAGTCTCAGCGCCACGGCATCAACCGGGACCATCACATCGAGCCGATCATAGCTGAGACGGAAGGTTCGGGCGACACTGAGATCATGTTTGGTTGGGGAAATCCCTGCCCCTTCCAGTGATTCGTGCGCAATGCCTACGGCAGCTCGCAGAGTATCCAGATAGACCCCGGCGGTCATACTTCGCTGATAGCGCTTCAAAAAGCTCCCAGCCAGATGCAACGCCAGCGGCAAATCGCCTAACTCATCAGCAATCGCATCCAAATCCGCGTCATCATCTGCGAGATCTGGACAAAATGCGCGGAGTAGGGCAATGCTCTTGATACGGGGTAACACACTGAGTGGCATGGCATGCACGCCGAGGCCAGCATCCCACTTCGCACGACGACTCGTCATCAACACCCGGCACCCGCCATGCTTCGGTCGCCACTCGTCAAGGAGCGCCTCGTCCTCGCAATTATCAAACACGAGGAGGCGGGAGAGTGGACTGCGCCATTCGGCCACCACTCGACGCACTTGATCATGGAATGGGAGTGCATCAAAGTCAGCACTGAGGCGCATCCCCTCCAGGCCACCACAGGCCGCAATCTCGGCTGGCACCACTGCCGGATCGGCAAAGCTCAACCAAAACACCCCACCAGCAAAGAACTGCCCGTAGCGATGGACAAACTCGGCGGCGAGCTGCGTCTTGCCGATCCCGCCTAATCCCGTCGTCGCCGCGATCGCCACCTGCCCAATTGCCACTGTTTCGCCTGCCTTCAATACCTGTGCCAGCTCCCGCAGTTCTTCCTCGCGACCGACAAAGAGTGGGTTGTGGCTGAGCGGCATGCGTGAACCGGGAGGAAGCGGTACTGGAGCCGGGATCGACAGCACCGGGATCGCTAGTGGTGGTGGCACCGGCAATGCAGTTCTCAGTGTTGCTATTAACCGCGTCCACTCACTAGCAGGATTGCTCGGATCAATGAAGTTGGCAGCCGTGAGATAGCGGAGGCTGGGCGGCAACTCGCAGGGTTCCTTGCGCAGGGGAATGAGGCGATACTCTCGACTCTCGGCATCAAGAGTCTGTTGGAGTAAGCGGTCGAACGCGGTCCAGGCGCTGGCAAGAAAGCTGGGAGACAAGATGACAAGGGTTTTGCGGCTGGTGAGGACGGCCCGCTCCTGCTCAGCGATGCGCGGCACGCCCAGGCGAAAATCCCGTTCACCGAGGCAGACGCGCACCCCTTCGGCCTCTAACCGGGGCAGCAGCGTGTCGTGAACCCAGCGTTGATCTGCATCACTGTACGAGAGGTACACATCATACGTGAAGGTGTCATCAAGATCAGGCTGATGCTGATCGTTGGGCGTCTGGTCTGACACAGCTTCCTCGTCGTTCCTGTGGCTAAACAGCTGCGGGGTGCGTGTGAGGGAAGGGGCAGCGCTAGTAGATGCACTATAGCACTGGACGCTAGGCCGGGCAACGGGTGTTTGAGGAACAAGGTGTCTTCAGCTGACATCTCGCTTCGAGATTCGCGATCGGGCGGAACCAGCAGCGGCGAGTTGGCCTCTTTCACATGGCAGACGAAGCCCATTGCCCGGTCTGCTATCATGCATTCCACCGAGCACGCGACACATCGTGGAACCGCTGGGAGGATCGATGGCACGACAACGGTACACACGTCCACCCCTGGATG
Source organism: Herpetosiphonaceae bacterium (assembly GCA_036402055.1). Classification (GTDB taxonomy): domain Bacteria; phylum Chloroflexota; class Chloroflexia; order Chloroflexales; family Kallotenuaceae; genus LB3-1. The sequence goes on from DASWTQ010000136.1 coordinate 2,345, forward strand.
AGTTGCGGCTGCACTTGCTATCCACGACAGATCAGGAACCGCTGCGCATTGCCGGCGACGGGGCGCTGGTGCGGTTCCCGGATGGCACGCTTGGCGTGGTTTCGACCTTGGGGCACGCGACCAAGAAGCTGCATGTGCTGACGGAGCAGGGCAGCGTGCGGGTGGATGGCGATCAACTGGTGCAGATTCTGGCCCATCCGGTGCTGGCGGCCAAGCTCCTCATCCAGCTGGCCCAGACCGTCAGCGCGCTCGACCAAACGGATGGACCCTAGAGCTGCAACGACTAGCGTGTGCTGCTTGGCGGTCCAGAGCCCACCTACCTCCTCCACGATCCCGGCCTGGTGGAGTACTGATTAGGGGTGCTTCATCTCCGCATAAGGAGCGTGTCTCAAAATCCCTAAGACCCTGTGAGAATCGTATGTTGCAACATGATTTGCTCCTCGTCGCCGCGTGAGTCACAAAACGTACCTTCTGAGACTCGTTTTTCAATATTCAGGCGTCTTATCATCATCCTTGCACTGCTCCTGGATTCGTAGCTATTCGGGCGGTTGGGATTGATCCCGCAACGTCGCCAGATTCTCACCGACGACACGCGTGGTGGGATGGTCCGGTCCTAATACCCGCTCGACAATCGCCAGCGCCTGCTCGTAATAGGCCTGGGCTTCGGGGTACCGCCCTTGGGCCTGAAGCACGCCGCCCAGGTTATTGAGACTGGCGGCGGTATGGGGATGGTCCGGTCCCAGTGTTCGCTGCCGGATCGCCAAGGCCTGCGCATAGTGCGCCTGGGCCTCCGGGTACTGGCCGTGTGCTTGGAGCACCAAACCCAAGGTGTTGAGGCTCAGCGCGGTATTGGGATGCTCCATGCCAAGCCGCTCGGTAAAGACTGCCAACGCGTGCGCAAGCGAGCGCTGCGCCTGCGCCATCTTCCCCTGCGCGTACAACACCTCACCCAGGACGCACCGGCTTACGGCAGTGTCGGGATGGTCGTCGCCCAACACCCGCTGCCGAATGGCTAAGGCCTGTTCCAAATAGCCCTGCGCCGTGGCGTACTGCCCCTGCGCCTTGAACACACTGCCCAGGTTGAAGCGGCCGAGGGCGGTGTCGGGATGGTCGGTGCCCAGCGCGCGCTCCCAAATCACCACCGCCTGTTCATAGCAGCGTTGGGCGGCGGCGTACTGCCCTTGGAACTCGAACACATCGCCCAGGTTGTTGAGGCTCAGGGCGGTGTCGGGATGGTCGCCCAGCACGCGCTCCTTAATGGCCAACGCTCGGGCATGGTAGCGCTCGGCCTCCGCGTAGCGCCCTTGTTCTACTAGCACGACCCCCAGGCTTGTGAGGCTTTGGGCGGTGTCGGGATGGTCGTCGCCGAGCACGCGCTGCCGAATGGCCAACGCGTGCTCCAAATAGCCCTGGGCCTCGGCGTAGTGTCCTTGCGCCCAGCGCACCCCACCGACGCGGTTGAGGCTCCTGACCGTCTCGGGATGCTCCAGCCCCAACACGCGCTGCCGGATGGCGAACGCCTGCGCATGGTAGTCGTACGCTTCCGCATAGACGCCGAGCAGCCAGAGATGAAAGCCGAGGGCATTACATAACGCCGCAGTCTGGGCATCAGCACGCGGTTGGGCCGCCGCGACGATGCACCGCAGGTGGGGCTGGACGGTGAGTAAGCGCTGGGCATTGCGACGCTCGTTCAGGTCATCCGCCACGCGCAGCACGGTCGCTTCCACCACCGCCTGGGCCGCGCGGTTTCCCAGCACGGCCTGCACAAAGGCCACCACGAGCCGATGGAGGCGCAGGTTCCCAGTCGCGTCGGTGTCCAACAACCCCAGGTCGATCAGACGCGTCAGGGCGTCCTCCGCCAGCAGCGTACACTCGGCATCCTCCTCTGACAGATGGAGCGTTTGGAGGAGCAACCAGCGCGGCAACGACTCGCCCGGCGCGAAGCAGGCGGCATGGGCCAGCAGGGTCAGCGCCAGCGCGTCGGTGGGGACGGCAGCATCCAGCCGCTCGTAACTCTGCTCAAACGTGCGCGCCACATGCTGCACATGCTGCGTGGGCGAGAGGCCCACCGCTTGGAGGGATCGATCGTCCAGGATCGTCGGGGTCTGGAGACGCTGAAGATACTGCGCGGGCGTGAGCGCATAGCGGTAGCGCACCAGGAAGCTCCCCGCCAGATGGAGGGCCAGCGGCAGATCGCCCAGCGCCTCGGCAAGGGCAGCAAGATCGGCATTATCGTCCGCGAGATCAGGGCGAAAGCCGCGCAGCAGGGCGAGACTGTCGGCGCGGGGGAGCACGTCGAGGTGGAGCGGCTGCACACCGAGCGCTGGGTTCCAGTGCTGACGGCGGCTGGTGAGGAGCACGCGGCAGCCACCGTGGGGCGGCCGCCATGCTTCCAGCAGCGCCGCATCCTCGCAGTTGTCGAAGACGAGGAGGCGCGGGACTGACTCTTTCCACGCCGCGCGCACCTGCTGCACCTGCTGTTCCAGCGGCAGCGTGTCAAACGCCGCACTGAGTTGCATGCCGTCCACGCCGCCGCACGCGGCGACTTCGGCTGGCACAGCGGCCGGATCGGCGAAGCTGAGCCAGCAGACCCCGCCCCCAAAATACTGGCCATAGCGATGGACGAACTCACAGGCCAGTTGCGTCTTGCCGATGCCGCCGAGGCCCGTCGCGGCCGCGATCTGCCCAATCGCCGCCGTGCCGCCGTCGGTCAGCGCCTGTGCCAAGGCGCGCAGATCCGCGACACGGCCGACGAAGAGCGGATTACGTCGCAGCGGCATCCGCGAGCCACGCGGCAGCGGCGCAGGCAGCGGCACCCGGTCAAGGGGCAGCGGTGCGATCGGTCCCTCGGCGCTGTGGCGCGGCGTCCGGGCGTGGGCGGCACGCGCTGGCGGCAAGCGATCCGCGCTGCGCTCGCCACGGGCCACCTGCATAAAGAGGGCGCGTTCGTCCACCGGAATCTCCAGGCAGGCCGCGAGGCGCGAGGCGGTCGCCCGCGCCGGCCGTGCGATCTCCTGCTCCCATTTGCGGATCGTGACGACCGAGCAGCCGACCAGGTCGGCTAAGGTGGCCTGAGTCAAATCGAGCGCTTTGCGCCGCTGCCGTATCCACTCGCCCAGCGACGCTGGGTGCGTATCCTGGTCTGGCATAGCCACTGCTCCCGCAACGCAACCGTGATCCGCCCGTGCTCTTCCCAGATCTGGGGGCGGCGTGCACGGAATCGCTGCTCTTCCACACGCCACCATTCTACCAGCAGGGGAGCGCGGCGCGTCGGCGACAGGTCAGGTGCCAGGTGACGGGTGATCCCTGAATGATATCGCTTTTTGGATCACTGAGTGATCTCCTAAGCAGCCTGGGATGTGGTGTACTACGGCGAGCGGCATGGTGCCCCTGTCGCAGCGACGGTGGAGCGGTGCGCGATGAGCGATGGGCTCCGACCCACGGCTGTCTCGGTTGGGTGCATCGCCTGCTCGGCAGCACACGCGGCGGCACACCCGCCGGCTGGGTCCGTGCCGCATGTATGAACGGAGGTGCAACGATCTCCAGTGATGTTTGTTGCCATGTCCATGGATGCATGCTGCCCATCCCCTAGACATGTTGATCATCGAGCGCTCGATTGAGGGACGATCAGTTTGTCCCCCACCGGTATCATCTGTGGAGGTTTTCATGTTCAAACGTCTGTTTGTGCTGCTGTTGCTGGTCGCCGCAACCGTTGGTGTCAGTATGCCCACGCCGTCCCACGCCGCACCCGCAGCATATCCGTATTTGACGGGCTACATCATTGAATACTATAGCGATGCCACCTACGCGCAGCGGATT
>DASWTQ010000137.1:0-8721 GCA_036402055.1 Herpetosiphonaceae bacterium
GGGGCTACGCGCAGACGGGCGACATCCCGACGAGTTGGGACAGCCCGCAGTGGCTGCTGGAGCCCGTCAGCGGCACCAACCCCACCGCTACGCCCGTTCCGCCCACATCGGTTCCACCTACGGCAACACCCGGCCCGACGAGCACGCCGCAGCCGACCCCGCCGCCGGGCTCGAACCTGGCGCTGGGCAAGCCGATCACGGCGTCGTCGACGGTGCATACGTTTGTGGCGACCAACGCCAACGACAACAACCTGACGACCTACTGGGAAGGCGCGGGCGGGAGCTATCCGCAGACGCTGACGGTGAGCCTGGGGGCGAACGCGAATCTGACGAGCGTGGTGGTCAAGCTCAATCCCGACGCGGCGTGGTCGACACGCACACAGACGATCGCGGTGCAGGGCCGCGACCAGAGCGGCACGACGTTTAATACGCTGAAAGCCGCCGCGAGCTACACGTTCAATCCGGCCAGCGGCAACAGCGTGACGATCCCCCTCAGCGGCACGGCGGCGGATGTGCGTCTGGTCTTCACGGCCAACTCCGGCGCTCCGGCCGGCCAGGCCGCCGAGTTCCAGATCTTCGGCTCCATGGCCCCCAATCCTGACCTGACGATCACAGGCATGAGCTGGACGCCGAGCGCGCCGAGCGAATCTCAGGCGATCACGCTTCAGGCGACGGTCCGCAACGGCGGCTCAGCCGGCTCGGGCGCGACAACGGTCAACTTCAGCCTGAACGGCTCGGTAGTGGGCAGCGCGAACGTGGGGGCGCTGACAGCCGGCGCTTCGACCACGGTCTCGCTCAACATCGGCACGCGCACGCAGGGCAGCTACAGCGTCTCGTCGGCAGTTGATCCCGGCAACACCGTGATCGAGCAGAACGAGAGCAATAACAGCTTTAGCTCTTCTACATCGCTGAACGTGGCGCAGGCTCCCGGCCCGGATCTCCAGGTCGTCGGCGTGAGCATGAACCCGCAGAGCCCGGCCGCCGGCGCAGCGGTCTCGTTCATCGTGTCGGTCAATAACCGTGGCACGACCGGTGTTGCCGCCGGCACGACGACGCGCGTGGTCGTCGGCACGACGACGCTGAACAACGCCAGCACGCCAGCGATCGCGGCCGGCGCGACGGTTAACGTCACCGTGGGAACCTGGACCGCAGTCAACGGCTCCACCGCGCTGACCGCCACCGCCGACGCTACCAACATCGTCGCCGAGACCAGCGAGAGCAACAACTCGTTCACGCAGCAGGTTGCCGTCGGACGTGGCGCGATCATGCCGTACACCAAGATCGAAGCCGAGTCGGCCTCGGTTGCTACCAACGGCACGCGTCTGACCCCGAACTACCGGCTGGCCGACCTGGCCGGTGAGGCTTCAGGCCGCTCGGCGGTCATGCTCGATGCGACGGGCGAGTACACTGAGTTTACGCTGACCTCGTCGGCCAACGCGCTGGTACTGCGCAACAGCATTCCCAACTCGGCCGACGGCGCGGGCATCGACTCGACGGTCACGGTCTACGTCGGCGGCGTCAACAAGGGCAAGATGCCGGTCTCGTCGAAGTTCTCGTATGTCTACACCACGCCGACGAACCTGGGCCAGCTCGGCTACAACAACACGCCGGGCGGCACGGCCTACTGGCTCTACGAAGAAGCCAACATGATGCTCGACCAGGTGTATCCGGCCGGCACCAAGATCCGCATCCAGAAGGATGCCGGCGACGTGCAGTGGATCTCGGTCGACTTCCTCGAAACCGAGAACGTCGCTCCAGCGGCCAGCAATCCCGATCCGTCGCGCTACGTCCAGGTGTCGTCGACCAAGAACATCGACACAGCGCTTCAGGAGTTCCGCGCCGACTCGACCAAGCTCGGTATCTTCATCCCCGCCGGCAACTGGACGATCAACAGCAAGATCTTCCTCTACGGCCGCGCGACCCAGATCATCGGCGCGGGACCGTGGCACACGCGGCTGATCGCGCCGCAGGATCAGACCAACACCGACGTCGGCTTCAACATTAGCTCGCAGGCCAACGGCTCGGTCCTCAAGAACTTCTCGGTCTGGGGCAACTACCGCTACCGCGTCGACGGTCCGGGCAAGTTCATCGACGGCAACGGCATGCAGAACGTGACGGTCGAGAACATCTGGGCCGAGCACTTCGTCTGCCTCTACTGGGGCGTCAACTCCTCGAACAACACGTTCCGCAACCTGCGCATCCGCAACACCTTTGCCGACGGCATCAACATGACCAACGGCTCGTCCAATAACCTGATCACGAACTCCGAGAGCCGTGGCGCAGGTGACGACGCGTTCGCCTTGTTCAGCGCGATCGACGCGGGCGGCTCGTACAACGTCGGCAATCGCTACACCAACCTGACCGCGATCCTTGTGCGGCGCGCGGCGGCGTTCGCGGTGTACGGCGGCTCGGGCAACCTGTATCAAAACCTGTACGGCGCCGATACGCTGACCTATCCAGGCATCACGATCAGCAGCCTCAGCTTCGGCTATAACACGCTCGGCTTCGGCGATCAGGATAACGTCTTCGACGGCGTGACGCTTGAGCGCACCGGCGGCGACTTCTGGACCAGCGTCGGCGGCGACGACAAGATCAACGACTACCAGAACTTCGCCGCGATCTGGTTCTTTGCCGGCGACCGGCCGTTCCGCAACATCGTGGTCAAGAACGTCGACATCAACAACCCGGTCTACTTCGGCGTGATGTTCCAGACCAAGTATCCCGAGAAGCCGGCCATGCAGAATGTGCGGCTGGAGAACATCAATATCAACAACGCACCGCGCTACGGCATCAAGCTGGTGATCCGGGCGGAGGGCAGTAGCGATACGCCGCCGGTTGGCGCTGTGTCGTTCACCAACGTCAAGGTCAACAACGCGGGTGTCGCTCCGATCTACGGTGAGGGCCGCGCTCCCGAGTTCACGATCAACAGGATCAGCGGCAACAACTGGTAATCGCTTGTACGGACGAAAGGGGCGCAATCCAGCGCCCCTTTACGTTTATCCACAGCGACCAGCACGGCCACCATCAGGCCCTTTTCGACACCATCGCCGAGCCCCCTACCAACCAATATTCAATATGGAGTGGTGATGATAGCGACAACGCCGCGCTCCGCATGGAAGCTCATGCCAGTGTTGCTGCTGGCACTGACGTTACTGGCTACCGCCCTGCCCGGGCTTGTGCCGGTTCCCGCGACCGCCCAGACGCCGAGCTATGTGCGGATCAAGAACAAGTGGCAAAACACGTACCTGTATCAATCGACGGATCAGGTGCGCTACGGCACGCCTGCGGCGAGTGACACCAGCTCACACTGGGTGCTGGAAGCGTACGCGGGCAGCACGCGGATCAAGAACCGGGCAACCGGCCACTACATGGCGATCGAGCACCTGTACGACTACGTGGAAGCGATCGCGATCCAGGACACGTGGGAAAGCGCGCGCTGGACGGTAAGTGATGCGCCAAGCGGCGGCGGCTACAAGATCATCCGCAACGTGTGGAACAACTGGAAGGTGCTGCACATCGAGAACCTGCGGGGCTACGCGCAGACGGGCGACCTTCCGACGAGTTGGGACAGCCCGCAGTGGCTGCTGGAGCCCGTCAGCGGCACCAATCCTACTGCCACACCGGTTCCGCCCACGGCCACCCCGACGCGGACGCCGACGCCAGGCCCAACGGCGACACCGGGCCCGACGAGCACGCCGCAGCCAACGCCGCCTCCCGGCTCAAACCTGGCGCTGGGCAAACCGATCACGGCGTCGTCGACGGTGCATACATTTGTGGCGACCAACGCCAACGACAACAACCTGACGACATACTGGGAAGGCGCGGGCGGGAGCTATCCGCAGACGCTGACGGTGAGCCTGGGCGCGAACGCGAATCTGACGAGCGTGGTGGTGAAGCTCAATCCCGACGCGGCGTGGTCGACGCGCACGCAGACGATTGCAGTGCAGGGTCGCGACCAGAGCGGCACGACGTTTAATACGCTGAAAGCCGCCGCGAGCTACACGTTCAATCCGGCCAGCGGCAACAGCGTGACGATCCCCCTCAGTGGCACGGCGGCGGATGTGCGTCTGGTCTTCACGGCCAACTCCGGCGCGCCAGCCGGCCAGGCCGCCGAGTTCCAGATCTTCGGCTCCATGGCCCCCAATCCTGATCTCGTAGTCAACAATGTTACCTGGACGCCGAGCGCGCCCAACGAGACCTCGGCGATCACGCTTCAGGCGGCGGTGCAGAACATCGGCACGGCCGGCTCGGGCGCGACAACGGTCAACTTCAGCCTGGGCGGCACGGTGGTGGGCAGCGCGAATGTGGGGGCGCTGACAGCCGGCGCGTCGACCACGGTCTCGCTCAACATCGGCCAGCGACCACAGGGCAGCTACAGCGTCGCGGCGACAGTCGATCCGACCAACACGATCGTCGAGCAGAACAACAATAACAACACCTTTACTGCTTCGTCGTCGCTGATCGTGGCGCAGGCTCCCGGCCCTGACTTGCAGGTGCTGAGCATTACCTCGAATCCGCAGAGCCCGGCGGCCGGCGCAGCCGTTACCTTCGTCGTGGCGGTGAACAACCGGGGCACGACCGGCGTCGCAGCCAACACGGTGACGCGGCTCACGGTCGGCACGACGACGCTCAACACGACCAACACCCCGGCCATCGCGGCGGGCGCGACCGTCAACGTGACGATCAGCGGCAGCTGGACTGCCACGCCCGGAGCCAGCACAATCACCGCCACCGCCGACGCGACCAACATTGTCACCGAGACCAGCGAGACCAATAACTCGCTCTCCAGGCCGATCGTGGTGGGACGCGGCGCAGCGGTTCCCTGGATCGAGCTTGAGGCTGAGGATGCGGCATACCAGGGCACGCTGCTGGTCGCAGATCCGCTGCGGACCTTTGGCCACACCAACTTCGCCACCGAGTCGTCGGGCCGCAAGTCGGTGCGCCTGAACAGCACCGGCAACTACGTGGAGTTCACCTCAACCGCGCCGTCCAACTCGATCGTCGTGCGTAACAGCATCCCGGATGCGCCGGGCGGCGGCGGCATCGACGCCACGATCAGCCTGTACATCAACGGCAGCTTCGCGCAGAAGCTTACGCTCTCGTCGAAGCACAGCTGGCTCTACGGCACCACCGACGATCCCGAGGGCCTGACCAACACGCCCGGCAGCGATGCGCGGCGGCTCTTCGACGAAAGCAGCGCGCTGCTCTCCACGACCTATCCGGCCGGAACCAAATTCAAGCTTCAGCGCGACTCGAACGACACGGCGGCGTTCTATATCATCGATTTTATCGACCTGGAGCAGGTCGCGCCGGCGCTGACGATGCCCGCCGGTTGCACCTCGATCACAGCCTATGGCGCGGTCCCCAACGATAACGGCGACGATACCGCCGCGATCCAGGCCGCTGTCACCGCCGACCAGAACGGCCAGATCGGCTGCGTCTGGATTCCGGCCGGCCGCTTCCGCCAGGAGCAGAAGATCCTGACCGACGATCCGCTTAATCGCGGCACGCATAATCAGGTCGGCATCCGCAACGTCACGATTCGCGGCGCGGGCATGTGGCACTCGCAGCTCTTCACGCTGACGGAGCCGCAGAATGTTGTCGGCGGCATCAACCATCCGCATGAGGGCAACTTCGGCTTCGACATCGACGATAACGTGCAGATCTCGGACATCGCGATCTTTGGTTCGGGCCGCATCCGTGGCGGCGACGGCAACGCCGAGGGCGGCGTCGGTCTCAACGGTCGCTTCGGCAGGAACACGAAGATCAGCAACGTCTGGATCGAGCATGCCAATGTCGGCGTGTGGGTTGGCCGCGACTACAGCAACATTCCCGAGCTGTGGGGTCCTGGCGATGGCCTGGAGTTCACCGGCATGCGCATCCGCAATACCTACGCCGACGGAATCAACTTCGCCAACGGCACGCGCAACTCGCGGGTCTTCAACTCGTCGTTCCGCACCACCGGCGACGATGCGCTGGCGGTCTGGGCGAGCAAGTACGTTAAGGATCAGTCGGTTGACATCGGCCACGACAACCACTTTGTCAACAACACGATCCAGCTGGTCTGGCGTGCTAACGGCATCGCGATCTATGGCGGCTACGGCAACACGATCGAGAACAACCTGATCTACGATACCATGAACTATCCCGGCATCATGCTGGCGACCGATCACGATCCGCTGCCGTTCTCCGGCACGACGCTGATCGCCAACAACGCGCTTTACCGCACCGGCGGCGCGTTCTGGAATGAGGATCAGGAGTTTGGCGCGATTACGCTCTTCCCGTCAAACCTACCGATCCCTGGCGTGACTATCCGCGACACCGACATCTACGACTCGACCTACGACGGTATCCAGTTCAAGACAGGCGGCGGAGAGATGCCCAATGTCAGGATCACCAACGTCAAGATCGACAAGTCCAACAACGGCTCGGGTATTCTGGCGATGGGTGGAGCACGTGGAAACGCCATTCTCTCGGGCGTGACCATTACCAACTCGGCCCAGGGCAACATCCTGATCGAGCCGGGATCGACCTTTACCATCACCGGTAACTAGTTTATTTCGCAGAGTTGAAAGCAGGGATCAGGGAGCGCTCCTTGATCCCTTCGCTCTCAGCGGCGAACTCGCTTCCGCCATCATCTGAGGAGGATTCAATGCAACTGATGCAAAGCCAGGGCGCGAGGCTGCGCCTGCACTCTCGTTATTTGCTTACGCTGATCGCGCTGCTTAGCCTTGGTCTGAGCATCTTGCTGTCCCGCAGCAGCACGCAGGCCGCGCCGGCGCTGTCGGAGCGCGTTCAGCTTTTCTACTATGCCTGGTATGGCAATCCCTCGGTCTATGGCAGCTGGGTGCACTGGCCGCAGGGCAACACCACGCCGCCCGATAGCATCAGCGCCAACTTGTACCCGCGTCTCGGCGCCTACGACTCCGGCGATCCGGCGGTGCTCGATCAGCACATGCGCTGGATTCAGCAGACCGGCGCCGGTGTGATCATCTACAGCTGGTGGGGCCAGGGTTCCTACGAGGATCGGCTGGTGCGCAGGACGATGGATGCTGCCAATCAGTATGGTATCAAGGTCGCCTGGCATATCGAGCCCTACGGAGGCCGCACGGCGCAGTCGACCGTCAACGACATCAACTATATCCACCAGCAGTACGGCAGTCATCCCGCGTTCTACCGCGACGCGGCCCACGGCAACCGCGCGCCCTTCTACATCTTCTACAGCCTCCAGGTCGCCGACTGGACGCCGCTTGAGCAGGTCAGGAGCACCAGCATCGTCTTCGCCCAGACCACCGATCTGTCGCGCGTGGCTCACTTTGGCGGCATCTACACCTATGGCGGCATGGATATGACGTCGAGCTGGAAGTGGCTGTACGACTACTGCAAGGCCAATGGTATGCTCTGGTCGCCTTCGGTGCAGCCCGGCTACATCGACGATCGCGCCGTTCCCGGCAACACCGTGCCCAACCAGGATCGGCGTAACGGCGCGACCTACGACGAGCAGTGGACCAAGGCGCTCGATTTTGCGCAGACCGGCACGCCCGACTATATCACGGTGACCTCGTTCAACGAGTGGCACGAGGGCTCGATCATCGAGCCGGCTCGTAACAATCCGCCGTCCGGCTATGGCTATCTTACGTTCCTCGGCGCCTACGGTCGCAACGACGCCTCGGCTGAGACGGCCTATATCGATCGCACAGCCTACTGGGTGAGCCGCTTCACCGGCGTTACACCGCCCACACCAACGCCCACGCCAACGCCGACACCCACACCAACGCCGGCGCCCGGCCAGACGCCCTACGGCGGCACAGCGCGCGCGATTCCGGGCACGATCCAGGCCGAAGACTTCGACAACGGCGGCGAGGGCGTAGCCTATCACGATGTCGACGCGGGCAACACGGGCGGCCAGTATCGCACTACCGGTGTCGACATCGAGAGCACCGGTGACACGGGCGGCGGCTTCAACGTCGGCTGGCTGCGCAGCGGCGAGTGGCTGGAGTACACCGTCAACGTCCAGACCGCCGGAAACTACACCCTGACTACGCGCGTAGCCTCAGGCGCGACGAGCGGGAGCTTCCGCGTGGAGGCCAACGGCGTGGACAAGACCGGGACGATCGCGGTGCCCAACACGGGTGGCTGGCAGAGCTGGACCGATCTGACGCGCACGGTGAGTCTGAGCGCCGGGCAGCAGATCTTGCGCGTCTACGTGCTGGGCAACGACTTCAACCTGAACTATCTGCGGCTAAGCACCGGCACGAACACGACCAACCTGGCGCTGAACAAGCCCGTGACGGCCAGCAGCACGGTCAACGGCGCGCAGCCGGCGAGCGCGTCAGTGGACGGCAACCAGAATAGCTACTGGGAGAGCGCGAACAACGTGTGGCCGCAGACGCTGACGGTGGATCTGGGCAGCAGCCAGAGCGTGAGCAAGGTAGTGCTGAAGCTGCCGGCAAGCTGGGGCGCGCGCAACCAGACGCTCGCGGTGCTGGGCAGCACTGACAACGTGAGCTACAGCCAGATCGTGGGTGCGACGAGCTACAGCTTCAGCCCGAGCAGCGCCAACACGGTGACGATTAATTTCGCTGCCACGAGCCGGCGCTACATTCGGCTGAATTTCAGCGCCAACACTGGCTGGCCGGCCGCGCAAGTTGCCGAGCTGGAGGTGTATTAGACAACTGCGGCGTGGAGCGAGCATGACGATCTCGCGCCCCGCCGCGCCAG
>DASWTQ010000138.1:0-12553 GCA_036402055.1 Herpetosiphonaceae bacterium
TGCCGGGCCAGCTGCTGGCGCTGAATCTGGCGCAGGCCAAGGGCTTCGCCGTCGACACGCCGCGCGGCCTGTACAAGGTGACGTTGACACGCTAGGTGATTGCGGCGATCATGGGCGGGACGATCCCAAACATGGAGACGACAATGCTACATCATTACGCCGATGTCAACGGCATTCAGCTACACTATGTCACCGAAGGCAGCGGAAAGCTGATCCTGTTTTTGCATGGCTTTCCCGAGTTCTGGTACGCCTGGAAGCGGCAGATCGCGGAGTTCGGCCAGGACTACCATGCCGTCGCGCCGGATCTGCGCGGCTATAATCTTTCGTCGCGGCCGGCTGAGGTCGAGCAGTACACAATTCCGGTGCTGGTAGAGGATGTGCGCGCTCTGATCGAGCATCTGGGCCACGATCGCTGTGTGCTGGTCGGCCACGACTGGGGCGGCGTAGTGGCCTGGCATTTCGCGCTGACGCATCCCGAGTATCTGGAAAAGCTGGTGATTATCAACGCGCCTCACCCGAGGATCATGAGCCGTGAGCTGAAGGAGAATCGCCGGCAGCGCGCCGCCAGCCAGTACATGATCCGCTTCCGCAGCCCCGAGACCGAAGCCCAGCTTGCGGCCAACGACTACGCCGCCTTGCAGAATACCGTGCTCACCGAGGGCCTGGCGCGCGGCTACATGACCGAAGAAGATCGCGCCGCGTATCTTGATGCCTGGGCGCAGCCGGGAGCGCTGACCGGCGGCCTGAACTATTACCGGGCGATGGGCGGGGTTGAGCACCCTTCCGACGTGGTGCAGGTGCCGACGCTGGTGATCTGGGGCGAGCAAGATACCTATCTGCTGACCGGTAACCTTGACGGGCTTGAGACGGTCGTGCCCAATCTGACGTTGAAGCGTGTTCCTGATGCCACGCACTGGATCGTGCATGAGCAGCCCGAGCTGGTCAACAGCACGATCCGCGCGTTCGTCGAGCAGTGAGCGGAGCAGTTGCGATGACGGAATCGCATCTCCGATCGCCGCAGGATGATCTCCAGCAGCGCCGCCCCGTGTGGGATGCGCTCTCGATGCTGTTTCTGGATACGCAGCTGGACGACGCCGACTTCGCGTATATGGCAAAGGTGCTGGCCCGATCGCCGTACACCGACGCCGAGCTGGCCACGATCTACCACGCCGAAGTCGAGCCCGTGTGCCGCGTGAACATCGGCATGGCACCCGGTTACTGGTCCGGCTTCCCTGATGGCTGGATAGAGGAGCGCATTCTTAGCCGGGGCCTGGATGCCGCTCGTGCGCTCCCGAAGCTTCGATCAAGCGGCGAGCCTATCGCCTGGGGCTGGGGTGGCCTCCAACAACGGTTTTTGGAGCTGCGCGGGCGCGGCGGCTCACGTAACAAGCCTTAGAGCGAATTCGGTGGGCGTGCGAATCGATTATTCTGCTTATACAAACACAGCAAAACGGGACACAGTGCGTGTCCCGTTTGTGCGTTCGGATGGTGTGTTTATGCGTGGGCGTAGTATCTGCGAATGAAGATGCCGGCCATGACTACGCCGATTCCATACAGAACCAGGAACCACATGTTGTCGGCGATCTGATCCGCAAAGCCGGTCTCGGGCAGCGCCTGAGCCTGCGTCGGCGCGGGATTATTCACCGAAACGTTGGTCGCGTAGCCGGCCATGCTCTGAAATTCGGGCGTTGGCGCCGGAAACACGGTGCCGATCGGCATGTACAGGTTAAGCTCCTGGCCCGAGGTATTCTCGACCTGAAGCTGGCCGCGTCCCTGGTAAAAGTCCTCGGTGCCGTTGATCGTGATCTTCTCGCCGATGCCGCCCCACGATCCGGCCGTCAGCTTGATCTGATTGCTCTTGATCGCGTCGATGACTGAGGTTGCGCCCTGTGGTGCCGCCGGCTGCTGCAAGTTCTGCGCGATCTCGTTGCCGACGTTGCCCGGCTGCGGGGCTGCGGTCGCGCCGCGCGCCTTCCATATCGCCAGCTGGACCTCGCGGGCGTTACTGCCGGTGTAGCCCTTGGTCAGCGCGTTGTTCAGCGCTCCGGTGACCGCCGGATCGGCCACGTTGCTCGGCGGCAGGCCAATCTGGTCTGGAAACTTCTTGCCGTAGTCGATACAAAAGCTTTCAAAGTCGATCGTCGCCTTGCCGCCCGGCGCGAGTGTGAACGCCTGGTTTGCCGTCGTGTTTTGCGCGGCGGCGCTGCCGCCCCACGCGAATGTCGCCAGAATCGCACACAGCGCGATCCACACCATCCGAACTCGCATAGATCTCTCCCTCTCCTACGAATTTGTCGGGGCTGGTCTATGCAAGAAGAGAACCAAGAACCAAGAACCAAGAACCGGGAGAGAACAAATCAGTACCTTCATTCCCCTCGCCTACCGCAGTGGGAGAGGGGTTAGGGGTGAGGGCCTATTCCAAGAACCAAGGATCTCGACAGGCGTGCTACACTGGAAATCTGCGTACTCGTCTGACACAACATGATGCAGCGATCTGCAAGAATCGTTGGTGATCGATTCCTTTAGTGATAAGGTGCATGGCCCGGTGTTCCGCTGTGCGCCTGGAGATGCCGCCATGCCGGATCGAATCATTGCCGAAAAAGCGCTCCGCCAGATCGAAGCGATTATCGATGCGCTCGCCGCCTACCATGATCAGTTCCCCTCCAACGTTCGGCGCTCGATCGAGAAGCTGTATGCGATCATGCGCGACGAATACGCCAGCGCTCGGTTCGATCATCAGCGCGGCGCGGCGCTCGTGTTTTTTTTGGAGGCGCTCGACACGATTGGACAGGTTCGGGATTACGTCGGGTCGCTGATCGATGCGACGAAAGGCCCGCCGATGCGTGGCACCGGTGAGGCAACCGATCCCGCGCTGCTCGATCGTCTGCCGTCCTCGATCGGACCCGAGCACATTACACGCTCCAAGCCGCCGGAGACCACACCGCCGACCCCGTCGCCGTATCCACAGCCGTCCAGGCCGATCACGCGTGGCCCGATCGATGTGCCGCCGATCCCATTACCGCAGCCCTACCCTGGACCAGTGCCCACGCCGATCCCGCGCGACCCGATCGACTGGTCGTTCCCGTCACCTCAGCCCGGTGGCGAGATGAGCTATGGAAATGCAGGTCCAACGCGTGAGCTGGAAACGCTGCCGGAAAGCTCCAAATCGATTACGCCGGCGGAGCTGACGCGCTATCCAAACATGGAGTATCCCGGCGAGGTTGTGATCGGTGAGCGGACGAGCTTGATGGTGAGCTTGCTCCAGGAGCCGATCGATCCTGCGACGCTCGCGGTCATGGTGGCCGATACAACGCCCGACAAGCTGCCCGAGGTTGAGGTGGTGGTGCGCGCGCGTGGCTTCGATCTCCAGGGCAGCAACACGAAGGTGCTGTCGGTCGCGCGCGATGGCGACTCAGAGGTGCGCTTTGTGCTGATCCCGCGCGTGGCCGGCCCGCAGACGATCCGGGTGGATTTTTACCAGAACGACCGGCCGATCGGTGAGGCGCGCTGCCAGACCACGATTGTAGCAGCGAGCACAGAGCCAAAACCCGCGCCGGCGCCTGTGCCCCAGCCGCAGCCTGAGCCGCTGGAGTTTGCCTCGGCTGAGGCTGCGCCGCCGGACATCGAGCTGCGCGTCGAGACGAATCAGGCCGACGAGCGCGTGCTCTACTTCACGCTCCACAGTTGCAGCGAGGCGATCGACTATCACCATGCCGACATGGGCTCGGTGCGCTTGCAGGGCACGCCGCTGGAGAAGATGCAGACGGTCTACGCCGAGCTGAGCAAGTTTGCCGGACCCACGCCCGCCGATCCCGACGATGCCGCCTATCAGCAGCGGCGGCTGGCGAGTCTGGGCCGGCTGCTCTGGGATGAGCTGTTTCCCAATGATCTCAAGGCTGCCTACTGGAACTTCCGCGATAAAGCCAGGGTGCTGCTGATCACCTCAGACGAGCCCTGGATTCCCTGGGAGATCGTCAAGCCCTACCGCTTCGACGAGCAGAACGAGCGCCTGGACGAGCCGTATCTGTGCGAGCAGTTCAACGTCGCGCGCTGGCTCTCGGGGCCGGGCATGGCCGAGAAGATGGCGATCCGCAGGATTCGGCCGGTCGCGCCGCTGGAGGTGAATCTGCCCTCGGTGCGGGCCGAGCTGCAATATCTTGAGCAGATCAACAGTCTGCGGCCCGAGCTGCTGCCCGACGTGCCCTACAACGATCGCAACCGGGTGATCGATCTCTTCGAGAACGGCGCGTTCAATGTGCTGCATGTCGCGGCGCACGGCAGCTTCGATGCGCAGATGCCCGACAACTCCGCGATCAGCCTGACCGGCGGCGTGCTGCGGCCCTCGGATATTGCCGCGCGCTTCGGCGGGAAGCGTCCGCGTCCGCTGGTCTTTATCAACGCCTGCCACGGCGCGCGCTCCGACTACTCCTTCACGGGCCTCGGCGGCTGGGCCGACCGGCTGGTGCGCAACGCGAAGATTGGCGCGTTTATCGGCGCGTCCTGGGAGGTCAACGATCAGCTGGCGCTGCGCTTCGCGGAGGTTTTTTACACTGCGCTGCTCAAGGACGGCAAAACCATCGGCGAGAGCTTTCGCCAGGCGCGCCAGACGATCCGCGATGCGGCGCCCGCTAACTCGACCTGGCTGGCCTATGTGCTGTACGCCGATCCCGAGGCGAGAGCGGTGATCTGAAGAACCAAGAACCAAGAACCAAGAACCGGGGACGAGAGCAGAGAACAAAGAACAAAGAACCAAGAACCAAAGTAAGTACCTCTATTCCCCCTCGCCTGCGAAGCGGGAGAGGGGGTTAGGGGGTGAGGGCCTATCCTAAAGCCAAGGAGCCAATCATGTCTCGCACCGTCTATGCGCTGCTTGTTGGAATCGATCGCTATCCTCGGCCTATCCCGCCGCTGCGCGGCTGTGTCAACGACATCCAGGTGATCGAGACGCTGCTGCGTGAGCGCGTAGCCGGCGGCGAGTTCGTGCTTGAGCCTCTAGTCCTGACGAACGAGGCCGCGACGCGTCAGGCTGTGATCGATGGCTTTCGCCAGCATCTGGGCAAGGCCGGCCGTGACGATATTGCGCTCTTTTACTACAGCGGCCACGGCTCCCAGGAGCAATCGCCGCCCGAGTTCTGGGAGATCGAGCCGGATCACCTGGACGAGACGCTGGTCTGCTACGATAGCCGCTTTCCGGGCCGCTACGATCTGGCCGACAAGGAGCTATCCAAGCTGATTGCCGAGCTGGCCGCCAGGGAGCCGCAGATCGTGGTGGTGCTGGACTGCTGCCACTCCGGCTCGGGCACGCGCGCCTCCGAGGCCGAGTCGGTTCGCCGCGCGCCGATCGATCTGCGCCCGCGTCCGCTGGATAGCTTTCTGGTCAGCCCGTCCGAGGTTCCGACACGAACGACGCGCGGTACGGAGGAGTCGGCAACGAGTCTGGTCGCGCTGCCACGCGGCCGGCATATCGTGATGGCGGCCTGTCGCGACGAGGAAGAGGCCAAGGAGTACCAGGGCGACGGCCAGCATCGCGGCGCGTTCTCGTATTTTCTGACGCAGACGCTGGAGCGAGCCGGTGGCCGCGTAAGCTACCGCGATCTCTTCAAGCGCGCACAGGCGCAGGTGCAGGGCGCCGTCCTGCGCCAGGCTCCCCAGATCGAGGCCAGCGATGTGCGCGATCTCAACCTGCCGTTTCTGGGCGGCGCGGTCACGCCACGAGCGGCGACGTTCACGCTGAGCCACAGCGCGAGCCAGGGCTGGACGATCGACGGCGGCGCGGTGCATGGCATTGCTCAGCCTGTGACGATCGATGGCCGCACCGAGACCACAAAGCTTGCGCTCTTTCCGATCACGGTCGAGAGCCTGGAAGATCTCAGCGCCAGCGTGGGCCGCGCCGAGGTGACCGAAGTTCTGCCGCAGCTCAGCAAAGTCGCGGTCACGCTCGCGGACGGCACGTCGCCCGATTCGCAGGAGACCTACAAGGCGATCGTGACGAGCATTCCGCTGCCGCCGCTGGCAGTGCGCTTTGAAGGCGACGACTCGCTGGTGGGCGCGGCGCGGTCAGCGCTGGCCGCGTCCGGTCCGGGCGGCTCGGTGTCGCCGTATGTGCGCGAGGCCAGCGCCGACGAGCCGTTCAAGCTGCGGCTGATCGCGCAGCCCGAGGGCTATCGCATCGCCCGCGCCGAGGACGATCGACCGCTGGTGGCCGATATCGAAGGCACGGGCAGCGCCGCAGCTCAGCAGGCGATCGCGCGGCTGGAGCACATAGCGCGCTGGCAGACGATCGCCGCGCTGGCCAATCCGGTTAGTCGCATCGCGCCGGGAGCCGTGCAGATCGAGATTCAGCGGGTGTCGGGGCCACCTGTGACACGCGACCCGAGCAGCGCGCCCGTCGAGGCGCTGCCGGCAACTTCCGAGCTGCGGCTGGAGTACGAGTATCGTGATGGACAGTGGCAGCAGCCGCAGATCAAGATCAAGCTGACCAACACGGGCGACGAGCCGCTCTACTGCGCGCTGCTGGATCTATCCGAGTCCTACGCGATCAGCTCCAACGTCCTGGCCGGTGGCGGCACATGGCTCCAGCCGGGCGAGAGCGCGTGGTCCAACGACGGCAAGCCGCTCTTTCTGTCGGTGCCCAAAGCGTTCTACCAGCAGGGCGTGACCGAGTACAAAGACCTGATCAAGCTGATCGTCAGCACCGACGCCTGCGACGCCACGCTGCTGGAGCAGGACGCGCTCGATCTGCCGCGACAGACCAAGGCCACGCGCGGCACGGGACCGTCGAGCACGCTCAACCGGCTGATGCGTCAGGCCCAGACCCGCGATCTTTCGGATCGGGCCGAGGATGAGCAGCGCTACGCCGACTGGACAACCAGCGAGATCAGCATCACGACGGTGCGGCCGCTGGGCACGATCCCGGTGCCGCGCTCGGGCAATCCGCTCACGCTGGGCGCCGGCGTGACGATCGCGCCGCATCCCGCGCTGGAGGCCAACGCGCGCCTGACGACGGTCTCGCAGGCCGGGCGCGATCTCGGCAATCAGCTGCTGCCCGCGATCCTGCGCGACGATCCCACGATCTCGCAGCCGCTTCAGTTCACCGAAAGCCGCGCCAGCGATCCGGGCCTGAGCGTGCTTGAACTGCTCAACGTCGCCGATCATACAGTGGTCACGCCCGAGCAGCCGCTGATGGTGCGGATCGATCAATCCTTGAGCGACGACGAGCAGCTGCTGCCAGTGGGCTTCGACGGCGAGCTTTTCCTACCGCTGGGATTAGCGCAGCGCGACGGCGGCACTACCGAGGTTCGGCTGGATCGCTTGCCGGCTCCCGTGGTCGGAGCGCGCAGCCTGACCGGCTCGATCCGCATCTTGTTTCAAAAGGTGGTGACGCAGCGCATCGGCAAGTACATGGGCTGGAAATACGACTATCCGATCCTGGCGGCGGCCTATGTCGCCGACGACGGCAAAGTCTCGTACTGGCCGCGTCCCGGTGATGTCAAGCAGCGCGTCGCCACCGCCGATCGGATTCTGATCTACATCCACGGCATCATCGGCGATACACGCGGCATGGCAGCCAGCGCCCGCGTGCTCGATGGCAAGCTTGCACCGCCACCGCCCGCGCTGCTGTCGCGCTACGATCTGATTCTGACCTTCGACTACGAGAACATCAACACCACGATCGAGGAGACGGCGCGCGCGCTCAAGCAGCGGCTTCAGGCGGTGGGACTCGGACCTGGCGACGGCAAGCATGTGCATATCGTCGCGCACTCGATGGGCGGGCTGGTCTCGCGCTGGTTCGTGGAGCGTGAGGGCGGCAATCGCATTGTCGAAAAGCTGGTGCTGCTGGGCACGCCCAACGCCGGATCGCCGTGGCCGACGGTGCAGACCTGGGCAACGGCAGCGCTGGGCCTGGCGCTCAACAGTCTGCCGGTGATCGGCTGGCCGGGCAGCGTGCTGAGCAGCCTGCTGGGTGCGATCGAGACGGCCGACGTGACGCTGGATCAGATGGCGCCAGGCTCGCCGTTCTTTGAGGCGCTCGACGCCAGCGACGATCCGGGGATTCCCTACGTGGTGCTGGCCGGCAATACCTCGCTGATTCCCGCTGCCCTGGCGCCGACGAATGGTGACGGCGATAGCGGTCTGCTCTCGCGCCTGCTGAGCAAGCTGACGCTGCCGAACGCTTTGCACGCCGCCACAGCGCTGGCCTTCTTTGGCCAGCCCAACGATATTGCGGTCAGCGTGCGCAGTATTACCAACATCAACGACCAGCGCTCGCCGCAGCCAGTGGTCCGCGAAATCGCCTGCGATCACATCACCTACTTCAGCACCGTCGCGGGCTTGCAGGCGCTGGCGGAGGCGCTGCCGGACGATTAGGAAGAACCAAGAACCAAGAACCTAGAACCGGAGACTCCAGGTTCCCTTCGTTTGGTTCCAGGTTCTTAGTTCCAGGTTCTTAGGCTACGCTATGCAACAAACGATCACACGCGATCTGTTTATCTCGTACTCCGAGAACGATAGCCAGTGGGTGCAGGGCTATCTGCTGGATGCGCTTGGCCTGCCGCCGGAGCGGGTGATCACGCCTCAGGATTTCCGGCCGGGCGCGTCGATCGTGGACGAGTTCGAGCGTGCGGTGCTGGAGTCGCGCTACACGCTGCTGGTGCTGAGCCAGGCGTACCTGGCCGATCAGTGGCTTCAGCTCGGCGGGCAGCTCGCCAACTTCTTGAGCGTGAACGATCAGCAGGATCGCCTGATTCCGCTGCGCCTGGATCGCTTCGATCTGCCGCTCCAGATCGCGTTTCGCGTCGCGCTGGATTTCACCAGCCAGGCCAGCTGGCAGAGCGAGGTTACGCGCCTGTGCAAGCTGCTCCAATCGTCGCCGCAGCCGAGCGAGCAGTTCATCCCCTGCCCGTATCCCGGCATGGTGCCCTTTAAGCAGGAGGAGGCGCACCATTTTTATGGCCGCGACGACGAGATCGGCAAGATGATCGAGCTGTTGCAGCAGCACCGGCTGTTGTTTGTGATCGGCCCGTCCGGCTCCGGCAAGTCGTCGCTGGTCTTCGCCGGATTGCTGCCGCAGCTGGACACCGTCGAGCATTTCCCGCCCGGCTTCTGGCGCGTCCACTCGATGCGCCCCGGCGCGCAGCCGACCAAGACGCTGGTCGATCTGCTGGCGGGCGATTTTTCGCAGCGGCCGGATCTGATCACCACGATCCTGGCGACGCCGCCGCCGGCCGAGCGGCTGCTGCTGGTGATCGATCAGTTCGAGGAGCTGTTTACCCAGGCCGAGCGCGGCGAGCAGATGCGCTTTATCGCGGCGCTGCTGTCGCTGCGGAGCTTTGAGAACTGCGTCCTGCTGATCACGATGCGCGCCGATTTCTACCCCGAGCTGATGAGCAGCACGCTCTGGCCGATCCTGCCCAGCCAGCGCCTGGAGATCGCGCCGCTGCGTGGAGCCGCGCTGCACGAGGCGATCGAGCGTCCCGCCGCCGATGTGGGTGTGTACCTTGAGCCCGGCCTGGTCGAGCGATTGATCGCCGATGGCCGCGACGAGCCCGGCGTGCTGCCGCTGCTTCAGGAGACGATGCGGCTGCTGTGGGCCAAGCGCCAGCGCCGCCTGCTGACGCTGAGCGCGTATGAGCAGATGGGCCAGGACGACAGCAGCGGTCTGGCGGTTGCGGTTGCTACAAAGGCCGACGCCACGCTGGCCGAGCTGACGCCCGCCCAGCAGCAGATTGCGCGGCGAATTCTGCTCTGCCTGGTGCAGCTCGGCGAGAACTCGCCTGACACGCGCCGTCGCCAGCCGCTGTGTGAGCTGTGCAGCTCCAACGACAACCCTGAAGACTTCAAGTATACGCTGGAGCATCTCACGGTCAATCGCCTGGTGATCCGCAGCGCCGACGATAGCGCGCCCGAGGATGGGCAGGAATCGCAGGTGCTGGTCGATCTTGCCCACGAGGTCTTGATCACCAGCTGGCCGCTGCTCCGCCACTGGCTGGAAGAAGATCGCGCCGGGCTGCTGCTGCACCGGCGGCTTTCGCAGACCTGCGACGACTGGATTCGCCGCCGTCGCGATGTGAGCTTTTTGTACGGTGGCTCGCGGCTGACTGAGGCGCAGCGCTACGCTGAGCAGCATCCGCAGGACATTAGCGAGGACGAGAGCGAATTTCTCAAGGCCAGCGCCGCGCGTGAGCTGCTGCGTGAGCGATCTCGCTACCTGGGCCAGGCGGCGGGCGGCGCGCTGGGCGCGGCCTTTGGCTACGGCCTTGCGCTCAGCCTGGGCTACTGGTCGCAGCCGAGCCTGGCTCCCGGACGCGTACGTTTGGTGGCAGTGCTGATCCACTTTTTGGTGACGTTTCCTGTCGGCGAGATGATCGGCTTTGCAGTGGGCCTTGGTCTATGGCGCTGGCGGCACGATCTCCGGCAGCGCACGATCGCGACCACGCTGATCGGCGCGCTGGCAGGCAGCCTGACCTTTGCGATCTACGCGCTAACCCGCGCTCCAGGCGCGGTGCTGCTTAATTGGCGCACTGTGCTGGCGGGTGTGATCTTTGGCGCGGTGACCGGCTTTGGTGTCGGCGGGTTCAACGGCGTGCGGCGCGTCCAGGTTTTGACGATCGCTGGTGTGGGCGCGGCGTTGCTGTGCTGGGCGATTCGCGGCCTGGAGTGGAGCTGGTGGAGTACGATCGTCGGGGGCGCGCTGCTCGGATGTTTGACCGGCCTCGGCTTTCTGGTGACGGCGGTCGATAATTCCGATCGCTTGATCGAATAGGAATGCAATCATGTCTCCCTATAGATTCTGGAAACTACGCCGCAGGGCGCTGCGCTGGCTGCTGCCGATCGTCGCGGCGATCATCGTCGGCGCCTGTGGCAGCGGGCCACCCGTGGGCGGTCCAACCGAAACCCCGAGCCAGCCCACGGCGACGGCAGCGGTCGCGCCAACGGTCACTCGCGCGCAGCCGACGCTCGTGCCCACATCCGCCAATACTGGCAGTCGAGCGACGTTGACAGCGGAAAAAGATCGCGTGCGCTTCAAGCTCCTCGATCAGGCCGAGCAGGATCTGGCGATTCAGGCCCAGCAGCAGCTCGGCAAGGGCGATGCGATCAACGTCGACGAGAACGGCCGCGCCTCGCTGAATTTTCTCGACGCGATCCGCGTGGATATTTTTAAGAACACGGATCTATCGCTCACCGGCACGATCGACCCCGACGCGTCGGCGCTGGATCTGTACGCGCTGGAGGGCGGCACCACGCTCAATCAGATGGAGCTGGATCAGATCGCCGCCGATCGGGTGCGCCTGGAGACTACCTGGGCGGTGATCGACGATCTCGGCACCGAGTTTATCGCCTACTACGACCCGGCGCGCGAGGCGACCTGGATCATCGTGCGTGAGGGCGTGACTGAGGTACGGGCTCGCGGCGCTAACGGACAGCCGGATCAGGCAATGGTCCAGGTCAACGCCGGAGAGCAGACCTGGGTTTTGCGCCAGGATCAGCCGGTACAGCCGGTTCCGGCAACTCGCGCCGCTGTCGGACAGGAGTTTCCAACGCTGGATGAGCTGACCGGCGGCGCGATTAGCGATGCCGAGTGGCTGCCGTCGCTCAGCGCGCTCACGCTGGATGGCAATCGCACAACGCTGCTCAGCGGCCAGAGCGCGCAGGGAACGATCACGATCAGCGGTCCGGCGTTCGGCGGTGGCCTGGAAGTAACGCTGCTCAGCTCCGATCCGGCTGTGCTCAGCGTGCCCAACACGGTAACTGTGCCGACCGACGCGACCAGCCAGGCGTTTAGCATGACGGCCGGAGCGGTCAGCCAGCCGACAGATGTGGTGATTACCGCGACCTACCAGAACGATACGCGCGAGATTACGCTGACGATTCTACCGCTGCCCATCCCCACGGCGACGGCGACTCCGGTGCCGCCGACATCGACGCCAGTGCCGCCAACCGTGACGCCGACGCCCGCGCCGCCTGCGCTGGCCGATCTCACGCTCAATCCCGCGCGGGTCGAGAGCGGCAATCCGTCGACCGGAATCGTGACGCTCAGCGGGCCTGCGCCGGAAGACGGCGTCGAGATCAGCCTGATCAGCTTTGACGAAACGCTGGCAACGCTTCCGCCTACAGTCGTCGTTCCGGCCGGCGCGACGAGCGAGCGCTTCGATATTAAGACGGCGGCTGTGACGCAAGATAGCGAGGTGACGATTCTTGCCTCGGATATCAACGGCCCGCCGATCCGGCAAACGTTGACGCTAGTGGCGCCGCCTACGCTCTCCAGCTTTACGATCGAGCCTCCGCGCGTGACTGCCGGCGATGCGGCGCAGGGCCAGGTTGTGCTGACGCGACCGGCGTCGGTGGGCGGCATACAGGTCAACCTGGCGACCAATAGCCGCCTGCTCAAAGTGCCGCCGTCGATCACGATCGCCGAGGGTGAGGAGCGCGCGGTCTTCGATATTGCCACACCTCAGGTGCGGCAGGAGTTCGAGGCGGCGATCCAGGCCAGCGTCGGCAATGCGGCGCTCACCAGTCTGCTGACGATCGTGCCGTCGGTGCAGCCGGATCTCAG
>DASWTQ010000139.1:0-6665 GCA_036402055.1 Herpetosiphonaceae bacterium
GTCCGACACGTGCTACCTGGTCAACGGTGGCTCGTTCATGGACTATCTCACCAACGGCTACTACCCGACGCCGCGCCATCGCGTGAAGTTCATCAACGCCGAGCGGCTGTCGCTGCCGTTCTTCGCGCACTTCGGCTACGAGGATGTGCTGCCCCCGTTCACGCCGCATGACCCGCAGGGCGTCAGCGCCAACGAGCCGATTTCGTACGGTCAGTACTTGCAGCACGGATTGCACGCGCTGATCGTATCCAACGGACAGACTTAATCTCGCACAGGTGCGGATGCGGAGCGGTGGTGTCGGCGGCGTCCTGATCCATCAGGCGACCTGACACCCCGTCTCCGTCCATTACTCCAGCACATGTTGCTGGAGTTTTTGTATGCGCCTGGCCTGGTTCACAGCCATGAGCAGCATTATTGCTAGGACGTATCGCAAAGATCAATAGGTTCATTGGGGAACGACCATGCGCGGAATAGAGAGTGATAAGGAGTACGCAGTGCAAAAAACCAGCTTATCCACAGCTTCTAAGCCGCAGCCAGAGCTGTCGTCGGACGCCGCGCGACAAGGAGCGTCGGCGGCGCAGTTGCTCATGATTATGGCGGCGTGCTTTATGGTGAGCGCCGAGGCGCGAATGATCTCACCGCTGCTGCCGGCATTGGCCAGTGACTTTCTCACGCCGGTCGCCCGCGTCGGCATCTTGCTGACAGCCTACACGATTCCGTATGGCGCGTTCCAGCTCGCATACGGGCCGATCGCCGATCGTTTCAGCCGGCAGCGCGTGATGGGCTTTGCGCTGGTAGCGTTTGCGATCATAACCTTTATTGGCGGCTTTGCTCCGAACTTGCCGGCGCTGACATTTTTACGCTTTTGTACCGGAGTCGCCGCCGCCGGAGTTGTGCCAATCGCGCTGGCCTACGTTGGCGATGCCGTGCCGTATGGGCAGCGCCAGGCGACTCTGGGCCGTGTCCTGATCGCTTCTTCGCTCGGCAACGTGATGTCGGCAGCGCTCGGCGGCATTATTGCGACAGTTGTGAGCTGGCGCGCGCTTTTTTTGATCTATGGCGCGGTCGCGCTGGTGGTCGCCGTTGTGCTGCTCCGCACCCCGATGAAGCCCAATCCTCCTGCCGAGTCACGTCCACGCGGCGTGTTTGGGCCGTATCGTGCGATTTTTCAGCAGGCGGGAGCGCGAGCCTATGCGCTGTACACGCTGGTTTTTCTTGAAGGTTTTACGGCGCTCAGTACAACCGGCTACCTGGGCGCGCTGCTGTTCGAGCGCGATCAGCTCTCCTACGCCACGATTGGCCTGCTGCTGATGATCAGCGCGATCACCAGTATGGTAACGGCGCGATTTGTCGGCCAGCTCGTGAAGCGCATCGGTGAGCGCAACATGCTTTTACTGGGCGGCTCGTTGTTCGCGAGCACGTATATCATCGCCGGCCTGACCCCGACGTTCGTGTGGTTTCCTATTGCGATGGTGCTGGACGGAGCAGGCTTTGTGATCGCCCACAGCACGCTGCAAGCACGCGCCACGGAGCTGGTGCCGGAGCAGCGCGGCACCGCGATGTCGCTGTTTTCCTTCTGCCTGTTCCTGGGCAGCGGCCTTGGCACCTACCTGGCCGGCGTGTCGATCGAGCAGCTAGGATTCCCTGTGACGCTCTACGCGACTACCGCCGCGCTGGTGCTCTTTACCATGCTCGGGCTACCACTGCTGCGGATCGTCAAAGGACAGCCACAGTAATGCTCATCATGCCTGCCTAACGACGCGCTCGGTGTTAGACGACAGCGACACAACCGGCGCTACGCACTCCCAAGCACCCCCCAAGAAAGGTTCTTTCCAGCCTGCTAGAAGCGCATGTTACTTCCCCAGCACCGGCTGTCGTGCTGTCGTTGTACAATCTCTCCCCCTTTACCTGCAACGCGAGTCTGCTCATCCGCCAGTCTAAATGATTGATCGCAGGCAACAAAAAACGTCGATCGCTTACACGATCGACGTCGTACGATACTCCGATCAGCTTCCGAAGCTCCGGCGAGAGCCCGCACCGCCGATCCTATGGCAGCCGTGTCAGCTCCTGAGCGGGATCGGCGACGATCGCCTGGAGCAGCGCCTGGAACTGGAGCAGCAGCGCCTCCATACGCGCCGCCGTGAAGAGGTCGCTGTTATACACCAGATCGAGCTGGATCGTGTCGGCCATCTCCCGAGCGTAGATCGTGAAGTCGAGCTTCGAGCCGTGATCGTCGGGCGGCACCGCCTCGATCGTCAGCCCCGGCAGCTCGATCATGAGATCCGGCGTGTTCAACATATTGAGGCTGACCTGAAACAGCGGATTGTAGCGCGGATCGTTGGGCAGATGAAGCCCCTCGACCAGCATCGTCATCGGCAGGTATTGATGCGTGTAGGCGCCCAGCGTCGTGGTGCGTACCGCGCGCAGTAGCTCCACAAACGACTGCTCCGGCACGATGCGCGTGCGCAGCGGCAGCATGTTGAGAAACAAGCCGACCAGGTGTTCGGTCTCCGCCAGCGCGCGGCCAGCAGACGGCGTGCCCACCATGATGTCGCTATCGCCGGAGACGCGCCACAGCAGCACGTTGAACGCCGCCAGCAGCGTCATAAACAGCGTGCAACTCTCAGCGCGGCTCAGCGCCTGTACCTGAGCGCTGAGATCGGCGGGCAAGCGTACGCTCAGATGGCCGCCCGCGTAGGTACGCTTCTCCCCCCGTGGATAGTCGGTGGGCAGCGCCAGGAACGGCGTCATCGGCGCGCCTGCGGGCATCAACTGCGCGCGCCAGTAATCCAGCAAGCGCTCGACGGTCTCGCCGGAGAGCCACGCGCGCTCCCAGATCGCATAGTCGACGTACTGGATCGGCAGCGGCGGCAGTGACACCGGCGGCGCAGGCTCGCTGCTCTCCGGCGATCGCTGCGCGACCGCAGCGACATACACCATCGTCA
This sequence comes from Herpetosiphonaceae bacterium, assembly GCA_036402055.1. Classification (GTDB taxonomy): domain Bacteria; phylum Chloroflexota; class Chloroflexia; order Chloroflexales; family Kallotenuaceae; genus LB3-1. The sequence continues at coordinate 2,946 of DASWTQ010000139.1, forward strand.
GCTCACGCACCAGCACGCCGAGTGACCAGCCGTCGAAGATGATATGATGCACCGTCAGCAGCAGCACATGATCATCATCCGCCAGGCGCACCACAGCGCAGCGCAGCAGCGGCCCGGTCGCGAGATCGAAGCGGCCCTGTGCATCTTCCGTCACCAGTCGCCGCAGCTCACGCTTGCGCTCGGCCTCCGGGAGCGCCCGGAGATCGAAGACGGGCAGTGGAGTTGTGGTCACCGGCAGGATCACCTGCTCCGGCGGATCGCCGACAACGATCGTGCGCAGCGCGGCATGACGCTCCACGACCACGTTGAGGCTGTACTCAAGCGCTGCAAGATCCAGCGCGCCGTGGAGCCGCACGGCCGTCGGCATATTGAACGCCGGATTGCCGCGATCCTGCTGATCGACCATCCAGAATCGGTGCTGGAAAAACGAGAGCGGCGCGCGATCGGCGCCGGTCGGGTGGATCGGCGGGATCGTCAGCGCTTGCCGCACGTGGGTCGCGACCTCGATCTGCCGGGCCACGCCCGCCACTGTGGGCGACTCAAACAAACTCGTCAGCGGCAGATCGACCTGGAAGGCCGCGCGAACCCGAGCGATCACGCGCGTTGCCAGCAGTGAGTGGCCACCCAGATCGACGAAAGTCTCGTGCAGGCCAATCCGCTCGCGGCCCAGCACCGTTGCCCAGATCGTCGCCAGCAGCTCTTCGGTGGGCGTGCGCGGACCGGCATCAGCCTGCGCTCCGTCGTCTGGCTCCAGCACCGGCGCCGGCAGCGCTCGCCGGTCGATTTTGCCGTTGGTGGTCATCGGCAGCATGTCGAGGAAAACGAAGGCCGAGGGGATCATGTAGGCGGGCAGGCGCGAGCCGAGATGCTGACGCAACTCGGCAGAACCTGGAACCGAGGCCCTCACCCCCGGCCCCTCTCCCGTTGCGACAGGAGAGGGGAGATCGGCGATACTGCTTTGTTCCTTTGTTCCTTTGTTCCTTTGTTCTTCGACGACATACGCTACCAGCCGCGCATCACCCGGTTGATCCTCGCGCAGCACGACGACGGCATCACGGACGGCCGCGTGCTGGCGCAGCACAGCATCGATCTCGCCCAGCTCGATGCGAAAGCCGCGCAGCTTGACTTGATCGTCGACGCGGCCCAGATACTCGATGTCGCCATCAGGCAGATAGCGGGCCAGATCCCCCGTGCGGTACAGCCGCGCTCCCCTGTCTTGACCGAAGCGATCGGGAATGAAGCGCTCGGCGGTCAGTGCGGGACGGTTGAGATAGCCGCGTGCCACACCGTTGCCGCCGATAAACAGCTCACCGGGCACGCCCACCGGCGCAGGCTGACCATAGCGATCCAGGATGTAGATCGTCGTGTTGGCGAATGGCCGGCCGATCGGGATCAGCTGATCCGGCGCGTCGGCGAGCGCAGCCTCGGCAAACCAGGTGCTATCGATCGTCGCCTCGGTCACACCAAACGAGTTGACCACGCGGGTCTCCGGCCCGCAGAAGCGCTGCACCTGGCGGTATTCATCGATATACCACGAGTCCGAGCCGCACACCAGCAGGCGCATCGTGTCGAGCGTTAAGTCGTGCTCGGCCAGATGCTGAAGCAAGCCGCGCAGCACCGCCGGTACGAACTCAGCACAATCGATCTGGCGCTCGACGATCAGCGCATACAGCCGATCCGGTTCCAGCAGCAGCTCACGGGGGCAAAGCACCAGCGTGCCGCCAAAGGCGAGCGCCCGCACCAGGTCGCCGGCGAACACATCAAAGGTGACATTGGCCATCTGGAGATGGCGGCGCACGGTGGCGCGGAGCTGATACGCGTCCTCCCAGGCTGCGGCGGCGCTGACCAGGTTGCGCTGCGGAACAAGCGTGCCCTTGGGCTGTCCGGTCGAGCCCGAGGTATAGATGATATACGCCAGGTTGGCGGCGCTGCTCGTGTTGACTGGCGCGTGCGTGGGCTGCTCGGCGATCCGGGCGGCTTCGACATCCAGGCAGACGATCGCGGCTCCGTGGCAGCTAGACTCTGGCTGTAGCAGAGCAACCATCTGCTCCTGCGTCACAAGCACCGCCACCTGCGCATCCTGGATCAAGAACTGGAGCCGCTCACGTGGAAATCCCGGATCGAGCGGCACATACGCGCCGCCGGCTTTCCAGATGGCCAGGATTGCCACAATCAGCTCCGCTGAGCGATCGAGGCAGATGCCGACCGGCACCTCGGGGCACACGCCACGGCGCTGGAGATAGTGCGCCAGCTGATTCGCGCGTTCATTCAGCTCACGGTAGGTCAGCGACTCGTCACCGCTCACCACTGCAACGGTGTCGGGCGTGTGCGCAGCCTGGGCCGTGATCAGATCATGCATACACGCCTCGGCTGGAAAAGAAACGGCGCGGGCGTTCCAGTCGACGAGCAGATCCTGGCGCTCCTCCGGCGTCAGGAGCGGCAGCTCCGCGATCCGGCGCTCGGGCGCTGCGCCGATGCCGTCGAGCAGCACAGCGAAGTGGCGGGTCAGGCGCAGGATGGTTTCGCGGTCGAACAAGTCGGTGCTGTACTCGATGTTGCCGCGCAGGCCCATCGGCGTTGCGCTCATCCCGACCATCATATCGAACTTCGACGCGCCGCCCTCGGGACGCAGCGGCGTGATCGTCAGGTCGGGCAGCTCATGCTCGCCCTGGGGCAAGTTTTGGAGCGCGAACATGACCTGGAAGAGCGGCGGGCGGCTGGGGTCGCGCTCCGGGCGCAGCACCTCGACCAGTTGCTCGAAGGGCACATTCTGATGCGCGTAGGCGTCGAGCGTACGATCTCGCGTCTGGATCAGCAGGTCGGAGAAGCGCGGGTTGCCGCGCAGATCGGCGCGCAGAATCAGGGTGTTGATGAAAAAGCCGATCAGCGGCTCGACCTCTACCAGGTCGCGATTCGCGATCTGGCTACCGACTGCCAGGTCGAGCTGGCCGCTGTAGCGGCTGAGCAACACCTGAAACGCGGCCAGCAGCGTCATAAACAGCGTCACGCCGGAGCGCTTGCTCACCTCGTCCAGCGCGGTCAACGTCGCCAGCGGCATGCCGAACGACTCGTAGGCACCACGATAGGATTGCGCCGGCGGACGTGGGCGATCGGTGGGCAGCTCCAGCACCGGGAGATCGGCCAGCTGCCGCTGCCAGTAGCCGAGCTGCTGGTCGAGCACGTCGCCCTGGAGCCAGCCGCGCTGCCAGATCGCGAAGTCGGCGTACTGGATCGGCAGCGGCGGCAGCGGCGACGGCCGGCCCTGGCTGAACGCGGTGTAGAGCGCGATCATCTCGCGCTGGAAGACGCCCGACGACCAGCCGTCCGAGATGATATGGTGCATCGCGAACAGCACGATATGCTCGTCGGGACGCAGCCGCAGCAGCTCAGCCACAAACAATGGTCCGCGTGTCAGATCGAACGCGGTCTGCGACGAAGCCCGCCGCCGTGCGCGGGCCTCGGCCTCCCGCTCAGGCTCAGGAAGCTGGGACAGGTCGGTGAGCGGCAGCGGCACGGGGGCGGTCGATGCGATCACCTGCACCGGTTGGTCGTCAACTGTCGCAAATGTCGTGCGCAACGCCTCATGCCGGTCGACAATCGTGTTCAGGGCGTCCTGAAGCGCGGCAATATTCAGGCGGCCCGTCAGCTTAAGCGCGAACGCGATATTGTAGGCCGGGTTGCCGGGCTCCCACTGATCCATGAACCACAGCCGCTGCTGCG
>DASWTQ010000140.1:0-2154 GCA_036402055.1 Herpetosiphonaceae bacterium
GCCGTCAGCCCGCGAATCAGCTGCCTGGAGAAGATCACGTACAGCGTCAGCACCGGCACGATCGCCAGTGAGAGCGCCGCCAGCACCGCGTTCCAGTCGCTGATGAACTGGCCTAGAAACTGCTGCGCGCCCAGCGTGACGGTTCGCGTTTGCTCCGACGGCGCCAGGATCAGCGGAAACCACAGATCGTTCCAGATCGGAATCATGATAAAGACCGCGACCGTCGCCAGCGCGGGCCGGACCAGCGGCAGGATCAGCCAGAAGATGCGGTACTCGCTCGCACCGTCGATCCGCGCCGCGTCTTTCAGCTCGCCCGGAACCTGGCGCATAAACTGCGACAAAATAAAGATCGTCAGCGGCAAGCCTTGCGCCGTGTAGACCAGCGCCAGCGCCCACAGTGTGTTGGTCAGGCCCATACCGACGATCAGATACAGAATGCTCACCGTGCCCAGCCGGATCGGGATCATGATGCCCAGCGCCAGATACAGGCCGAGTAGCGTGCTGCCCCGAAAGCGATACTCCGACAGCGCGAACGAGGCCATCGCGCCGGTCAGCAGGATCAGAAACATCGACAGCAGCGTCACGGTCAGGCTGTTGAGGAAGTAGCGGCTGAAGTTGGAGCGCGCCAGTACAGTGCTATAGCCGCTCAGGCTCCACGATCCCGGCAGCGGCAGCGCGTAGGGATTGCCGAAGATCGCGGCGCGATCCTTGAACGAGTTCATCAGGATCAGCAGGATCGGCAGGACGGCCAGCGCGCAGAAAAAGATCAGCACCAGATGCGGCGCAAGGCGTGTGAGCGTTGCCCGCCTGGCCGCGCGGCGCTGAGCGGGAGCCAGGGCCAGATTACGTTCGGTAGCGCTAGAGTTCATAGGTCAATACCCGTCGCTGCCAGACGAACAGATACAGCAGCACGCCCGCCAGGATGATCAAAAAGATCAACATCGCGACAGTCGTACCCATCGGCGGATTGCCTGGCTGGAGCTGGAAGCCAAAGAAGGTGCGGTAAAACAGCGTGCCGAGCAGATCCGTCGAGAAGTTCGGCCCGGCGATCGCGCCTTTGACGGCGTAGATCAGATCGAAGGCGTTGAAGTTGCCCACAAAGGTCAGCACTGTGACAATGCCTACGGTCGGCAGGATCAGCGGAAACTTGATCCGCCAGAAGGTGCTCCACGCACCGGCCCCGTCGACGCGCGCCGCCTCGTCCAGCTCGTCGGGGATCGCCAGCAGCGCCGTGAGAAAGAGCATCATCGGAATGCCGATAAACTGCCAGACCGAGATCAGCGAGAGCGTCGGCAGCGCTGTGGATTCGAGACCAAGCCAGGGCTGATACAGTCGACTCAGACCGACAAAGCCCAGGATGCTGCCCGCGATGCCCCACAGCGGATTCAGGATCAGCTGCCAGACAAAGCCCACGATCACGACCGAAAGCATCGTCGGCGCGAAGAGCAGCGTGCGATAGACCGCCCGACCACGCAGCACGCGCGCGTTGAGCAGCACCGCCAGCAGCAGGCCGATCGGGTTTTGCACGCACATATGGATCGCGAAGAAGAGCAGGTTGTTGCGCAGCGCGCCCCAGAAGCGCGGCGACCACTGCGGATCGGTCAGCAGCGTGACGTAGTTTTGCAGCCCGACGAACTGCCCGGCCTGCGCGCCGCTCCCACCGATGAAGCTCAGCCTGAGCGAGTCCAGCAGCGGCCAGATCATAAAGATCGTGTAGATCAGCACGGCAGGCGCGAGAAACACGAGCAGATGAGTTGGAAACGGTTTTCGGCTGCTTCGCACGGTAAAACTCCGCTGCGCGCCTCAAGCCAGGAGCTGAAGTCCCGGCTTCGTCGAGGCGCGCGCTAGCATCGCGCCGGGATGCAGAGAAGCACCCCGGCTCAAGATCTTAGGACGCGGGCTTGTACCATTTGTCGAGACCGGTCTGGATCTCCTGGCCGGCCTGCTCGGGCGTCAGCTGGCCGTTGAGCAGCTGCGCGTTGACGCGCCACAGTTCGTTCTCCAGATTCGGCTCGCCGCGCGACAGAATTTGATACGAGTTGCGAATCGTGGATTGGCACTCGCCGCGCCAGCTCACGAACTCCTGCGCCAGCGGATCGTTGAGCTTGACCTCGTGCTTCGACAGCGAGAAGAAGCCCGGCAGCGCGTTGCTGT
>DASWTQ010000141.1:0-18167 GCA_036402055.1 Herpetosiphonaceae bacterium
TTCGTGCGGAAGGTGCGCTCCAGCTGCTCGGCGCTGATCTGCTCGATGCTCTCCTGCGGATGCTGCTCGGCGGCGTTGTTGACCAGCACGTTCAGACCACCAAGCTGATCGACGGTCTGCTGCACCGCCTGCTTGCAGAACTGCTCGTCGCCGACATCGCCAGCGATCGTGAGGCAGCGCCGGCCTTCCTGCTCGACTTGCCGCTTGGTCTCCTCGGCATCGTCATGCTCGTTGAGATAAACGATCGCGACATCCGCGCCTTCCTTGGCAAATGCGATCGCCACCGCGCGGCCGATGCCGCTGTCGCCGCCGGTGATCAGCGTCACCTTGTCCCGCAGCTTGCCGCTGCCGCGATACGACGAGTCCTCAGCCTTGGGCTTCGGCGTCATCTCCGACTCCAGGCCGGGCCGCCGGTCCTGGTGTTGTGGTGGAAGGGTTTTATTCTCGCCCTCTGACATCTCCTGCTCCTCTCTCGTTTACGACTGACCTCGCGAACGTGCCAGATCGATCTTCTCGTTCTCGCCGCCTTCGGCGCGCTGACCCGTCACCAGCGCTTTGACCAGACCAAATGCGTACACAACCCCGCTCGACGGCGAGTCCCAGTACTCGGCTTGCTCAGCCGTCACTTTGAGCAGCGCCAGATCGGGATCTTCCAGGCCCTTGGGAAACCAGGCCTTGTACGCCGGATTCCATAGCTCTTCCATCTTCTTGCGATCGCGAACGGTCTGCGCGCGACCCGAGATCGACACGTAGCTCTGGTTGTCGGGATCGGCGTAGCTCAAGTTGACATGCCGGTCGTTCATCACCTCGGCAACCTTCGACGAAGACGCGCCTGTGAAGAACCACAGGTCGCCGTCGAACTTGCTACGCTGTGTCACCATCGGGCGGCTGCGCAGCGTCCCGTCGTCTTCAACGGTCGTCAGCATAGCAATATCGATCTCTTTGATCAGCTCGTTAAGCTTCTGGATCGCTGCTTCGCGGCTGGTCGGATCAGACATCCTCTCATCTCCTTTGATCGACGAACAATCATCCCCAACCGGCAAGGCATGTGCCAGCAAGCGCGAGCAAAAAATGTTTGCATCTTTCACAAAGCTTTGGTATAATCCGCCACGCAAACGGTTTGGGCCTCTAGCTCAATTGGCAGAGCATCTGACTCTTAATCAGCCGGTTCTGGGTTCGAGTCCCAGGGGGCCCACCAAACCACCCTCCACCCACCAAAAAGGTACACACCTAACTCTATGGAAGTTGAATTCGCATTTCTCGCCGACTCGGCTCAAGTTCCGCCGGATGGCAAGCTTTACGTGCTCGGCGGCAACATCGATCGCATTCACGCGCCGCAGTTTCCCACGACACAGCCCGCGATCACGCTGGTCATGAAGATCCAGATGCTCGCCTCGGAGTGCAATCGCCCGCATCAGCTTCAGATCGATCTTTGGGATACGCGCGGCAATCCGCTGCTCGATCCGTCGATCACCGCCGAGTTTGGTGTCGCGCCCGATCCCGACGATCCGACCGGCCCCAGCTCAGTGCTAATCCCGGTGAACATGATGGGCTTGCAGTTCCCGAATCCGGGCGTGTACGAGTTTCATATCGTGGTCAACGGCCGTCATCTCAAGACGCTGCCGCTGCGCATGCTTCAGGCTCCGAGCGGCGACGGCCTCGCGCCGACCGCCTAGCTCAGCCAATCAGAGCAAGTCAGAGCAAGCAGGACTGGAGTCGATCCGGTCCTGTTTTTGTTTGGCCGAAAGTGACGCAGGCGGATTTTGGAGAATCTACCAAAAACCCGCAAAATCGATTTGCATCCTGGAGAAAATTAAGGTACACTACGTGAGCGCTAAGCGATCCCCTGATGAAGTCAGGGGTATTGTTTGGAAGGCAACACAAACAACTGGCCCCATCGTCTAGCGGCCTAGGACGTCACCCTCTCAAGGTGAAGACCGCGGGTTCGAATCCCGCTGGGGTCACCAAAAACGAAGGTATTAGCGACCAATTTTTGATCACTAATACCTTTTCGTTTGCGGGAGTGGCTCAGTTGGTAGAGCATCTCCTTGCCAAGGAGAAGGTCGCGGGTTCGAATCCCGTCTCCCGCTCCATTAACAATTTCAAAAAGGCGTTCCGTCGCTGGCATTTATGCTAGAGGAACTTCCCGACTCTCCGCTCTGAGCTTCAGAGCAAGCCACCCTGCGAAACAGCAAGCAGGGGCAGCTGCCGGGTAACTGGTGGCTGACGCAAGACGGCAACAGCAAACACACCCGCCGATGGCGCATAGCACCGCTGGCGCACAGGTGAGGGCTGAAACGGTGGCTTAAGCGACCACCAGCGTCGTCGGCGACGACGGCGGCTAGGCGACTGCGCTGGCCCAGGGAGAGCAAGGTGTGTGGGGCAGGCTTATTGGTGGCAGCGGCATGGCCGCGCTATGACCACCTCGCACGCTCACATCGCCGCGGCACGGGCGAGGCCGGGTAACACCCGGCAGACCACAAGCCGCCGCCCACAAGGCGAGAGAGATGACGGACACGAACAGAATCGGGGGTACGGCCTTTTTGAAATGATGTTGGGGTATCGTCTAATGGTAGGACGCCTGACTCTGGATCAGGTAGTTGGGGTTCGAATCCCTGTACCCCAGCCATAATAGACAGCGTCGCTTCGAGCGGCGCTGTTTGTGTTTAAAACGCTTATGTTCCGGCTGTGGGTGGCCTAAAGGTTGCAGAGCCCAGCGGCATGAAACAGCTTTGGAGATACCTGACTTGCGGCCTGGTCTGTGGCCTGGCTGCCTGCTCGTTCGCCGAGGAGCGCGTGGCCTCGCCCACGACATCCCAGCCTTCAGCAGCCACACCGATCGCGGGAGCCGCCACGCCGGGACGACCGACACCGACCTTTGTTCCAACCGGCTCTCAACCACCGGCGAGTCAACCGGCAGCCGGCAGCGCAGCTCCGATTGTGCTGGACAATCCTGTTTGGCAGGGCAGCTATCTACGATCCAGCGGCAACACCGAGTACGGAGGCCGCACCGCCGCCTGGATCTACGGCTCGTCCACGCAGTTTAGCACCATGCAGGCGACATTCAGCCTTGAGACACAGCCGCGTGGCACGGCGCAGCTCAGCATTGAGGGCATGGACTCCGAGGGCGCGGCCAAAACGCCGATCCGCATCCGCGTCAACGAGACCGAGATCTTTAACGGCCCCAACCCGCTGCCTGACGACGATCTACCGCTTGAAACCGGCACCTGGTCGACGTACACCTGGAGCTTCGACGCGGCACTGCTGCGCCCAGGCCAAAACACGATCCGCATCAGCAACCTGGCGCAGGGAACCGTCGGCCGCCCGCCCTTTTTTATGCTCGACTATGCCGAGATCAGCTTTTAAGCAGAGCCGAACGATCGGCCGGGCTGCGCTGGCTGTCGGCGGAGAAGAGCGGAAGCTTTCTGAGATCGCGCTGGCTACGCCGAGCGGCGGATACGCACGCGTGGCTTGGTCACCGGGAGCGAGGAGGGCAGCAATGAAAGGTGCGGCTCGACAAGCGTCTGAGCGATCGAAAGGCCGGCCAGCACATGCTGCACCTGATAATCGGCGGAGTCGCAGTCGCGCGGCAGCTCGGCGATCAGGATCGTCGTCATACCAAGCGCCTTAGCCGGTGGCAGATTCAAGACAGTATCTTCCAGCAGCAGCGCCTCCGAGCCCGAGATCCCAAGCTCAGCCAGCACATGCTCATAGCACGACGGGTCGGGCTTGGCCACAAAGTTGAAACAGCGCAGGTCGAAGATCTGCTCGAAGTGATGCGTAAGCTGCATAGCGCTCAGCACGCGCTCGGCATGTTCACGCGGCGAGTTCGTAAAGATCAGCTTGGGCACGTGCAGGCGTGACAGCGCAATATCAAGCTCTGCATCAAAGGTCAGCAACTTATCGATCTCTATATTATGCACAAATTGCAGATACTCTTCGGTCTCTACACCGGCATGACGCTCCTGCAACCCGCGTAGCGTTGTTCCGTAGGTCGTATAGAGATAATGACGCAGCTGTGCAGCTTCATCCTCGGGAAGGCCCAGGCGCTGCTGGACGTACTCCCCGATCCGCCGGTCGATGGTTTGCATCACACCTGAGGAAGCCGGATAAAGTGTGTTGTCGAGATCAAATAAAATCGCGCGGATGGTCATAGGTAGCTCCTTTGCGCGCGCGGCGGCGAGATTCTGGAGAGATAGAAATGGCCCTCCATACTGCGAAGGGCCTGTGGCATCGACGCCGAGTACATCAGTGCGGGTAGTATAGCAATTGGTATTCCAGGCTGTCAATACATAACGTGTTAAAAAGCATTTAAAAAGTCATTAATACACGATCATATACTTGACATTCAACCCGCGATCAGGAGCGCGATGTGTGCTAGCCGGCTGTGGCGTTCGCAGCCATGGTACTCAGCGCCGGGACAGGCATAGACCCATGGTACAATCGGCTGAAACCTTTTCTGATTAGCAACGTACTCTACTGAATAAGGAGCATCGATGGAGCCGCAGACCGACGAGTTGCGCTGGATCGACGCGGCAATACAGGGCGACCACGAAGCCTTCGCGCGGATCGTGGAAGCCTACAAAGCACCGGTCTATTCGCTGGCGTATCGTATGCTGCGTAATGCATCTGAAGCGGAGGATGCGGCCCAGGAAATTTTTCTGCGCGTCTATACCAAGCTGACGACCTACGATCGTGGGCGGAAATTCTCGACCTGGCTGCTCTCCGTCGCCTCCAACTATTGTATCGATGTACTGCGCCGTCGGCGTGCTACCGTGGTGGATATCGACGAGGTTGCGTTCGCGCTGCCGAGTGATGCGCCCGGCCCTGAGCGCAGTGCGCTTAACCGTGAGCAACGCGAAGCCGTCGCCCGCGCAATCAACCAGCTTCCCGATACGTATCGGTTGATCACTGTGCTGCGCTACTACCACGATCTGTCGTACGACGAGATCGAGCAGATTACTGGGTTGACTGAGGCAACGGTGAAGACCCGGCTGTTTCGCGCCCGGCGACAGCTTGAAGAGCTGCTCGAAGCAGAAGGAGCTTTGCCGTGGACTGCCGAACCGCGCACACCTTGATGGCTCACGACGAGCCGCTCGGCCCGGATGAGCAGCGGGCCCTGGAAGCGCATCTCGCGCACTGTCCGGCCTGCCACGACGATTTCGCCGACCCGATGGGCCGCGCGCTCGCGCAAACAACGATCGAGCTGGCGCTGCCGCCGCCGGATTTTACCGCTAAGCTACTCCAACGCCTACCCAAAGAGTCGCCGCTTGAATTAGCACGTCAGGCAGAGCGGCAGCAGCGCCAACGCCAGAAAAAGTGGGTTGGTGGCATTGTGGTGGTCGTCGCCGCGAGCATCGCGCTGGGCCTTGGCCTGCAATCTTTCTGGTCCGACACTGCACTGGGACTGGCCGCGCGCGGCATTCTGGATATTGTCGCGGTCTTCGCCGTGCCGTTCCTGGGTATCGTGGTGTGCGCCGCGCTGGTAGCGTTTCTGCTTCAGCGAGCGCTGCGCCAGCCGACGGTAAGCTTCACGCTGGGGGCGGCGGCGCTGGCGTGCGGGCTGGTCGTGGCTAGCGGCGCGCTGTTCCGCTCGCTGGATCACAGCGCCACCAGCCCCACGGTTCAGAATGCGGCAGTCGTCACGCTGACCGAGCCGGTTCGCGCCACGGGTGATATTCGCGGCGATGTGGTCTCGCTGTGGGGTGACATCGTGGTGGATGGGCAGGTGAGCGGCAACGTTGTGAGCATTCTGGGCGATGTTACGCTCAATCAGGGCGCGCGAGTCGCCGGCGATGTACTGGCGGGCAGCGGTGAGATTACGACGTCCCAGGCAGACCAGATTGCTGGGGTAGAGCGACGTGGCGTGCCTGGAACACCGTTGCGGGCAGTTGGTGAGAGCGCCGAGCAGCTCTCGCCGAGCCTGGTGCGTGGCCTGACCGGCCTGCTGGGAGCGCTGATCACGCTGGCGCTGGCGGGCATTCTGGTGCTGCTCTGGCCGCAGCGCACGCTGCAAACCAGCCGCATCTTACCGACACGACCCTGGCTGGCACTAGGCATCGGCGTGCTGATCACCGCGCTGCTGGCGCTGCTGACGCTGCCGGTGCTGGCGCTGCTGGCGCTGACGGTTGTCGGGCTGCTGCTGGTGCCGCTGCTGCTGCTGGTGGTGCATCTGCCCTACGTGCAGGGATTGGCGGCAGTCGGGCAGGCGCTTGGGCAGCGGCTCACCGGCAGCGCTACGATCGGGAGTGCGCTGTGGGGCGTGGCGGCGCAGCTGGTGGTGGTGATCGGCATCGGGCTGATCGCGCCGCCGGTGGGCCTGCTGATCTTCTATCTGCTGGCCAGCCTGGGTCTGGGAGCCCAGCTGATCGAGCGGCAGACGAACTGGGCAGTGTAGCCCGCCTCGCGGCACACAGGCTGCTAAACAGGAGATCCAGCAGGAGATTCTTGTGCAAGCAGCCCTGGTTGAACAGCTTCAGCAGCGGTTTCAGGCGTTTGTTGGTCGGCTCTCCCGAGGGCCGGCCATCGCCGTTTTATGCCACAGCGACGCCGACGGAATCGCGGCGGGCGCGATCCTGACGCGCGCGCTCCGGCAGATCGATCACACCGTTGCAATCGAGGTGACGCGCAAAGGCGAGCACGCATGGTCGTCGAGTGTGCGCGAGCGGCTGGCGCAATCACAGCCCCAGGCCCTGATCGTTACCGATCTTGGCAGCCGCGATCAGCCGATTTTAGAGAACGTGCCAACGCTGCTGCTGGATCATCACCGGCCTGAGGGTGTGCCGCCCAACGCCGAGCTGCTGACCGGCTACGGCGAAGAGCCGACACCGACCTCGGGGCTGATGGCCTTCTGGTGCGCTCAGGCGATCACGCAAGCCGACGATCTCGACTGGATCGCGGCGATCAGTATCCTGAGCGATGTGGGCGACAAAGCGCCGTTTGCGCTCCTGGACGAGGCCAAACAACGCTATAAAGCTACGCCGCTGCGCGACGCGACGACGCTGCTCAACGCGCCTCGGCGCTCGGCCAGCGGCGATGCACGTCCGGCGCTCCAGCTGCTGCTCACCTGCAACGATCCCCGCGACATCATCCGTGGCGACGCATCCGAGGTTGCGCTGCTCAAACAGGCCAAGACCGAGGTCAATCGTGCCTTTGCCGAGGCCAAAAAAGCGTCGCCCAGGTTTAGCGGCAACGTGGCGATGATCCGCATTCACACGCCCTGCCAGATTCACCCACTGACGGCGCAGATCTGGCGCACACGACTGCCCAAATATATTGTGATGGGCGTCAACACCGGCTATCTTCCAGGTTACGTCAACTTCAGCGCCCGCTCGTCCCGCGAGATCAATCTGCTGGATTTTTTACGCGAGAACGCTCCGGCCGACGCGGGCGACGCCTATGGTCACGGCCACAATCAGGCCAGCGGCGGCGCGCTCAAGTATGCAGCCTGGAATGAGTTTGTCGATCGATTGGGGTTTGGTCCCGACCTGAAAGTCCAATCTGAAGCAGAAGAGAAACAGCGATGAACAAACAAGGTCCGCTCGATACACAGGCGCTGCGCTTTGGATTTGCCGTCAAGGTGCTGGGCCAACCCGATCTCAAGAGCAACGACGCGCGCCGCTGGCAAAACGGGCCACATCTACGGGTTTCGCTCGGCTATCTGCGCGATATTTTTGCGTATCTCGACAAGCACAAGATCACGATGTATCGCATGTCGTCGGATATTGCGCCGTACGTAACGCATCCCGACATGCCGCAGTTTCACGGCCAGATCAAAGAGTGCAGCCTTGAGCTACGCGAGCTTGGACAGCTGGCCAAAGGGCAGGGGCTGCGACTCTCGTTTCATCCTTCGCAATTTGTGATTCTGAACAGCCCGGATCGCGCGCTGGTGGACAAGAGCATCTGGGATCTTGAGGCGCAGGCCGAGATGCTGGACTGTATGGAGCTAGGCCCCGAGGCGGTGCTGATTATTCATGTGGGCGGCACCTACGGCGATCGCCAGAGCAGCTGCCAGCGCTGGGTCGAGACCTATCAGCGGCTGCCGGAGCCAGTGCGCCGCCGCCTGGTGCTGGAAAACGACGACATTCGCTTCAGCGCCGCCAACGTCCTATGGATTCACGAGCAAACCGGCGTACCGCTGGCCTTCGATTACCAGCACTACTGGTGCAATAATCCCGAGGGCCTGGAGCTACGCCCAACCGTGGAGCGCTTTATTCGCTCCTGGCCCGATGGCGTGCGGCCCAAAATCCACTACTCGTCGCCGCGAACCGAGATGCGCGAGATCAAGCGCAAGAATCGCAAGACCGGCAAAGCCGAGACCGTGCTCCAGCCGCCGATCTGGACCGGCCACGCCGATTTCTTGAACCCGTTCGAGTTTATCACCTTTATGCGCATGGCCTACGATCTTGAGTTCGACGTGATGCTGGAGGCGAAGGCCAAAGATCTTGCGCTGCTGCGGATTCGGCGCGATCTGGCACGCTACGCGCCGGATGTCGCAGCACGTTTCGGGCTGGATACACAGCCGATCGCCGGCGACGACGAGCAGCGCGAAGAAGAGCTGATGGAGGCGGCGGCAGGCGAGAGCGATTCGTAGTCGGAGGATGAGCACAGATGACTGATGAGCGAACGATTGCCATGGAGCGGCTGCGCGAGCAGGGCCTGGGCTGCACACGCTGCGATCTGCATCTTTCGGGTACGCAGGTGGTGTGGGGCGAGGGCGATCCGCACGCGCAGGTGATGCTGATCGGGCAGGGACCGGGCGAGCAAGAGGCCAAAGCCGGGCGCCCGTTCGTCGGGCCTTCGGGCGAGGTGCTCAACGAGTGGCTGGCGACGGTCGGCATCGATCGATCGAAGCTCTGGATCAGCAACACGATCAAGCACTGGGCGACCTCGCTCAACGAGCGCGGACGGCGGGTCAATCGCACGCCAAAGACCAGCGAGGTCAAGGCGTGCCGCATCTGGATCGACGGCGAGCTAACGATCGTGCAGCCCAAGATGTTGGTCTGCATCGGCGCTCCATCGGCGCAGGCGATCATCGACAAAAAGTTCAAGATCACCGAGTCGCGCGGCCAGTGGTTCAAAGGGCCTAACGGCGAGGACGTGATCGCCACGTTTCATCCGTCCTATCTCATTCGGCTGCGCGCCGCCGATGTCGCCGCCTACGATCATGCCTGGGCGCAGGTGCTTGACGATTTTCGCGCGGTGGTGGAGCGAGCCCGCGAGCTGAGTATCGATCTTGGGTAGAGCTGGTGGCCCTCACCTGTGCCCTACGGGCAAACAAAGGAACAAGGGAACAAGGGAACAAAGGATCAGTTTGCTTTTTATTCTTGGTTCTAGGCACTCGACTCCCCTTCCCCGCCGTCGCGGGCTCCCGTTCCCGCTCCTGTGCGGCAGGCGAGGGGAAGATCCTGAAGATAACGTTTGACGAGATCATCAATAGATGAATGACAGAATCAGCTCTCAGGGATTGATAAATCACGCCCCTACAGGAAAATCCATTATCAAGAGTGTAAAATGTTCACTTAGGTTCCAGGTTCTAGGTTCTTGGTTCTTCCGTTTGTTCCTTTGTTCGCTTGTTCGTTTGTTCTTTCGGTTCTTGGTTCTTCGTTCTTGGTTCTTCGACAGAGTATTGGCACACTACTTGCGTGCTGCCTGTTGCCGTCTATGGTACGAGGAAGGGTGAAGGCGATGCCACGCTTAGAAGGAGAACGCTCCAACACCGGCTTGTATGTTCTGCTTGTGCTTGTATTGCTGATCGTCGCATTGGTGCTGCTGGAGATCCTCGGCGTCACCAACCTGATCGCGAATTTCGGTGCGGCATAAAGGAGGCCGAGATGCGCAAAGGTACAGATCTGATCGGTAAGCCGGTGGTCGCGTTCGATACCGGCGAACAGTTTGAAAGAATCAAAGATTTACTCTTCGATCAAGAAAACAACCAGCTGCTGGGATTTTTGGTAGACGAGGGTGGCTGGTTCAGCAGCGCGCGCGTGCTGCCGCTGCAAAACATCCAGACGATTGGTCCCGACGCAGTGATTGTAGCCGCCAAAAATACTGTGGTAAACGCCGCGCAAGTTCCGGCGATCCAGCGCATTCTTGAGCGCAATAACGTGCTCAAGGGCACCAAGATCATGACCACCGATGGTCGCGATCTGGGCACGCTGGCGGATCTCTACTTCAGCGAGGAGACCGGCGCTGTCGAAGGCTACGAGGCATCCGGCGGCGTGTTTGCCGACGCCTACTCGGGCCGATCGTTTATTCCCGCGCCACACGCGCTCAAGATCGGCGAGGATGTCGCGTTTGTGCCGCCCGAGACCGCCGACCTGATGGAAGAGCAGGTTGGCGGCATTCGAGCTGCGGTTCAGGAGACCGGCGATACGCTGCAAGACGCCACGGATCGTGCCTCGACCTCGCTGACCAACGTCGCCGTCGATCCCGCGCAGCAAAAAGCCTATGTCGTCGGCAAGACGGTTACGGAAGACGTAGTTGCGCCGGATGGAACGCTGCTTGTGGCCACAGGCCAGACCATCACACCGCTGGCGGCAGACGAGGCGCAGCGCCAGGGAGTTCTGGATCGGCTTTACCACGCGACCGGCGGCAGCTTAACCGCTGGCTTCAGCCAGACGCTCGGCGGCGCGGTAGCGGCCAATAGCATCGAGCAGGCGCGCGGAAGGCGCGTCCAGCACGCAGTACGGACGAACGAGGGCGTGATTATTGCAGCGCCAGGTCAGATCGTCACGGAGCAGGTGATCAACCGGGCGCGAACCTATCACAAAGAGGCCGAGCTACTGGATGCCGTGGGCGTATCCACAGCCGACGCCGCTCGTGCGCGGGCCAGCGCCGCGACAACATCGGCAGGCGAGCGTATCCAACAGGGCGCGACCCAGGCCCGCACTGAGGCCAGCAACCTGTGGGATCGTGTCAGATCTTCCGTCAACAGCTTTCAGGAGCGAACCGAGCAAGAAGCCCGCGAGCATCAAATCAAGAGCGCACTTGGCCGACCCGTCACGCGCGTCATTCTCGATCCTCAAGATAATGTTATCCTGAATGTCGGCGAACTGATTACGCATCAAGCCATAGACATGGCGCGTCAGGCCGGAGTACTCGACATCTTGCTAAGCTCGGTGTATGATAAAGATCCCGAGATCGCGATGGACGAATTGCGAGCGCCTGAGCCCGGTGAAGCCTCGCTCGAAGAGCGAGAGCGAAACGCCGATTCCTAGCAACACCGTCGTGCGGCTGGCCCTTCCCCTGGGGCCGGCCACATTCCAATCGAGATAGCCCACCAGCATAGGGTCGATCGGCACACCAACGGCGTTGTGCTCGTATTCAATTACAGTTTGCTGCTGAATCGCGGCGCGCAGTGCGTCGCGGTTAGCAGCCCTTTGGGAGATCATCATGCCCGTTCAGAAAGCTCAACCGCCAGTCCAGACGCAACGCACACGTATCCTGATCGTCGATGACCAGCGTGAACTCGCCGACATGCTCTCGAACGTGCTGATCGACGAAGGCTACGATGTGACAGTATGCAGCGACGGCCGCGAGGCCATCCGCTGTGTAAAAGATGTGCAGCCGGCCGCGCTGATCCTCGACATTATGATGCCTGAAACCGACGGCTTCGAAGTTCTGCGCCAGCTGCGCAGCGATCCGTCCGGGCGCCGCCTGCCGGTGGTGCTGATGAGCGCCGCCTGGCGTGCCAACGAGAAGCAGCGCCAGATCGGCACGACTATGGACATTGCGCCGACCGTGGTATTACCCAAACCCTTTGAGCTAGCCGAGCTTGATCGCTGCCTGCGCCAGCTGGGAGTATCCGCGCAACAGGTCGCCTGAACGCACAATCCAACTTCGTTGGCACTCTCCCCCACCAATGGCTGAGTAAAGCTCCAGCTTGCTGCTGTGATGGGCGTACATTGCGTACCGCTTTACAGCCGTCGTGCATTCTGCTATAGTTGGGCGTAGGAACCCCCTTGACATTCTCCCCCGCCAGGAGCCTGGAGAAGGAGAACATACCATGAGCCCAACCATTTTAGTTTTAGACGACGATGCTGTAATTCGAGATCTGCTCAGCGAAGTATTGCAAGATGAAGGCTTTCAGGTTGTGGCGGCGGAAAGCTTAGCGGAGATGCTGAAGGTCGCGCCCAAGCACGCCGATCTGCTGATCACCGATTTTTGGATCAACTTTCAAGCTCTTGGCCTGCGGGCAATCGAACAGGTGCGCCAGGCCACACGCTCTGATCTGCCGGCGATCATCTGCACTGCCGCGCTCAAAGAGAGTGAAGATCACAAGGTGGAGATCGCGCAGCTCAGCGCCCATCTGCTGCTCAAGCCGTTTACGATCGACGAGTTTCTCGATCTGGTCAACCGGGCGCTCAAGCCCGCCGTCCCCGACCGCCCACAGACAGCGCTTCAGGTTCGGGCTGCCTGGGCCTGATTCGCCCGTCCGGCTGCGGCTAAGCCCGGCGCAGCACTCGTCGCGCCAGGCGGCGATCTTCTTCCTGCACGGCGCCGACCAGCAGCAGCAAGCACCAGAACGCCAGCGGCCCCACGATGATGCTCAGCGCGACATGGATCTGCGTGGCCAGAAGCATACACAGGCCCATCCCCAGCGCGGCCAGCGTCGGTCGCCAGGCCAGGCGCAGCAGCGGCGCCGGCTCAATCTCGGTCCGTAGCACCTTCCACAGCGGCAAAAACAGCACAACCTCCGACAGCACCGTCGCGAGAGCAGCCGCCTGAATGCCGAAGCGTCCCACAAACAGCAGGTTAAAGATCAGGTTGAAGATCGCGGCGGCGGTGAACGACACCATGATCGTGCGCGGCCGGTCCAGCGCGATCAGCACATACTGCGTCACGCCGTTCACGTAGCTGAGCGGCAGATACCAGATCAGAAGCGCCAGCGCGGGAGCGCCCAGCGGCACGTACTGCGCGCCGTAGATCGAGATCAGCCAGGGCGCGAGGATCGTCACGCCGGTTGCGATCGGCAGGGCCAGCAGCAGCAACAGCCGCACCAGATAGCTGTATGCTCGCTGGAGCGCCGCGCGATCGCTGGCCGCCTGGCGCGCAAACATGGGAAAGACCGCGTTGATCACGATCGGCGGGAGAATCTGGGTCAGGTTGAGATACCTGTAGGCCGCATCGTAGGCCGCGAGATCGGTCGCGCGTGCGGCTTTGATAATCGCCACGTCGAAGCGAAAAAAGACCGCCAGCAGCAAGCTGTTGAGCATCAGCGGCCAGCCCGCTCGCAACATCGTGACGGCCAGCCTGCGATCGAAGTGGATGCGCGGCCAGCCCCAGTTGCGGAACAGCAAGACCGCAAACAGCGCCGCGCTCATGATCGTCGCCAGCAGCGCGGCCCAGGCCACACCGAGCACACCCCAGCCCAGCACCAGCGCCCCGACCTTAAGCAGTGCGCTGACGATATTGGTCATCAGATTGACCACCGCCGGCACGATCGGGCGCTCGCTGGCCAGGAAGAGCGCGGTCACGGCCGCGCTCAAAGCTCCCGGCAAGACCGTGGCTGCCAGAATCAGCATCAGCCACAATCCCTGCCGATCGAAGGCGTACTCGATCAGACCGGCCGCCTGCAAGCCGTTGTAGCTCTGCACGATCAGCAGACTGATCGGAATCACCAGCGCTGCCATGGCGAAGCGCAGCAGCAGCGCCGTGCCAAAGGTCCGCTGGATCGCATCGGGATCGCGCGCGACCTCACGGGTGAGGTAGATGTTGAGGCCCCACTCGGCGATCGTCGCCAGCAACATCGTGGTGATAAACGCGGCAAAGATGAAATCGCCGATCGCTGTGTCCAGCAGCAGACGATAAAGCAGCAAACCAAAACCAAAGTTGATCGCCTGGTTGAGCAGCTGGATCGCGAAGGGCACCGCGCTATTCTGGAGCAGTCGCACCACCTGATCCTGTGCCGGCCCGACTCGACGGCGCCGCGCCAGCAGCAACGTAGCGGGAACAGCCAGCGCCAGCAGCACCAAGCCAGCGACAAACACGGCGATCGCTGCCGCCAGCCTCGGCGAGATCGAAGTAGTAGCCGTCACAATCTACTCCGCAACATACTTCCCAAGCAGCAGCTGTAGACGCTCGCGAGTCTCCGCCGGAACCAGATCCAGACGTGTCATGATCGCGTTTTGCAGCGCGCTGCCACAGGCGCAGGTGCGTTCGGCGGCCAGCAGCGGCACCAGCGCGGCGACGACGGCCTGCGCGTTTGTGACGTTCTGCTGCAACACCTGGACGACGGCCTCGACTGTGACGCTGTCGTGGCCGGGATGCCAGCAGTCGTAGTCGGTGACGAGCGCCAGCGTGGCATAGCAGATCTCGGCCTCGCGCGCCAGCTTAGCCTCGGGCAGCGCGGTCATACCGATCAGATCATAGCCGTTCTGGCGGTGCATTTCGGACTCAGCCAGCGTCGAGAACTGCGGACCTTCCATGACACACAGCGTTCCACGCTCGGCGACTTCCTGGCCGGTCGATCTGACCGCCTCACACAGGGCAGCGCGCGTCTCGCCGCAGAAGGGCTTGTCAAAGCCGACATGCGCGACGATCCCGCCGCCGAAGAAGGTGAAGGGCCGCACGCCTTTGGTGCGATCGACCAGCTGATCGGGAACGACCATCCGACCTGGCGGCAGCTCCTCGCGCAGGCTGCCAACCGCGCTGACTGAGATCAACCGCTGCACGCCGAGCTGCTTGAAGCCGTGAATATTGGCACGGCTGGGCACCTCGGTCGGCAGTAGACGATGACCACGGCCATGACGCGGCAAGAAGGCCAGCCGCTGACCGCCGAGCGTTCCCAGAATAAAATGATCGCTGGGCGCGCCGAATGGTGTGTTAATCTCCAGCTCCTCGCGATCGGTCAGGCCAGGCATATCGTACAGCCCACTCCCGCCGATCACCCCGATCGTCGCGTGTGCCATGAACTCCTCCTATGAAGCGCCGATGGTAGCGCACAGCGCAGTATAGCATGGCCCGAGGAGTACTCCACAGGCAACAAAAAAAGATACTCCATCGTCACAGTAGTGCTCTTGGCACGCTTTATGCCATAGTCTGTAACCAGCGACACATCGCAATCGACAACATCATTCGCCTAAGAGGGAGGCAAAACAATGGGCATCATCTTCTGGTTAATCTTCGGCGGTCTCGTCGGTTGGATTGCAAGCAAGATCATGGGCACAGACGCCCAGCAGGGTATCCTGCTGAACATCATCGTCGGCATCGTCGGCGCGTTCCTCGGCGGTTTCCTCTGGGGTTTGATCACGAATGATCCCGAGCCGTACGCGTTGTTCGACATCGGAAGCTGGCTCACCGCCATTGTCGGCGCGTGCATCCTGCTCTTCCTGGTCGGATTGGTGACCGGCCGACGCGGGCGTGTCTAATCTTCTTGCGCTGAGAGATTAGTAAGCGTGGCACGATCTCTGCTTTAGAGATCACTAACGGATGAGTGGAACGCTTCCACTCTTGAATCAGAAACCTAAACCTGAGGGAGGAATAATCATGAGTGTCATGGGTCTCATTATCTGGCTTATCGTCGGCGGTATCGTTGGTTGGCTAGCCAGCATCATTATGCGCACGGACGCCCAGCAGGGCCTGCTGTTGAACATCGTCGTCGGCATCATCGGCGCGCTACTCGGCGGATGGCTGTTCGGCGCGATCTTCAACGAGGGCACGATCAACCAGAACCCGCTCGACCTCGGCTCGATCCTGGTCTCGCTGCTCGGCGCGGTTGTGCTGCTCGGCATCGTCAACCTGTTCCGACGCGGCTCCGTTCGCTAAGACGATCCATAACTAACCGGGGGCGCTCCTCACATGAGGAGCGCCTTTTTTTGCGCTTGAGCGCAGTATGCTACAATTCCGAGACCTGCCGCGAAGAGGTTCGCTTGCGCTCAGGGTGAGATACAAACATACCGATGGACACGAAACGCCAACTCGATCTGCTCCAACGAATCGGACAGCTGCTGCTGTCGTCTCAGCCGCTGCCGCACCGCTTGACCCAGGTGCTGGAGCAGTTGCAATCAGCGCTGCCGTTTGAGGCAGCACGCGTGATCGTGCTCGACGAGGGCGGATCGTGGAGTCTGGCGTTTCCTCCGCACACACAGGGATCAAACGGCGCAGAAGTGATCTGGCCCAACAGCCTGACCGGCGAACTCTTTCATCTGCGCGAGCCACTCCAGCGGTCGATCGATCAGCGGCGCTGCTACTTCGGCTGGCCGATCGGCTGGCAGAGCAGGCTGTACGGCGCGCTGGAGCTACAGATTCCGCAGCAGCACAGCCCTGCGCCAGAGCTGATCCATGTGCTTCAGGCGCTCCTGCCGATCTTTGCCACGGCGCTGAGCCAATCACAGGGCAGCAGCGGACAGCCGATCTTATCGCTGGCCGAGCAACAGCGGCTAGATGTTATTGCCACGCAAATTCAATCGCCGCTGCTGCTTCAGCCGCTGCTCGCCGATTTGCTCAGCTGGGCAGTCGAGCACACGGCTGCCGCCAACGGCTCGATCCACGTCGCCGAGGCGAATGGTCACGGTATGCATCTGCTGACCTTTGAGCTGCCGCGCCAGGAAAGCGGCCCGTCGACAGCGCTGGTTCCCAGCAATCGCGCGCATGATCTGGCCAAGATCGCGCTGGCGAACGGCCGGGCGATGGTTCGACAGATGGATGGGCAGACGCATTTCGCAGCGCCGATCGTGCACAACGGGCAGCTGCTGGGAGCGATCGCGCTGGAAGGAGCCAGACTTCAGAGCCAGGCGCTGCTCTTCGTCCAGCGGCTGGCTGAGCTAGCCGGGCCGGCTGTGGTTCGGGCGCAGTTCTACCAGCAGCTCGCCGACGCGGGATCGCATCTCCAGCAGGTTTTTGACGAGCTGCCCACGGGTCTGGCGCTCACCGACGCCAACGGCACGCTGCTGCGCGCCAATCCGGCCTGGTGGCAGCTATGGAGCATCGATCCGGCGCTCGTGCCCGCGATCAAGCTGATTCCATGGGATATGCTGCCGCATGTGCTGGCGCGGCTGCCCGATCCACTGGCATTCTCGGATCTGTTTACCAAGCCGATCACGACGGCGACCGAGGCCCTGGTGGTGATGCAGGGACCGTGGCAGGAGCTGCGGCTGCTGCTGATGCCGGTTCGCGATATGCTGGGCCTGCAATCCGGCTTTTTGCTGGCCGCCAACGATGTGACTCGTGAGCGCGAAGTCGATCGCCTGAAGTCGGAGTTTGTCTCGGTAGTCTCGCACGAGCTGCGCACGCCGCTGACCTCGATCCTGGGCTACACCGAGCTGCTGCTGGCGCGTGAGTTTGCGCCGGCCGAGCGTCGCGAATTTATTCATACGGTGCATAAAGAGGCGGATCATCTGGCGAATCTGGTGGAAGATCTGCTCAATGTGTCGCGGCTGGATGCGGGCAAGATCAAGCTGGAGCGCTGGGTGATGGCCTTGCCCAAGCTGGTGCGCGAGCTGGTTGCGCAGCTCAACGCCGAGCTGGATGTCGAGCGACACCGGCTGCTGCTGGATGTGCCCGAGAGCTTGCCGCCAATCTACGCCGATCGCGACCGGGTGCGCCAGATTTTGAGCAATCTGCTCTCGAACGCGATCAAGTACTCGCCTGAGGGTGGCGAGGTCGTGCTGCACGCCTCGGTGCTGCATCGTCCGCCTGCATCCGCGCCGACGCTGCCGCCGGAGCCGGCGCTGCTGATCAGCGTGCGCGATCAGGGCATCGGCATTCCGCAGCACGAGCTATCGCGGATCTTCGAGCGCTTCTACCGCGTGGACAACTCGAATACGCGGCGCATCGGCGGTACCGGGCTTGGCCTCGCGATCACACGGGCGCTGGTCGAGCTGCATGGTGGGCGGATCTGGGTCGAGAGTACGCCTGGCGAGGGCAGTACATTTTATGTCACGCTGCCCCTAGCTACCGAGATGCTGCGGACGAGAAGGTGATAAACAGGGGCTGAAATTTACCTTTAGTGAGAATTTACAATCCAGGCTTGAAGCATTTGCTCTACACCAGATCGAGCTATTGTGCCGATAGCAATACCTAAAAACATCTGTACAAGATCCTCATCGGTCGTCTGAAATTGGCTCATCCGTAAGCTGTTGAAGCGTCTTTCGTCGGCGCGCAATAACAGCCCGTGTAACAGCATCGAGTTTTTCAGCGCGCTCAGCCTCCTCAAGCGGTCGCAA
>DASWTQ010000142.1:0-15166 GCA_036402055.1 Herpetosiphonaceae bacterium
ATCGGCGAAGCGCACGGTCTCGCGCAGATGGCGCGCCCAGTAGCGCGGATCGGTCGCTTCGGCGGCACTGATCCAGCCGCCGGTCAGGTTGGAAAGATAAGGACTTTGCGGCGGGCTGAGCCGAACGCTGCCGACCAGCTCGGCAAACGGCGCGCGGATCGCATCCATGGCCGCCGAGTGAAAGGCGTGCGACGTATGCAGCAGACGACTCTCGATGCCCTGCGCCGCCAGCTGTGCGCGCAGCTCTTCGATCGCCGCGTGGCTGCCGGAGACCACACAGCTAGCCGGGCCGTTGATCGCCGCGAGATCCAGGGCCGGGCCAAGCAGCGGACGCAGCGCCGACTCAGCCAGCGCCACGCCGAGCATCGATCCGCCAGGCAGCTGCTGCATCAGCCGTCCGCGCGCCGCGACCAGCTTAAGCGCGTCTGCAAGGCTGAGCACGCCCGCCAGCGTTGCCGCCACATACTCGCCGATCGAGTGGCCGAGCATGGCTCCCGGCCGCACGCCATAGCTGATCCACAGCTGCGCCAGTGCATACTCGACCACGAAAAGCGCGGGCTGCGCCAGCCAGGTCTGACTCAGCTGCTGGCCGGCGGATTCGGCCTGCTGCGCGCCGGGATACAGCACGTTGCGCAGATCCACTCCGAGCTGTGGCCTGAGCAGCTCGGCGCAGCGATCGACGGCCTGGCGAAAGACCGGCTCCCCATCGTAGAGATCGCGGCCCATGCCCACGTACTGCGCGCCCTGTCCTGGAAACAAAAACACGATCGGTCGCTCCCGAGGCTCGCCGGACGTCGTCAGCACCTGACGCGGATCGCGGGCTTCCAGCAGCGCGATCGCCTGGTCGCGGTCGCGGCAGACCACGGCGCGCCGCTGGCTAAAGGCTTTGCGCCCGACCTGAAGCGTGTAGGCGACATCGGCCAGATTCGTCGCCGGGTTTTCGCGCAGATAGGTGAGCAGATTGTCGGTTGCCTGCTCCAGCGCGGTCTCGGTTTTGGCCGAGAGCAGCAGCAGTTGCCAGGGCTGGGCCGGATCGGAGGGCGCGACGGTCGGCGCTTCTTCCAGGATCAGGTGGGCGTTGGTGCCGCCGATGCCGAACGAGCTAACGCCGGCGCGGCGCGGCGCATCCGTGGCCGTCCACTCGCTGAGTTGCGTGTTGACATAAAAGCGACTGCCGGCAAAATCGATCTGCGGATTCGGCGTTTGGAAATGCAGGCTCGGCGGGATCTGGCGATGCTTGAGCGCCAGCACGGTCTTGATCAGCCCAGCGACTCCGGCGGCGGCGTCCAGGTGGCCGATATTGGTTTTGACAGCGCCGATCGCGCAACGAGTGTTGGCTCCGGCTGCGCCAAAAGCGCGGGCCAGCGCCGTGATCTCGATCGGATCGCCGACGGGCGTGCCGGTGCCGTGCGCCTCGATATAGCCGATCGTCTCGGGCTCGATCTCGGCCATGAGCTGGGCCGCGCGAATGACTTTGACCTGGCCGTCGATGCTGGGCGCGGTGTAGCCGACTTTCAGCGCGCCGTCGTTGTTGATCGCGGAGCCACGGATCACCGCATGGATCGTGTCGCCGTCGGCCAGCGCGTCTTCCAGGCGCTTGAGCACCACCACGCCGACGCCGTTGCCGCTGACGGTGCCGCGCGCCTGGGCATCGAAGGCGCGGCAGTGACCATCCGGTGATTGAATGCCGCCTTCCTGGTACCAGTAGCCGAGACTCTGCGCGTCGCCGATCGAGGAGCCGCCCGCCAGCGCGATGTCACAGCCGCCGCTGAGCAGGCTCTGGCAGGCCAGATGCACCGCGACCAGCGAGGTCGAGCACGCCGTCTGCACGGTCACGCTGGGGCCGGTCAGATTCAGCTTGTACGAGACGCGCGTGGTCAGGAAGTCGCGATCGTTGCTGATCATGCCCTGGAAACCGTCGGTTGTGGCGCGCAGCTCGTGGTTGGTGTACAGGTTGAGCCAGTAGCGGTTGAGGCTGACGCCGCCAAAAACGCCGATCTGGCCGCTGTAGCGCTCGGGATCGTAGCTGGCGTGCTCCAGCGCCTGCCATGACGTTTCCAGGAATACACGCTGCTGCGGATCGATCAGCGCTGCCTCGCGCGGGCTGTAGCCGAAGAATCCGGCGTCGAAGCGATCGGCCTGCTCCAGCGCGCCGCCGGCTTTCACGTAGCTGGGATCGCTGAGCGCCGCCGGATCGACGCCGACCGCCAGCAGATCGTCATCCGCGAAAAAGGTGATCGACTCGACGCCGGCGCTCAGATTGCGCCAGAACGCGTCGAGGTCGGGCGCGCCAGGGAAGCGCCCCGCCATGCCGATGATGGCGATCTCCAGGCCGGTGAGCTGATTGGATGAGCTAGTCATGCACTGTTTCCCGTCTTCGTTTCAACGATCGTCCGGCGGATCGCTGGGCTGCTGCGCGGCGCGGCGCTGCTGAAGCTGGCGATTCAGGCGATTCTTTCCGGCGGCGAGCTTTTCGGCGGCGCTCTCTGGCTCGACGGCTGCGTCCGGCTGTGTGCTGCGGCTGAGATGCCGGGCCAGCAGTTGGATCGTCGGATGCTCGAACAGCTCGATCAGCAGCAGCGGCTGCGAGATGCGCTCGCGCAGCCCGCTGTGCAGCTCGGCCATACGAAACGAGTCGCCGCCGAGATCGAAAAAGTTGTCGTGGATGCTGACCCTGTCGAGGTGCAGCACGTCCTGCCACAGGCCGGCGATCGTGCGCTCAAGCTCGCTGGTCGGCGCGACATACGCTGTGCGATCTGCGATTCGTTGCTCAGGCACCGGCAGCGCGCGGCGATCGAGCTTGCCGTTGGGCGTGCGCGGCAGCGCGTCGAGCGGCACAAAGGCGCTCGGCACCATGAACGACGGTAGCCTGGCGCGGAGGAAAGCCCGAAGGGATGTTGATAGGTCGGCATCCCAGGCCCGCACCCCCCTGCCCCCCTCTCCCACTGCGGTAGGCGAGGGGGAGGTTTCAGTGCCCGGTTCTTGGTTCTTGGTTCTTGGTTCTTGGTTCGCTTGTTCCTTTGTTTCTTTGTTCTTTTGTTCCCCGACGACGTACGCCACCAGCCGTTGATCGCTCGGCCTGTCCTCGCGCACGATCACCGCTGCGGCTGCGACCGCCGGATGCTCAAGCAGCGTCGCCTCGATCTCCTCCAGCTCGATGCGATGTCCGTGCAGCTTGATCTGCCGATCGCTGCGGCCAAGCAACAGGATCGTGCCGTCGCGCCGGTAGCGGGCACGGTCGCCGGTGCGGTAGAGCCGCGCTCCTGGCTCGCTTGCAAAAGGATTGGGGACGAACTTGTCGGCGGTCAGCTCGGGCCGATTGCGATAGCCGCGCGCCAGCCCCAGCCCGCCGATGTACAGCTCGCCCGCCACGCCGAGCGGCACCGGCTGCATCTGCGGATCGAGGATGTAGATCTGCGTGTTGGCGATCGGACGACCGATCGAGATCGGCGCTGCGTCGGCGGCGAGACGCTGGATCGTCGACCAGATCGTGGTTTCGGTGGGGCCGTACATGTTCCACACGGCCGCGCTGCGAGCCAGCAGCTGATCGGCCAGCTCGCGGGGCAAACTCTCGCCGCCGCACAGGATCGTCAGCCGATCGCTGCCGGACCAGCCGGAGCGCAGCAGCAGCTGCCAGGTTGCGGGCGTCGCCTGGACCACGCTGGCGGCGCTGGCGGAGATGCGCTCGGCCAGCAGCGCTCCATCGCCGGCAACCTCACGCGGCGCGAGCACAAGCTGAGCGCCGGTGGTCAACGGCAGCCACAGCTCCAGCCCGGCGATGTCGAACGAGAGCGTGGTCACGGCCAGCAGCGTGTCCTCGGCGGTGAGTCCTGGCTGCTGCGCCATCGTGAGCAGAAAGTTGCTCAGCGCGCGATGGGGGATCTGCACGCCCTTGGGCCTGCCCGTCGAGCCCGAGGTATAGATCAGATACGCCAGCTGGTCGGGATCGGGCGGCGGCAGCGGCGTGGTGGGCTCGGCTGCGATCCGCTCATGATCGCCGTCGATACTGACGATCGGCACGTCCACTGCCGTAACCGCCTGCGCCAGCTGCGTCTCGGTCAGCAGCACGCTCACACCGGCGTCGTGCAGCATGTATTGCAGGCGCTCGGCGGGATAGGATGGATCGAGCGGAACGTACGCACCGCCCGCTTTGAGCACGCCCAGCGCCGCGACCACCAGATCCGGCGATCGCGACAGGCACAGCCCGACGCGCGCCTCGGCCTGAGATTTACCCACGCCCAGCCTGCGCAGATAGTGTGCCAGCTGGTTGGATCGAGCTTCCAGGGCCGCGTAGCTCAAGCGCTCGGTGTTCGCCTGTCCGCTCCCGTCTACGCGCAGCGCGATCGACTCCGGCGTGCGTGTAGCTTGCGCGGCGATCAGCTCGGGCAGCGTTTGGCTGGGCAGCTCGGCGGTATCGGTTGCGTTCCAGTCGTGCAAGATCAGCGTGCGCTCCTCCATCGTCAGCAGCGGCAGATCGTACACGCGCCGGCCCGGATTTGCCGCGATCTGCGCCAGCAGCGCCAGCAGATGCTCGCTCATCTGCGCGATCGTCGCGGCGTCGAAAAGATCGCTGTTGTACTCGAAGCCGCCCATCAGGCCGTCCGTGGTTTCGTGCAGGCTCAGCGTCAGATCGACCTTGACCGTGGGATTGGCCAGCGGCAGCGTGCTGATCGCCAGATCGTCGAGCGCTACGTCGACCACCGGCAGATTATGCAGCGCAAACATGACCTGCACCAACGGCGCTGCGCTCAGGTCGCGTGTGACTGCCAGCGCCTCGACCAGCTGCTCGAAGGGCAGATCTTGATGGGCATACGCGCCCAGGCAGCGCTCGCGCACCTGCGCCAGCAGTGAGCGGTAGTCGGGATTGCCCCCAAAATCGGCGCGCAGTACCAGCGTGTTGATGAAGCAGCCGATCAGCGATTCCGTTGCAGCCTGCGTACGTCCCGCGATCGGCGTGCCGACCAGAATATCGTTCTGGCCGCTGTAGCGCGCGAGCAGCGCCTGGAATCCGGCCAGCAGCGTCATGAACAGCGTCGCGCCTTCGCGGCGGCTGACAGCACGCAGCCCGGCCACCAACGACTCGGGCAGCATCACCGGATGAGTCGCGCCGTGAAACGTTTGGATCGGCGGGCGCGGCCTGTCGGTAGGCAGATCCAGCAGCGGCGGCGCTCCCGCTAATTGGTTGCGCCAGTAGTCCAGCTGTGCCGCCAGCACGTCGCCCTGCATCCACTGTCGCTGCCAGAGCGCATAGTCGGCGTACTGGATCGGCAGATCGGGCAGAACAGCCGCAGTGCCGCTGCGCTCGGCGCTGTACAGCGGGGCCAGCTCGCCGATCAGCAGGCCCAGCGACCAGCCGTCGGCGAGGATGTGGTGCAGCGCAAGCACCAGCAGATGCGTCGTGTCGTCGAGGCGGAGCAGGCTTGCGCGCCACAGCGGGCCACGCGCGAGCTCGAACGGACGGGCGATCTCGGCGGCAGCTCGGCGCTGCGCCTCCGCCTCGCGCTCGGTCGCAGGCAGGTCGCGCAGATCGATCAGCGGCAGCTCAAGCTCAAGCTCGGGCGCGATCAGCTGCTGTGGCTGCCCATGTTCGACGGCAAAGGTCGTGCGCAAAACCTCGTGGCGCCGCATGACTGCCTGAAAACTGCGGGCCAGCGCCGCCGGATCGAGCGGGCCGTCCAGCCGCAGCACCGCCGGGATCGTGTAGAAGGAGCTATCGGGCTGGAGCTGCGACATGAACCAGAGCCGCTGCTGCGCGAACGACAGCGAAATTACGCCCGGTCGCGCGGCGGGCATGAGCGGCGGCACCTGTCGCGCCTGGTCGTTTGAGCGCGCCGCAGCCAGGTAGCGGGCCAGCCCGGCGATCGTCGGGGACTCGAACATCTGGCGCAGCGGCAGCATGACCTGGAACAGCGCGCGCACGCGGGTCGCAACCTGCATCGCCAGCAGCGAGTGACCGCCGAGATCGAAAAAGTTGTCGTGCACGCCCGGCGCGTCGATGTGGAGCACGTCCGACCAGATGCTCAGGAGCAGCTCTTCGTCGGGCGTGCGTGGCGCGGCGCTCGCATCCGACCCACCCGAGGCGGTCCACTCGGGCAGCGGCAGCGCGCGGCGATCGAGCTTGCCGCTGGGCGTGAGCGGCAGCGCGTCGAGGGGCACAAACGCCGACGGGATCATGTACTCGGGCAGGTGTGATTGCAGGAAGGTGCGCAGGCCCTCACCCCCCCGTCCCCCCTCTCCCGTTGCCACAGGTGAGGGGGGAGAAGAGGGTTGCTGTTCTTTCATTTGTTCGTTTGTTCTTTGTTCTTTGTTCTCTTGTTCCTTTGTTCCTTTGTTCTGTACCACGTACGCCACCAGCCGCGTCAGGCCCTGGGCGTTGGTCTGCGCTACCACGGCCGCATCCTGGACGCCGGGCGCTCGGCGCAGCAACGCCTCGATCTCGCCGGGCTCGATGCGGAAACCGCGCACTTTGACCTGCTGGTCGCGGCGGCCCAGAAACGCGATCGCGCCGTCGGGCAGGAAGCGCCCGATGTCGCCGGTGCGGTAGATCCGTGAGCCGGCGCTGGCGCTGAATGGATCGGGGATGAAGCGCTCGGCGGTGAGATCCGGCCGGTTGAGGTAGCCGCGCGCCAGGCATTCCCCGCCGATGTACAGCTCGCCGGGCACGCCCACCGGCACAGGTTGCAGCGATCGATCCAGCAGATACAGCCGCGCATTCTGGATTGGATAGCCGATCGGCGGCAGCGCGGGCCACGCAGTGGGCGCTCCGCTGAGCGAAAAGGCGCTGACCACATGGCTTTCGCTGGGGCCGTACTGATTTGTCAGCACACAGCCGTCGAGCGCGCCGACGAAACGTTTGATCGCGTCCGTCAGCTGCAATTGCTCGCCGGCGGAGACGATCTCGCGCAACCGCTGCGGGAAGATCTGCGTGGCCAGCGCGGCCTCGGCCAGCGATTGCACGGCCACGAACGGCAGGAACACCCGCTCGACGGCCGTGGCGGCGATATGTTGCAGTAGCGCGACGCTATCCCGCCGCTGCTCCTCGTCGATCAGAATCAGCGTCCCGCCGCCGCAGAGCGTGGTCAGCAGCTCCTGAAACGAAACGTCGAAGCTGAGCGGCGCGAACTGAAGCGTGCGCGCGCTGGCCGGAAGCGCGAAGTGCCGGCGCTGCCAGCTGATCAGATTCAGCAGCGGGCGCTGGGTCATGCCCACGCCCTTGGGCTGTCCGGTCGAGCCCGAGGTGTAGATCACATACGTGAGCTGATCGAGATCCACCGCGACCGGCGGCAGTTCGTCCAGCTCGGCGGCGATGCGCTCCCAATCGCGATCGAGGCAAAGCACCTGCGCTGGCGGCTGGACATCTTCCAGGGGTAGCTGTGCCCGCAGCCGTTCGTGGGTGAGCAGTACTGACGCGCCGGCATCGGCCAGCATAAACTGGAGCCGCTCGGCGGGATAGCTCGGATCGAGAGGCAGGTAGGCCGCGCCCGCTTTGAGCAGAGCCAGCACGCCGATCACCAGGTCCGAGGAGCGCGGGAGGCAGATCGCCACGCAGGTCTCAGGGCCGACGCCACGGCGCAACAGATGCCGCGCCAGCTGATTCGCACGCTGATCCAGCTCGGCATACGTCAGTGACTCCCCTTCGGCGAGCACGGCGATCGCGTCGGGCGTGCGCACAGCCTGAGCGGCGACCAGCTCGTGCAGGGCGATCTGCGGGTAATCCGTAGCGGTCGCGTTCCAGTCGATCAGGATCTGCTGCTGCTCGGCGGGCGTAAGCAGCGGCAGCCGGTCGATGCGCGTGTCGGGCGCGGCGCTACAATGCTCAAGCAGCAGCAGCAGATGGCCGATCAGCCGCTCGGCGGTGGCCGCCTCGAACAGATCGGTGTTGTACTCCAGCGCACCCATCAGCCCGGCTGCCGTGTCGGTGAACGAGAGCGTCAGATCGAAAAGCGTGGTCTCGCTCTCGATCGTCAGCGCCTCCAGCGCAACTTCCGACTGCGGGCCGTCCGACGCCGGGTTGTCCTGGAGGATAAACATGATCTGAAAGAGCGGATTATGGCTCAGGTCGCGCGCCGGGTGCAGCTCCTCGACCAGCTTCTCAAACGGCAGATCTTGATGCGCATACGCGCCCAGGCAGGTCTGGCGCACGCGGCCCAGCAGCTCGCGAAAGGTCGGATTGCCGCTCAGATCGGCGCGGAGAATCAGCGTGTTGATGAAACAGCCGATCAGGTTGATCGACTCGGCGCGCTGGCGGCCTGCGATCGGCGAGCCCACGACGATCTCGTCCTGGCTGCTGTAGCGCGCCAGTAGCACATCAAACGCGGCCAGCAGCGTCATGAAGAGCGTGGCGTTCTCGGACTGCGCCAGCGCTGCGAGCCGGACGCTGATTGTCTGAGGAACCGCGAAGGTGCGGCGGGCTCCGCGAAAGGTTTGCACCACCGGCCGAGGATGATCGGTCGGCAGGTCCACGGTCGGCAGATCGGCCAGCTGAGCACGCCAGTAGGCCAGCTGATCTTCCAGGATCTGGCCCTGCATCCATTGGCGCTGCCAGACGGCGTAGTCGGCGTACTGAATCGGCAGCGCAGGCAGCACGGGTGGTTCTTCTGTCGTGAAGCCATGATAGAAAAGCGTCAGCTCGCGGATGAAAAGCTTCATCGCCCAGCCGTCGGTGATGATGTGATGCAGCGTCACGATCAGCACATGATCCTGCTCGTGCAGCCGCAGCAGCCTGGCGCGTAGCGGCGGCGTCTGGCTCAGATCGAACGGGCGCAGAATCTCGTCGTGCACGGCCTGCATCAGCGTGGCCGGATCGAGCAGATCGACCACGGCCAGCGCGACGGTTGACTTGGGCAGGATCGCCTGCACGGCCTGGTCCGCGACCAGTGGAAAGATCGTGCGCAAGATCTCGTGGCGCTGAACAATCGCGTCGACGGCCCGCTGGAGCGCGTCCACGTCGAGCGGCCCCGCCAGCCGCACAACCGCATACACGTTGTAGAACGGGCTGTCGGGCTCAAGCTGGTTCAAGAACCACAGCCGCTGCTGGGCAAACGACAGCTCGGCGTGGCTGCGATCGCCTGTGCGCGGCGGGATCGGCAGCGTGGCCGGATCGACACCGCGCTCTTTGAGCAGCCGGGCCAGCAGCGCGCGCTTTTGCTCCGAAAGATCGCTGATGCGGTTGAACACATCGCTCATGGTAACGTTGTTCCTTCCGATTGGCCCAGCAGCGCGGCAACCTCGTCATCCGACAAATGTTCCACCATGTGCAGCATCTCTTCGATCGTTCTGGCCTGCTGGCTCTGCTCCGCGCTGCCGCCGATGCGCTCCGCAAGCTGGCCGATCGTGGGCGCTTCGAACAGGGTATGCAGCGAAACCTCGGCCTGACACTGCGCGCGCAGCTGCGCCACCAGCTGGATCGCCAGCAGCGAGTGACCGCCCAGCTCGAAAAAGTTGTCGTGGACGCCGATCTGCGCGACGCCAAGCAGCTGCTCCCAGATCCGCGCGATCTGCGCTTCCAGCTCGCTGCGCGGCGCCACGTACTCGGTCGGCAGCTCGCGGCGCGAGTGCGGCGCCGGCAGCGTATCAAGCTGCGGAGCCTGCATCTGCTCCAGCGCGGCCATGACGGCAGTGCGGTTGAAGTGCAGCGCCTGCTCCTGGAGCGCGCGCGGCTCGATCCGCGAAACCACGACCTGCGGCAGCCGGCCGTCGGCGAGGATACGCTCGAAGATCTCAGATCCTTGCTGCGGCTCCATGCCGGTGCGGCTGGCGTGATTTTCGGCGGCCAGACCTGAGGCCAATCTGGGTCTGGCCGCCATGCCCACGCCGCGCCACAGATCCCAGTTGATCGAAACGGTGTACTGTTCGGCGGCGCTCTGTCTGGCCTGCGCGAACGAGTCCAGATAGATGTTGGCGGCGCAGTAGTCGACCAGGCCAAAGCCACCGGCGATCGCGTTGAGCGACGAGCAGAGCGCCAGAAAATCCAGCGGCCGCTCGGCGAAGACCGCGTCGAGGACCAGCGCGCCCTGGACTTTGGGCGCCAGCGACTGCGCGATCTCGTCGGGCTTGCGATACTGGATCATGCCGCCGCCGGCCACACCGGCCGCGTGGATCACGCCGTGGATCGGGCCGAAGCGCTGCTCGGCTGCCGCAACCGCCGCCCGCATCTGATCGAGATCTGCTACATCCGCGCTGAGCGGCAGCACCTCCGCGCCCAGGCTTTCGATGCGTTGCAGCGCCGCGATCTTGCGGCTGGTCGGATCGTCGAGCGGGTGCGCTGCCAGCCAAGCGGCCCAGCCTTCGCGCTCGGGCAGCGCCGAACGACCGGTCAGAATCAGCTTCGCCTGCACACGTTGCGCCAGATGCTCGGCCAGCACCAGCCCAACGCCGCCCAGGCCACCGGTGATCAGATACACGCCGCGATCGCGCAGTCGTGTCTCGTCGCCGGGATCTGCGAGGATCGGCTCGAATGTTGGCTGCCAGTGGTGGCCGCCGCGATAAGCGACCTCGCCGCTGGTCGGTTCCCCGGCCAGCTCGGCGATGATCTGCTCGCTCACAGGCTCGGCGTCGAGCCGCACGTCGAGGCTGCGGCAGGTGATCTGCGGGTATTCCTGGGGAATGCTCTTGCAGGCAGCCAGGATCATCGTCTTCTCGGGCGCGATCTGCTCGTCGCCGGTGACGCGGTAGAGCTGGTTGGAGACGACGCCCAGCCGGATCGATTCGGCTGCCGCGTGGTTGCCCAGCGCCTGCGCCAGGAAGATCAGGCTGTACAGGCCGCGAGCCTGCGCGACTTTCACCCGCTCGATCGTCGGAAGCTCGACACGCTCGGGCGTCACGTTCCATAGATGCACGATCGTGTGCGGAAGCCGGCCCGCCGCCTGAAGCGACTGAAGCAGCTGCTCGTAGCCTTCCAGCCGCTCGGGACAAAGCGTGTAGCTGTCGGTCGAATCCTGGCTGAACGCCTGGCCGATCCGCACCGTCGTCACGCTCTGGCCTGCGGCGTCTAAGCGCTGCACCAGCCGATCGCCAATGCCGCAATTGTCGCTAAAGACCAGCCAGCGGCGCTGCGCCAGCTCATCGGGGCGCGCGCGGCGCGGCGGCAGCGCCCGCTTCCACGAGGGCGCGTACAGCCAGTCGCGAGGATCGGCGTGAACGACCGGCAGCAGATCGCGGCCGGCTGCGGGCTGCGCATCGATCCAGTAGCGCCGGCGATCGAAGGGATAGGTCGGCAGCGCGAGCCGCAGACGACGAGCGGGCGCGTGCCACGCCTGCCAGTCGATCGCCACGCCGGCCAGCCAGAGACGGCCGAGCGTGGTCAGCAGAAACGCCGCATCGCTTTGCTGATCGTGCTGGCTCGGCAGCGAGGTCAGCGTGCTTACGTCGCGCTCGGCGCTGGCCTGGAGCCGCGCGGCGCTGCTCAGCGCCCGGCCGGGACCAACCTCAAGCAGGATCGGCTGTGAATCCTTGAGCAGCGCGGCGATGCCGTCGGCGAAGCGCACCGTCTGGCGCAGATGCCGCACCCAGTAGCGCGGATCGGTCGCCTCGGCTGCCGTGAGCCAGCTGCCGCTCATGCCCGAGATGCAGGGAATCTGCGGCGGGTTGAGCCGCAGCGACTCGACGCAGCGGGCAAATTCGTCGAGGATCGGCTCGACCAGCGGCGAGTGCGCGGCCACGTCGATCGGCACGCGGCGGCAATCGATGCCTTCTGCGCGCAGCGCCTGCTCGAACTCGATCACAGCCTGCGCCGCGCCCGAGACCACGCACAGCGCCGGAGCGTTGATCGCGGCGATCGCCAGGCCAGGCTGGAGCTTCGCCCGCAGCTCGG
Source organism: Herpetosiphonaceae bacterium (assembly GCA_036402055.1). GTDB lineage: Bacteria > Chloroflexota > Chloroflexia > Chloroflexales > Kallotenuaceae > LB3-1. The sequence continues at coordinate 11,813 of DASWTQ010000142.1, forward strand.
CCTCGGGCAGTGCGATGCTCAGCATCATGCCGGCGGGCAGCTGCATCATCAGCTTGCCGCGCGCCGTCACCAGCGCCAGGGCATCTTCCAGCGTAAACACGCCCGCCAGACAGGCGGCGACATATTCGCCCAGGCTGTGGCCGATCATCGCGCTCGGCTTGACGCCCCAGCTCATCCAGAGCTGCGCCAGCCCGTACTCGATCGCGAAGAGCGCGGGCAGGGCCAGATCGGTCTGGCGCAGCTGCTGCGCGGCGCTCGCGACCTGATCCTCGGCGGGGAAGATCAGGCTGCGAATATCAAGCTGCAAACTCGGCGCGAGCAGCTCGGCGCAGCGGTCGATCCACTCGTGAAAGATCGGCTGGCTCGCGTACAGCTCCTGAGCCATGCGCACATGCTGGCCGCCGCCGCCGGGAAACATGAACGCCACGGATCGCGCCTCGGCCGCGTGGTGCCGCGTAAAAACCTGCTGCGCATCGCGCGACGAGAGCGCCTGGGCTGCGCTGCCATGATCGCGGCAGACCAGCACGCGGCGATGGTTGAAGGCGCTGCGCCCGACCTGAAGTGTGTAGGCGATGTCGGCCAACTCTGTCTCGGGGTGCTCGCGCAGATACGCTGTCAGATTCTCGGTCGCGGCGTCGAGCGCGCTGCCCGTTTTGGCCGAAAGCAGCAGGATCTGCCAGCCGTTCGTGGGCGTGGATTCCGCGATCGCCGGCGCTTCTTCCAGCACGACGTGCGCGTTGGTGCCGCCGATGCCGAACGAGCTAACGCCGGCGCGCCGTGGCTGTCCCGCTGGCTGCCATGCTGTCAGTTTATTGTTGACATAAAACGGGCTGCTGGCAAAATCGATCGCCGGGTTGGGCGTTTCATAGTGCAGGCTGGCCGGGATCTGGCCGTGCTTGAGCGACAGCACAGCTTTGATCAGTCCGGCCACACCGGCGGCTGCGTCGAGGTGGCCGATGTTGGTTTTGACTGATCCCAGCGCGCAGAAGCCGGTTTTGTCGGTGCCGGCGCGATACGCCTCGGTCAGCGCCGCCACTTCGATCGGATCGCCCAATGCGGTAGCTGTGCCGTGCGTCTCGACATAGCTGATCGTCTCGGGCTCTACTCCGGCCGTTGCCAGCGCCTCGGCGATAACGCGCGCCTGCCCTTCGACGCTCGGCGCGGTGTAGCCGACTTTTTGCGCGCCGTCGTTGTTGAGCGCCGAGCCCTTGATCACGGCGTAGATCTGATCGCCGTCATGGAGCGCGCTCGACAGCCGCTTGAGCACGACCACGCCCATGCCGCTGCCGCCGACTGTGCCCTGCGCTCTGGCGTCGAAGGCGCGGCAGTGGCCGTCAGGCGAGTGAATGCCGCCTTCCTGGTACAGATAGCCGCTCTTGGTCGGCACCGCGATCGAGACGCCGCCGGCCAGCGCCATGTCGCACTCGTGGTGCAGCAGTGCCTGGCAGGCCGTGTGGACCGCGACCAGCGAGGTCGAGCAGGCCGTCTGGATGTTGAGACTCGGGCCGTGCAGATTCAGCTTGTACGAGATCCGCGTCGTCAGGAAGTCGCGGTCGTTTGACATAACTGTGTGGAAGCTGCCGAGCGCCTCGACCAGATCCAGGTTGCTGGCCAGATTCAGCCAGTAGCGGTTCAAGCTGACGCCGGCGTAGACGCCGGTCGGGACCGCGATGTTGTCGGGAGCGTAGCCGGCGTGTTCGAGCGCGGTCCAGGCGCACTCCAGGAACAGGCGCTGCTGCGGGTCCATGATCTCGGCCTCGCGCGGGCTGTAGCCAAAGAAAGCCGCGTCGAAAAGATCGATATTGTCTAGCGCGCCGCCGGCTCTGACATAGCCCGGTTGCGCCAGCAGCGCCGGACTGATGCCGGACTCCAGCAACTCTTGCTCCGAGAAGAGCGCGATCGACTCGACGCCGTCGCACAGGTTGCGCCAGAAGGTGTCGATGTCGGGCGCGCCCGGGAAGCGTCCGCTCAGGCCCACCACGGCGATCTCGCGATCAAAGGCCGGGGCCGCGCTGGTCTCCTGGTGTTCGGGCGGCGCTGCCAGCAGTTCACGCCGGCGCGCGGCGCGCTCCTGACTCGGGGCCAGGCTGGCGCTCGGCGCTTTGTCCTCACCGCCGAGAAAGCCGGCCAGCGCGCGGATCGTCGGGTAGCGGAACAGATCGACCATGGCGATCTCGCGGCCCAGCGCGGCGATCAGCCTGTGCCGAGCCTGCACCATCAGCAGCGAGTGACCGCCGAGATCGAAGAAATTGTCTTCGCGGCCAACCGTTTCGATCGCCAGCAGCGCGCGCCAGATCTCTGCGATCGTGCGCTCAAGCTCGGTCTGCGGCGCTTCCTGCGGCCCAACGGCGACATGTGCCGTGTCGGGTGCGGGCAGCGCGCGGCGATCGAGCTTGCCGCTGGGCGTGAGCGGCAGCGCGTCGAGCGGCACAAACGCGGCGGGCACCATGTACTCGGGCAGGCGCTCACGAAGAAACGATCGCAGGGAGACGGCTAGGCCCTCACCCCCTGCCCCTTCCCCGAACCTCGGTCGGCTTCGAACTCGGTTGCGGCAGGCGAGAGGAGAAGGATTGTTTTCGTCCGTTCCTTGGTGCTTGGTGCTTGGTTCTAGGTTCTGGTCGATTGTGCTTTGTTCTTTTGTTCCTTTGTTCTTTTGTTCGTTAGGTTCTAGGTTCTTGGTTCTAGGTTCTTGGTTCTCGACTATATACGCCACCAGCCGCTTGTCGCCCGTCGCGTGCTCGTGGACGACGACTGCGGCTTCGGCGATCGCGGGATGCTGCCGCAGCGCGGATTCGATCTCGCCAGGCTCGATGCGGAAGCCGCGAATCTTGACCTGGGTGTCGGCGCGGCCCAGAAACTCGATGTTGCCGTCGGGTCGGAAGCGCGCCAGGTCGCCGGTGCGGTACAGCCGCGCGCCAGGCTGTGTGGCGAAAGGATTGGGCACGAAGCGCTCGGCGGTCAGATCGGGGCGATGGAGGTAGCCGAGCGCCAGACCAGCGCCGCCGATGTACAGCTCACCGATCGCGCCGATTGGCACCGGCCGCAGCTGTCGATCCAGCACATACGCCTGGGCGTTGGGCACCGGCCGGCCGATCGGCGCGGGTTGCGGATCGGCAGCCTGAGGAGACAGCCAGAACGTCGCGTCGATCGTGGTCTCGGTGGGGCCGTAGCAGTTACAGAGCAGCGCCGAGGATTGCTGGTGGAAGCGGCGCTGAATATCGATCGTCAAGGGCTCGCCGCCGCTGACGACGTAGCGCAGATTGGTCTCGGCAAAGCTCGGCTCGTCCAGCAGCACGGTGTGCAGCGTCGGGCTGGCGCCATAGATCGTCACGTGATGCTCACGCATCAGCCGCA
>DASWTQ010000143.1:0-16159 GCA_036402055.1 Herpetosiphonaceae bacterium
CGAGCGCTTCGTCCCCTGCCCGTTCGAGGACGGCCAGCTGATGGTGCGCACCGGCGACCTCGGCCGCTGGCGACCCGACGGCACCGTCGAGATCCTCGGCCGCAGCGACCAGCAGGTCAAGCTGCGCGGCTTCCGCATCGAGCTGGGCGAGATCGAAGCCGCCCTGGCGCGCCATCCGGCGGTACGCGAAGGAGCCGTGCTGGTGCGCGAGGACACGCCCGGCGACCAGCGCCTGGTGGCCTACGTCGTCGAGAACCAAGAACAAACAAACAAAGAACACAGAACACAGAACCAGAAGCAAAGTACTGAAGCTCCTCTCTCGCCTGTGGCAACCGACGGGTACCCTCTGGGTGCAGCCGGCCGAGGTTCGGAGAAGGGGCCGAGGGTGAGGGCCAGCAGTGAGGGCCTGATCCCTGACCTCCGCGCGTTCCTCGGTCAGCAGCTCCCCAACTACATGGTGCCCGGCGCATTTGTGCTGCTGGAGCAACTGCCGCGCACGCCCAACGGCAAGCTCAATCGCAAGGCGCTGCCGGCGCCGGATCGCGAGCAAACGGGATCGACTCACGTGTATGTTGGGCCACGCAGCGTGCTGGAGCTACAGCTTGTTCAGATCTGGGAAGAGCTGCTCCAGACCAGCCCGATCGGCGTGACTGATAACTTCTTTGATCTGGGCGGGCATTCATTAAGTGCGATTCGCCTGGTTGCTCAGATTCAAAAGCAGCTTGGGCCGAATCTCCCGCTCGCAGCGCTCTTTGAGGCAGCGACGATCGAGCAGCTCGCCGCGCTGGTCCGTCGACAAGCGGAGCCATCGGTAGCTTCCGTGGTCAGCATTCGCGCCACTGGCTCCAAACCACCCTTCTTTTGCGTCCATCCTTCCGGCGGCGATGTGCTATGCTACCGAGATCTGGCCATGCGCCTGGACGCTGATCAGCCATTTTACGGCTTGCAGGCCGCCGGTCTGTACGGCGAGCAAGCGCCCGATACGACGATCGAGGCGATGGCGACGCGTTATCTTGCCGCGCTTCAGGCCCAACAGCCGCAAGGCCCCTACTACCTCGGTGGCTGGTCCATGGGCGGCGTGATCGCGTTCGAGGTGGCGCGGCAGCTCCAGCAGCAGGGCCAGGTAGTTGCGGCGCTCGTGCTGATCGACAGCAATCTTCCACTGCCTGGCGCTCAGAGCACACAGCTTGATCTGCTGGCAGATTTCGCCCTCCAGCTCGGGCTAGATGAGGAGCAGCTCACGTTTTTACAGGATGATCAGTTGCTGGATCAGGAGCTGGAGACGGCGTTCGCGTATGCGCTAGAGCGGCTCCGGCAAGCGAATGCGCTACCTGCCGAGCTAACAGCCGCGCAGCTCCACGATCGCTTCGAGGCCTTTCGCGCGCATACCGAGGCGCTGAAGATCTATCGGCCGCGTCCGTTCGGAGGCCAGATCACCCTGATCCAATCACAGTACGAGAGCGAGAAGGTCGATCTTGCCGCAGTCTGGGCACCGCTGGTCGATAGCCTGACATTCCACAGGATGCCTGGCACACACTTCAGCATGATTCGCGAGCCGCATGTGGCGGAGCTTGCCGGGTTGCTAACAGATTCGCTGGCTCGTCCGTCGATCGCGGCGGCAGACTCATAGATACCATGGACTCAGGCAGAGGAGCGACTTAGCAAAGGTTATCGAACAATCATTAGCTGTGCATCAGCGACAGCGACAAGAAAGGAACACTGATATGCGAATGGGTCTCCAGATCCCACATTTCCACCATCCTGCAAGCACGCAGGCAATCGCGCCCTGGCTCAAGGAGATCGCTCAGACCGCAGACGCCGTAGGCTTCGACTCGGTATGGGTGATGGATCACTTTTTCCAGCTTGGCGGCTGGGATTGGCTTAGTCCCGTCGAGGCGCCGATGCTGGAAGGGTTCAGCACGCTCAGCTACCTGGCCGGGCTAACCCAGCGCATTAAGCTGGGCCTGCTTGTGGCTGGGGTAATCTATCGCCATCCCGGCATTTTGGTCAAAACCGCGACGACCCTGGATGTGCTTTCCGGCGGCCGATCGTATTTTGGCATCGGCGCCGCCTGGTACGAGGAAGAAGCACGAGGATTGGGCGTGCCGTTTCCGCCGCTTAAAGAGCGCTATGAGCAGCTGGAGGAAACTCTGCTGATCGCCAAGCAGATGTGGGCGGACGACGCATCGCCGTATCACGGCAAGCACTACCAGCTGGAACAGCCGCTCAATCGCCCGCAGCCGATCAGCCAGCCGCACCCTCCGATCATGATTGGCGGATCGGGCGAGAAAAAAACGCTGCGCCTGGTTGCCAAATACGCCGATGCATGTAACATCAGCGGCACCTACTACACACGGGTTGAGGAGATTGGACGCCTGCTGGATGTGTTGAAGTCCCACTGTGAGGATGTTGGCCGGCCCTACGAGGCGATTGAGCGGACGGTGCTGGATACGTTCGATCTTTCCGATCCTGCCTCGGCGCAAAAAGTGCTCGACCGCTGCCGAGCAATGGCGAATGTGGGCGTGCAGACGGTGATCTTCAACATGCCGCACGCGTACACTCCCGCGATCATCGAGCTGGTTGGACGCGAGATTATTCCCGCGATTGCCGAATACTGAGGCCAGACGTGTGCCTGAGCGTCTACGTGTGATAAGGAGCGATCCATGACGGGGCATTCACCCCTTCCCCCTGAGAAGACAAATCCTTTCACGGATGAGCTGTCATTGCAAAACCGTGCCTGTTTTGCGTATCGCAGCAACGAGCTGACCTGCATCTCAACGCCAGGACGCGCAGCACCGCCGTTGGTTCAGACAGTCCACAACGATTTTCGCGCCTTTATTACTGAGCGGACCTACCCTTGTGTTGGAGCACGGGCAGCTGTGCTCTCCAACTGTTACTGGCTCGGCGTTTATGACGAGATGGGATCGGCTGGTGCTACAGCCGGTCTCGCTCACGACCTGTTTAACTTTGTGCAGCATCAGCCAAGCTTCAACAGCAATTTCACGACCTTTGTCGCGTGCTTTGCGCAGCCTGCTCCAGGGGATGAGCTGGAATTCGAGGCGCTGCTCTGGCAGCAGCTACAGCGGCTCCACGATCTGGATCGACAGTATCATGCCTGGGACACCGCAGCCAGCGCAGATCCGGCCGATCCATTTTTTTCGTATAGCTTCGCCGAGCAGGCGTTCTTTATTGTTGGTCTGACGGACGTAAACACCCGTCTGGCCCGTCGCTTTGCCTGGCCTACGCTGATCTTCAACGCGCATCACCAGTTCGAGCGGCTGCGCAGACAAAATCACTATCAACGTTTGCAGCAGATGATTCGGCAGCGCGAGATCGCGTTGCAAGGCGACATCAATCCTAATCTGTGCGATTTTGGAACAGCCTCAGAAGCGCGCCAATATGCTGGACGTGCCGTTGAAGAAACATGGCGCTGCCCGCTCCATGTGAAGGACAAGGAGCACAATTCCTGATCCTACAGCGTATGTAGGTGTAACCTGAAAGCACCGCTCACAGGCCGGGTGGTCGCCGGCCTGCGCGCCATGCTTGCCAGGCTCCGGTTGCCCAGAGCGCCCAAACAACCAGGCCCGGCTGGAACAGGAGCCTGATTGCGCGCGCCCGGTCGGAGTTCAGCCCAAACGCATCGATGCGATTGAGATACTGCGAGATATTGCCGGGGAAGATCGCCACGAAAAAGGCGGCAACGATCCAGCCCACAGTCGTGCGGTAGCGCCGCAGCACAATCAGGGCTCCACCCAGCGCCAGCTCGACGAGCCCTGACGCGACGACTACCAGATCTGCGGACAGCGGCAGCCAGCGCGGCACTTGTGCCTGAAACTCTGTCCGTGACCAGGTTAGATGCGACGTCCCGGCGAAGAGCAGGAAAGCTCCCAACAGCCAGCGAAAGGCGGTCTGTAGCAGCGTAGTGCGCTCAGACGTGTGACTCGGACGCGGTGTGTTCATACGGCCGCTCCAAAAATCATGGCAGCATCAGCGTCACGCTGATCGGGCAGTGATCCGATCCCAGCACGTCGGTATGAATCTCGGCGGTAACGATCGCATCCTGTAACTGTGGCGAGACCAGGATATAGTCCAATCGCCAGCCGACATTGCGCTCGCGTGCGCCTGCCCAGGGCGACCACCAGGTGTACCTGACGGTGGTCGGATGCAGGAAGCGAAAGGTGTCGATCAGCCCGGCGCTGAAGAATGCGTCCATCCCGGCGCGCTCCTCGGGTAAAAAGCCGGAGGTGGTCCGATTCTCGCGGGGACGCGCCAGGTCGATCTCGGCATACGCTGTGTTCACATCCCCGACGACCACCACGCGCTGGCCCGCGTCGACTGCCTGTCGCACCAGAGCCAGGAAGCGCTCATAGAACGCCAGCTTGTGCGCAACCCACTGTGGCCCACGTCCGCCGTTTGGGAAATAGATATTGAAGAGCACGAACTCGGCAAAGGTGCTGATCAGCACACGGCCCTCATGGTCGAAGCGAGTATCGTCCAGGCCGCGCGTAACTGTGAGCGGCGCGCATCGCGAAAAGGTGGCGACGCCGCTGTAGCCTTTGGTCTCGGCAGCACACCAGTGAGCCTGGTAGCCGGGCGGCTCGCGCAGGGCTGTCGACAGCTGATCGGGATGGGCCTTAGTTTCTTGCACAGCCACAATGTCCGCGCCGCTCGTCTGTAACCACGACGTAAAGCCCTTGCGCTCGGCTGCGCGGATGCCGTTCACGTTCCAGGAAATGATGCGAATCTGCCGCTGGGTCACACTTTGCTCCTCGGATTGGCGGGCGCGATCGTCGTCAACCCGCGATGCATCAGTATACCAGCAGCCAGCGCGAGCGTACGAGTCTGAGGTGCAGTGGCACGGTGTGCTACACTTAACCACCGACAACACATCCGCGCTGGTACTGGCCGCGCTCCTACTGCCGAGCAGCCGGTGAACTGATCCGCCTACTTGATTGACGACGGAGGGCACGTATGGACTGGATGCTTGAGGGGACTCATGGACAGATCGTCGTGCAGGAATGGCCCAACGAACAAGCCTCGTGGCTGGCGGTGCTGGCGCACGGCTACGGTGAGCATATCGGGCGCTACGCACATGTCGCCGCAGCCCTACAGGCGGCAGGCGCAGCCGTCGTCGGCCCCGACCATGAAGGCCACGGACGCTCCGCCGGGGAGCGGGCGGTCATCACCGATTTCGAGGACGTGGTCGCCGATCTGCATCAGGTCGCGCAGCACACGGCGGCCAGATACGTCGGACTGCCGCAGGTGCTGATCGGTCACTCAATGGGCGGGCTGATCGCCGCCCGCTATGCGCAGCGCTACGGCGGCGAGCTTAGCGCGCTGGTGCTGTCGGGGCCGATGTTCGGGGCGCATGAGCTGGTGACGCAGCTGCTCAGCCTTGAGACCATCCCAGACGTGCCGCTGGACCCGTCCGTACTGTCACGAGACGCGGCGGTCGGCACAGCCTATGCGGCCGATCCGCTGGTCTGGCACGGCCCGTTTCAGCGGCCGATGCTTCAGGCGATGGCATCCGCGCTTGACGCCACCGCCGCAGGGCCATCGCTCGGCGATCTGCCGACGTTATGGGTGCATGGCGAGGCGGATCAACTCGTGCCGCTGGCGCTGACGCGTCCGCTGATGGAGCAGCTGCGCGGCACGCACTTCGAGGAGCACATTTTTGCCGAGGCGCAGCACGAAGTGTTTAACGAGATCAACCGCGACGAGGTGCTGCACGTGGTGATCGACTTTGTCCACCGCGCGCTGGCATCAGCCAAATAGCTGCGACTACGCTGGAGCTAGATCGCGAGCAGGTGTAAAGAGTTACTGGCAGGCAGCAGGCAGAGAGAAGGAATCGCATATGATCGTTTTAACTGCGTACTACCACGGCAAGGCCGGCCAGGGCGATGCGATCGCGGCCGCGCTACAGCGGATGGCACCGCTGGTCAGGGAGCGGGAGCCAGGCTGCACGCTGTACCAGGCGTCGCGCTCGCAGGACAACCCGGACCTGTTCCTGCTTTACGAGCAGTATGAAGACGAGGCCGCGCTGCTGGCCCACCACGAAACGCCGCATTTCAAGGAGATCATCGAAGATACGCTCGTCCCGCTGCTGGAGCGGCGCGAGCGCCAGCTGTACACGCCGGTAGTCGGATAGAAGATCGGCGCTCCGCTGCTCCTGATAATGTCGAGAATATAAGATTATCGGTAAATGCAGCTAGAAGTACACTTGGAACCGATGATGGAACTTGTAGAGAAAGCCCCACCGCGCCGCAAAAAGCAACACGGTGGGGCTCTGGTGGTTACTTGGAATCGATGGCGGTGTTCGAGTGGCCGGGTTCGCTCGCCAGTACGACCTGGTCAGTGGCGTTCTTGGCCGTCGGTGCCTGGCTTAGATCGCTCGGCGCGTTGGCAAGCTCAACCTGCCCGTTGAGATCCTTGGCGGTGTCCGCTTTACTGACTCCGGCGGCATCGGTGGCTGGCGTGATCGCAGCCTGGCCGCTATCTGCCGTGGCGGGTTGGGCGAGGGCATCGACGGGCTCGATCCCATCCGGTGCGGCGACGGGCACATCCGCAGCGGCGGGAGCCTGGGCCTTTGCCCGCTCTAAGATCTGCTCACTGCTGGTGCCACTGGCGGCTGCCGGCAATGCCTCCTGCGGGGTGTCGGTCTGGGCCTGGGCCTGCATGGCACCGCCGGCAAGCAGACTAGCGATCAAGGCAGCGCCCGTGGTGAAAGCAAACAGCTGACGTTTCATAGCGATAGTCCTCCTAGTTCTATGTCGAACGGCCACACTTGGCACGTCGTCTGTCTAGGAGGATAACAGCTGAGCCTGAAGCGCATACCCCAATAGCCTAAAGATTGTTTAAAGAATATAGACCTTTCTGAGGAAACCCCGAGTGGCCTACATATGCAAAAATGGGCACACAGGCGCAAGCCTACAGCACATGCCGAGGGCTGCCCAAAAGCGCAGGCAGATTCATCTAATGTATTTTTGATGATCGACGTAGCACCGGGCAAGAGCACCAGTGTGCTCGGCGCTACACGTAGGGGTTGGGCGTGTGGATGTCCTCGTCGCTCCAGCCAGCGGTTGCAAAGGGGACAATCGCGGCGGGCTGAATGCGTGCGGCCTGCTCGTCCTCGGAACAAAAGACGTGCGCCGTCCCAATGTCCGGGATCTTGAACCACTCGTTCGTCGGCGTATGAAACTTGTACCACAAGCCGTCGACATCATCGACGCGAAACGCACCCTCTGTGCCGCTTGGATGAAAGCCAGGCGGTCCATCTTCGGGGATCATGAAGAAGTTCTGTAACTGCGTTTGACAGTCTTGGAACCAGCAACTTCCAGCCATCCCCAGCGTGCGGCGCTGAATCATCGGTGCGGCCGGTGTGATCGACAGGGTGGATAGCGCTTGTGGACGCGGAAAGAATCGCGAAGCCACCACGCGCGATGTGATCGACACATCGGCGGAGGTTTCAGCACGTGCGAGCAGCGGCTCAGGCATACGGAGAACAGTATCAGCCAGCCGGTCAGCCTCTTGCTCATGGGCGTCTCCGGGTGTGCTCACGGCCAGTTTGGTCTGAAGCAATCCAGCGGTGGTCGGATATACCTGTATCCGGCTGAAGGTATGCCCAAAGCGGCTAGGAGCCGAGGCATCTAGATGCGCCGGCGTGTCGGATTGCTGACGATCTGAGTCCGGCACGTGCATCTGCGTGGAGTGGTCACGATGAGATACCGGCGCGAATGAGTGTGAGCGGGGCAGGGTGGAGGACGTGCGCAGGGGCGAGTGATTCAACCGCTGGTGACCAGCCTGCATGGTTGTCCTCCAATCGGTGCGGGGAGCGCCCGCCCGTGAGAGCGACTGGGTGCATCGCTGGGAAGTGGTGACGGTAGCATAGCATAGGACTACGGTGCTGTCGAGCAGATCGACAGGGCCATCCGCGAAGATCGACAGGGCCATCCGCGAAGATCGACACGAATACACGAATGGATGCATGTAGCGATCACTCGTCTACTGGCCGATCATCTGGGGATAGCTATTTCATCGTACCCGGCGGCTCGGGAGGCGAGGGCCGTCCGCGAATAGGAACACGAGTACACGAATGGGTGATTGTGGATATTCGTGTATTCGTGCAGCATTGACGGACAGCCCACCTCCCTCATTTGGAGGAGCATCCCATGAGCAAGCTTGTCCGTGATGCCACCGGCAACGATCTCACCTATCGCATCATCGGCGCGGCCATGACCGTGCACAACCGCATCGGCTCCGGCTTCAAAGAAGAAGTATACGAGCGGGCGTTAGCCGCCGAGCTGCGCCAGCGCGATATTCCTGCGCAGAATCAGTATGCGGTCCAAGTGTGGGATCGAGACGTTCCAGTTGCACTCTTCTACCTGGATCTGTTTGTCGAGTCGCAAGTTGTTGTTGAGGTCAAAGCGGTTGCCCACCAGCTCACGAACGATGAACGTGCTCAGGTCATCAACTACTTAAAAGCAACTCGCGCCCCAGTCGGCCTCCTGTTCAACTTTGGCCGCCGCCGACTAGAATATCAGCGCATCTTTCCGAGCAACGATAGCGGTCCTGTTCAACGCACAGGACGTGACAACGTCCGAAAACGCAGCTAAACGATCCGGGCCGTCCACGAACTACCATTCGCACACAACTCATTCGTGTATTCGTGTTCCATTCGTGGACGGCCCATTCGTGTATCCGTGTCCCATTCGCGGACGGCCCATTCGTGGACGGCCCCCAGACAATCTCAGGGCCGCGCCAGAGAAGGAGCCGGAAGGAGACGAACCTGCGTCGCCTGAAAGGTATCGCCGTCCCGAACGCCAGACACCATAATCATGGACCCGGCCTGAATATCGGTAACTTTGGCCTCGCCTTGCTTGTGAATCTCGGTGGCAGAGGTGCTCTCAATCGTAGCAAGACTACCATCGGATTGCTTCACCACGATTTTGGTGCCCTCGACGCTCTCGACCGTTCCAGTCACCTGTTGGGGCTGAGCGCCACCCGGCATATCGGCGCCGCCACCTGGAGCGGGCGCTGCGCCTACTCCTTCGCTGGCCTCCACACTCCCTTCAGCGCCAGCGGATGTGCCGGATTCAATAGTGACACCTTCGCCGCCCATCATGTCGTCAGTGCCTATCTGCACAATGTCTGCCTGGATGACATCGCCATTTTTCATGCCAAACGCGGTGATGGCATCGCCAACCTTAATATCGCTCGGCTTGATCTGCATATCCTGTTGAATCTTGGTATCGCCGGTGAGCTGGATCATCAGCTCCTTGTTATTATCCTCCATATTTTTCATAACAATCGTCTGCCCATCCACGCGCTCGACGGTTCCGGCCAGAGGCGTATTCTCGGATGGCCCGCCCGCCACAGCCGTTCCGCCTCGCTCAGTCAGGAACTCTTCCCGTGCTTGCTGCTGATCTTGCTCCCCGCCTGTACTCCCACCGGGCATGCCGCAGGCGCTCAGTCCCAGCGACAAAACCAGGGCAATCAGAATGTGTAAACGCTTCGTCATTAGGTAGCTCCTTCAGGTCTAGAATACACTGTTGATTTACTGAACGAATCTATGGAAGCAGAGCGCTGGAGGGAAAATGCTCGCTTCCTCCCGCTCCCATCCCTTTTACTCGTAGCGCAGCGCTTCGATCGGATCAAGCTGCGCGGCCCGACGAGCCGGCTCAATACCGAAGAAGAGGCCGATCGCCATCGCAACGCTGACTGCCAGCACTCCTGACCCAACCGTGACCGTCGCGCGTGCCTGGCCGGTCTGCTGCGCGCCGACTGCGATCGCGATGCCGATGAGGAGGCCCAGCAGCCCGCCGCTCGTGCTCAGCGCCAGCGCCTCGATCAGGAATTGGGTCAGAATATCTCGCTCACGAGCACCAATCGCCTTGCGAACGCCGATCTCGCGCGTGCGCTGGTGCACCGAGACCAGCATGATATTCATAATCCCGATGCCGCCAACCATCAGCGAGATCGCCGCGATCGCCCCCAGATACAGCGTCAGGGTGCGCTGCGATTGCGTGAGCGTGTCGATAACATCCTGCTGGTTGTTGACGGTGAAATCATCGCCGTCTCCGGTAGCAGGCAGGCGATGACGATTGCGTAGCGTCGCGCCGATCTGTGCAATCACCTGCGTTGTGCTGTCTGCGTCGCGAGCCTGCACGGTAATAACATGCACCGGCGCTTTCGGGCCAAAGCCACCCTCGCCGACGAACAGCTTGAGCTGGGCCGTGGTGATCGGGATCATGATGCTATCGTCGGTCGAGACCATCGCATCACCGCCCTTTGAGCCGAGCACGCCGATCACGCGAAAGTACTGCTGGTTGATCACGATCGTCTTCCCGATCGGGTCTTGATCCGGAAAGAGCGTTGTCGCCATGCGTGAGCCGAGCACCGCGACGCTCATCATCCCTTGCTGGTGCATGGCGTTGATAAACTCGCCTGAGGTCAGCGAATGATTGTGGATCTGAAGATACGTCGGAGTGATCCCTAAGACCGCAGCCGATGTATTCTTGGAGCCGGCCACGATCGTGCCGAAACCTGTAAACTCCGGCGAGACGAGCACAGCATCAGGCACGTTACTCGGATCAGCCAGCGCCGTTACATCGCCCATGTTCAACGACTGGGTTTCGCCGCCGGATTGGCTGAAACCTCCGGCGCGGAGCGAGCCAGGGACGACAGTCAGCAGGTTAGCGCCGTTGGAGGTGATCGACTCTGCGATCTGCTCCTGGGCGCCACGGCCGAGCGCCAGCAGCGCCACCACTGCTGCCACGCCAATGATGATCCCGAGCATCGTCAAGAAGGTGCGCAGCTTGCTGGCCATCAGGGTATCGACGGCGATGCGGAAGCTTTCGAGCAGGCTGATACCTCTCGTCTGCAATACCGCCGGCGCGCTGTCATTCTGCTGCACAGCCGGCAAGCTTTGCTTATGCACGCTCACTATCCACTCCTTAGCTCTGCACGCTGCGGGATCAGCGCACGGGAATCGCCTGGCCTGGAGGCGGAGGACCGCCGCCTTCGATGGGACGAATCGGCCCCGCAGGAGCGATCCCTGGCTCTTCAGGGCCGCCCTCGGTGGCAGCACCACTCGGCGCAACCCCGAGCTGATCGCCTTCTTTCAAACATTGATTGCCGGTATCGAGGCAGCGCACGATCTCAGTCATCGACCCGTTGGTGGCGCCTGTCTCGACATGCACCGTCACGGGCGTCTTATTCGCGCCGTAGAGCACCTGCACGGTCTTCGTGCCGCCCTGGGTCTTGATCGCGTTGCTCGGCACCAGGATCACATCATCGCGGTGATCGACCACAATCGCGACACCAGCCGTCATGCCGACCTTCACAGGCTCCTGGCCGGGATCGAACTGCACCCGCACCAGGTAGGTAACAACGTTCTGCTGCTCCGTCGCCGTTGGTGCCACCGACAAAACCTTGCCGCTAAAGGTTTTCTCTGTGGAGATTGCATAGAAGGTGATATTCACGTCCTGGCCCGTCTTGACGCGCGCCACATCGACCTCGCTCAGCTTGACGTCAAGATGCATCGACGACGTGTCGATGATCGTCATTGCGGCGCCAGCCGCATCCACGATACTTCCGGGAATAATATCGACCGTCGCGATCGTCCCCTCGAACGGCGCGGTCAGTGTCGCGTTGGCAAGCTTAAGCTTGGCAGCGGCGATCTGGGCCTGGGCCTGAGCCACGGTCGCCTCAGCGGTCTTAACGTCTGACTTGGCCATCGGCGCGGTTAACTCTTCGAGCTGCGCCTGGGCCTGATCGACCTGCGCCTGCGCGCCAGCGATCTCCGATCGCGTGCCGCCTTCACGCAGCTTGTCGAGCGCTGCGCGCGCCTGATCGACCTGTGCCTGCGCTGCGGCGATCTCCGAGCGTGAGCCGCCCTCACGCAGCTTGTCGAGCGCTGCGCGCGCCTGGTCCACCTGTGCCTGTGCCTCGGCGATCTGGCTCTGATCGGGATTCTTCACGGCATCTAGCTGCTTCTGAGCGTTGGCAACCTGCGCCTCGGCCTCCTGCACACCGACGACTTCCTTCTGCCGTGCGGCATCATAGTTGACCTGCGCCTGCGTCACATCAGCCTCAGCGCTGCGCATGGTCGCCTCAGCCTGCACAAAAACGTCGTAGTATTGCTGTCGCTGCGCGTCGCTCAGCTTGTTGGGCTTCGGCTGTCCATCCTCGCCCACTGTTGTAGGATTGTTGGGATCGGCGCCCGTCCTCTCGACGAACTCCCAGTTCCACTTCGCAGTCGAGTAGGCAGACTGCGCTTTGATCAGCGCATCTGCCGCCTGCTGGAGCCGGAGCTGAGCGTTGGTCTTGTCGGCAGAAAGCGTATTGCGGGTAGTCTCCAGATTAAGCTGCGCCTGGGTCAGAGCCAGCTCTGCGGCACTAACCTTGTCGGAGGATGGCTGCCGCACGGCATCCAGGCGAGCCTCGGCTGCGCGCAGGTTCGCCTCCGCCTGTCGTATATCGGCCGCCGTCGCCTTGCCCGTGCGCGTACTCTCAAGCTGCGCCTGCGCCGCGCGCAGGTTCGCCTCCGCCTGACGTATATCGGCCGCCGTCGCCTTGCCCGTACGTGTGCCATCCAGCTGCGCCTGCGCCGCGCGCAGGTTCGCCGCTGCCTGCTCCAGATCCTGGGGCGTCGCCGAGCCATCCAGCGCCTTTTCGAGCGCGGCCTCAGCCGTCTTCAGGTTGGCCTCAGTCTGTTGCACCTGGAGAACCAGCTCGCGATCGTCAACTCGCGCCAGCTGCTGGCCGGATTTGACGCGGTCGCCGGGCTTGACCAATACCTCACGCACCTTCCCGGTCGCCTGAAATTGCAGATTCATGCTTTGGGCGGCTTTCGCAGTGCCGCTGCTCTCGACCAGGATGTCCAGATCGCCACGAGTAACCGGAACCGCGACCAGAGCTGGAGTAGTGGGCGTGCTTGACCAGCTGTTCCAAAAGAAATATCCCGCTCCCAGCGCCCCTAAGACGACGAGCATCAGCAGTATTTTAAATACAGGTGGTCGCCGGCGCGCACGTCGCGAAGATGGTTCCTCTGACACTCTGCGCTCCTTCCGTCGAAATAGCGACGCGGGTCTCATCGATGGTGCATCCTTTCTGCTCTATGTGCTGGGCGCATATCAACACTCCTGAATCGACTTTTTCTATCTCATACAGAGCGTGCCGGCAGCACAGCTCATCTGCCTGAAACTTGTGGGGAAAGTGGTATTGTCGCTACTGCCGGTGAGCGCTGTACAGGCAAGCTGCTTAGACCGCATCGTTGATGGAAGTGACTATAGACTGTGATCGCCAAGGTTAAACGGTAATACAGCACCTGAGGTGCGATCATAGCCAAGAAGCACAGCGGCGCACGAGGCGCCGCCGCACATGTACGATGTTACCGGCTCACATCGACAGTTGTCGCGTCGTCCGAGGGCACGATTGCCGGCGCGATCTGCCCATCCGCCGCTTTGGGGCTGGACGCTCGGCTAATGCCCGCAGGCGCAGCGGCCGACGTGACTTCACCGGCCTTCCCTCCATCGGGCGACGCAGGCTGTTCGAGACCTTCGGCCGGCGCTCCTACCTGCTCGGCTCCATCCGCTGCGGCGCAGGCCACCTCCGCATTAGCGGGCGCTGGCGCCTTGGCTCGCACCACGGCCTGCTCTGCGCCATTCGCTGTGGCGCAGGCTACCTTCTGTGGTGCCGCTGCGGTGCTGTCAGCATTCGCCTGTGCGACGCCGAAGTTTGCCCCTATAAGACCTGCCACCAGCGCAGCGCCGGCGACTAATGCAAGAGCTTGTCGTTTCATGGTATCCTCCTACGATCTCTTGACGCCCTTGGTGGTACGTCTTGGAATCGATGATACCAACCTACTCTGGATTGATAACAGACCTTTTCTAAAGATTTCCTGAAGGATTTGCAGCTTCCTGGACAAACGCTCGATTTCTTGGAAGCGTGACAACAACCGTTGTTCCCTTGCCGACCTCGCTTGTTATATCAACCGATCCGTTGTGAGCCGCAACCAGCGTTTGAACGATCGACAGCCCGAGCCCAGAGCCGCCGGTGCGACGTACCCGCGACCGATCTACGCGATACAAGCGCTCCCACACATGCGGCAAGTCCTCGCCGGGAATCCCGATACCCGTATCCGCAACCTTGACCGTCACAGCGCGATCCGCACGTCCGACGACGGTGATCGTGCCATTGAGCGGCGTATAAGTGTGGGCATTGGTCAGAAGATTGAGAAACACCTGGCGCAGCTGGTCGGCGTTACCGAGCACGGGCAGCGCATCAGGCAGATCGAGGACAAACTGGTGGTTTGGCGCGACGATCCGGCATTGCTCCACCACGTTAACCAGCAGCGGTCGCAGGTCGAACGGCTCGTGCACCGGCGGAGAGTGGGAGTCTAGCTGGCTCAGCAGCAATAAATCATGCACGAGACGACCCATGCGATCAAGCTCCTGGCTCACGCTGTCGAGCAGCCGCTGCCGCCGCTCAGGCTGGTGATCGACCGCGCCGATCTGAAGCATCTCGATGCTGCCGCTGATCGCGGTGAGCGGCGTACGCAGCTCATGAGCAGCGTCGGCCACAAACCGCTGCTGCCGCTCCCAGCTTTCGGCCATGCGCGCGATCATCTCGTCGAAGGCGTTGCCCAACTTGCCGATCTCGTTAGCGTGCGGCAGATGCACGCGAGTCGTCAGATCGCCGTCGGCTACCGCCGCGCTGGCCGCCACCAGCTTGTTCAACGGTCGCAGCATCCGCGCGCTGGCGAACACCGATAAAGCCATGCCCCCGAGAACCGTTACAAACGTTCCCAGGACCAGGTACTGGAATAATCGAGCCAGGACTGCGTCGAGCGGCTCGGCGGGCGTAGCTACTTGCAGCGTACCGATCCAGGTTCCCTGCCGATCGAAGAGCGGCACGAACACCGAGACCTGGCGCGGCTCACCACCTACCACAACCGATGGGGCCGTAGCGCCCGCGCCGGTACCGGGAGCACGTGTCAGCTCGCTGGCAGCCGGCGCGAGCCCGCTCTCGCTCGTGACGATCGTCGTGCCGGAAGGCAGCTCCTGCACCAGCGCCGTACCGTCGGGAGCACGAACAATCACACTTGTCCTGCTATCGGCCAGCGTTCCCGCCAGCGCCTGGAGATCGGTGATCGGCGTCGTAGCCGAAATGACCTCGGATGAGGCGATCGTCGCGGGCTCGACCTGGATTTTGGGTAAGATCTCGCTGACAGCCGTGGTAGCGCTGGTCGTCAGCTGGTTAGCGGTTTGCCAGAAAAGAAACTGCTGCACCGATAGATACAGCACGATGCTGAATGTGACAAGCAGCCCGCTGAGCAGCGCGCCGACGACCAGCGCGAGCTGATAGCGCAAGGAAAGTTTCTTCCATGCTCGCATGCTCAGCCCCGCAGAACATAGCCGACGCCGCGAACTGTCTGGATTCGCTCGCGGTTGCGATCGCCCAGCTTGTCGCGGAGAGCGCTGATGTGCGCCTCGACCACATTCGTATCGCCGATGTAGGTATGGCCCCACACACGGTTAAGAATCGCCTCGCGCGTCAACACCTGGCGCGGATGGAGCAGCAGCAGCTCAAGCAGATCAAACTCGCGTGGTGTCAGATGGACCGGCGTGGCTGCGAGGCTAACCTCCCGGCTATCACGATCCAGGCGCAGATCGCCAAGCTGGAGCACGTGCGGAACCGCAATCCGTCGCCGCCGCAGAATCGCACGAATGCGCGCCAGAAGCTCTTTGAATTTGAACGGCTTGACCAGATAATCGTCGGCGCCCATTTCCAGGCCGTTGACACGATCGTCCAGCTCGCCGCGCGCCGTCAGCATCAGAATGGCGACATCGCTCTCCATGTGCAGCCGGCGACACACTTCCAGGCCGTCGATGCCAGGCAGCATAAGATCGAGGACAACCAGGGCGGGCTGGAACGTCCGCGCGCGCGCGATGGCCTCCGTTCCATCGGCCACGGTTTCGACCGTATAGCCTTCGTAGGTCAGGCCGATCTCTAGAAACTCCGTGATCGTCGGCTCATCATCCACAACCAGGATGCGTACGTCTGGCGGGGATTGTGCTTCCATAAGTGCCCTTTATGTTCCAGCTGCTTCCTGCTCAATTATACTGGCAAACCTTAAAGAAGGTTTAATTAGCTTTGC